>DATGVF010000031.1:0-6859 GCA_035300645.1 bacterium
CAGCTGGATGGGGATGATGGTTCCTCCGAGCAGTAAGATCACGGCTGCCAGGAGGAGCAAAGATCGCGCTCTCGTCATACGGAGTCTCCTTGTCTAGATGAAGTGGAATCGAATGTCTTATTCCGCACCGCCCTCTGGCCGTCCTCCGGGGGGAGCCCCTGTAATCTAGTCTGCCGAGGGCCCCCCGTGCGTTCCGGGATCGTTTCTCTCGGCGCGATCCAGCAGTCCGAAACCCTTGAGGGCTCCGGAGGAGAGCCTCTGACGGACACGAAGCCGTAGTCTATCCAAACAACACGCGGGGGGTGGTTCCGTGAGCAGGCGAGTTCTGGTGGGACTCGTGGTGTGTTTATGTGTGGCCACGTTGGACCCGGGGGCGGTGACCGCCCAGCCGCCGGTGAAACTCACGTTTTGGAGCTGGCGGGTCGAAGATAAGTGGGCCTATGACAAGATGATTCAGGTGTTTGAGCAACGGAATCCCGGCATCCAAGTCGAGTTCGTGCCCTTTAAGCAAACCGAGTACAATACCATCCTCTCCTCCGCACTGACGGGGGGCAAGGGGCCGGACATCATCCACCTGCGTGCCTACGGTGGCCTCGAGACCTTCTCGGCAGCGGGGTTTGTAGCGCCGCTGGACTTTGACACAGTGCCCGAGCTGAAGACCTTTTCCCGGCAGATGCTCGACGGGGCGCGTGGCCGCAAGGACGGCAAGCTCTACGGCGTCCCGTTTGCGAGCCAGACGATCGTCGTCTACTACAACAAGAAGATCTTCTCCCAGGCCGGAGTGTCCATCCCCAAGTCCTGGGACGAGTTTCTCTCGGTGTGCAAGACCCTCAAGGACAAAGGCGTCGTGCCGATCGCAAACGGCGCCAAGGAGGGGTGGACGCTCGAGCTGATGGCGGGGGCGGTCGCTCCCAATTTCTACGGCGGGACCGTCTTCTATGACGCGGTGACATCGGGGCACACGAGCTTCAAGGACCCGACCTACACGAACGCACTCGCCCGGATGCTGGACCTCCGTCCGTACATGCATCCAAACTTCATGGGCGTGGATTATGCGACGATGCAGCAACTGTTCCTCAACGAGCAGGCGGCGATGTTCATGGGAGGGTCGTGGGAAATTGGGTTCTTCAAGGCGCAGAACAAGGCTCTGGACTTCGATGTCTTTGCGACGCCTCCGCTCCGGGGGGGGCAGGTCCCCTGGGTGTCGTCATTCAATGACGGCAACTATGGCATCAACGCCCGGACCCCGTCCCTGGATGCCGCGCTCAAGTTTATCCGTTTCACGGCCACCCGCGAATTCGGTCAGATGTTCACCGACATGCTGGCGCAGACGTCGGCGGTGCCGGGGGTGGTGATCACCGATCCGATCCTCAAACACGTGCAGGAGATGAACCGGAAGGCGACGCCGTACATGATGCTGGTGGGGTTCCGGTGGCAGGCTCCGACCGGGTCGACGCTGCTGCAGAGCGCGCTGCAGGGAATGATGGCGGGGCAGGAGACGCCGGAGCAGGTGGGCGACGAGGTCACGCGAGGCCTCAGTGCCTGGTTCGAACCGTTCCGCGGCCGGTAGTGGTCCCCGGAGGGCGGAGGCGCCTCCGCCCTCCGTTGCCCTCACCCGGTTTGCCCGACCGCGCTCCCGCGGGTTGACCCGGCGCGGTAGCCAGCGGCTGTGGCTGGTCATCTTCCTCGCACCGGCCACGGCCCTCTTCGCGCTCTTCACGACCTACCCGATCGTCTCCGCCCTCGTCTACAGCCTCTATCGGTGGGAGGGGATCGGCCGTCGGGAGCTCGTCGGTCTAGAGAACTTCGTCCGCCTTTTCACCACGTTTCCGTATTCGCAGCTGCTGCTCAATGCTTTTTGGCACAATGTCGTGGTCTTCGTCGTAACGATGCTCGCCCAGAACGTCGTGGCCCTGGGGCTCGCGCTTCTGCTCGCGCGCGGTCCCTGGGGGGCAAAAGTCTACCGGGTCATCTTCTTTCTCCCCGTGACGCTGTCCCTGATCATCGTCGGATTCCTGTGGGCGCTTTTCTTGAACCCCGTCTTCGGCATTGTCAATCAGTTGCTGGCGACCCTCGGACTGGCCGCCCTCGCCCGTCCGTGGTTGGGGGACACGCACACGGCTCTGGTGACGTTGACCCTGGTGAATGCGTGGCGATGGTTGGGTTTCCCGACGATTGTCTTCCTGGCCGGGATCAACGCCGTGCCGGACGAGTATCTTGAGGCGGCGCGCCTCGACGGCGCGACCGAATGGCAGGTCACGCGGCATGTCGTCTTCCCTCTGCTCGCGTCGGCAGTGACGATCATTGTCTTGCTCACCTTCATCGGGTCGTTTAACTGGTTCGAGTTGCCCTACATCGTCCAGGGTGTGTCCGGCGGCCCGAATCGCTCCACCGACGTGCTCGGTCTATTCTTCTACCGGATGGCGTTTGGCGAGGTCGATACGGGGCTCCAGGACATCGGTGTGGGCTCCGCGATCGCCGTGCTGATGTTTATCCTCCTGGTGACGGTCTCGGTTTTTGCGGCGGGCTGGTTGCGTCGCCGTGAGGTGGAGCTCGCATGACGAAGCGGACTCTCTGGATGCCGTTGGGTCAGCTCGTGCTCGCCCTCAACAGCGTGGTAGTGCTGGTGCCCCTGCTGATCATGGTTCTGTCAGCCTTCAAGAACACGCGAGAAATCTTCCAGAATCCGTTTGGCCTGCCCGTCGTGTGGCGGTGGGAGAATTTCACGCGTGTCTGGGTGGAGGCGAAGTTTGCCCTGTACTTCCGCAACAGCGTGGTCATCACGCTGGCGTCGATCGTCGTCATCCTGGTGCTGGGCGCGATGGCCGGCTACGCTCTGGGGCGGTTCCGGTTTGGCGGCAATGATCTGCTGTATCTGTATTTTTTGAGCGGGCTCATGTTGCCGCTGCGGCTGGGGATCATCCCGCTGTTCATCCTCATGCGCAACCTGCGTCTCCTGGATACCCCCTGGGCCCTGATTCTCACCTACGCCGCGAGCGGGCTGCCGAGTGCGGTCTTCATCCTCACCGGTTTCTTCCGTGCGCTGCCCTCTGACCTCGATAGCGCCGCCCGGATCGACGGCGCGAGTGAGTGGCTGATCTACCGGCGGGTCATGTTGCCTCTGGTCCGGCCCGCGCTGATCATCGTGGCCGTCTACAACCTCATCCCGATCTGGAATGACTTTTTCTTCCCGCTCGTGTTCATCCACTCCGACCGGCTGAAGACGGTGCCCCTGGGGATGACGGCGTTCTTCGGCCAGTACTACACCGACTGGGCCACGCTCTTTGCAGGGCTCACGTTAGCGGCGCTGCCTGTCGTGGCCTTGTACGTGCTGCTGTCGCAGCATTTCATCCGCGGGCTCACCGCCGGAGCGCTGAAGGGATGAGCACCGCGAGCGCGGCCTGGCGGAAGAGGCTGGCTGGCGGTCTCGTCGTTTCCTGCCAAGCTCGCGAGGGCCATCCCCTGCACGACCCTGTGGTGATCGCCGCGATCGCGCGGGCGGCGACGATGGGAGGCGCTGCAGGCCTGCGCCTCAACGGGGAGGATGACATCCGCGAGGTGCGCCGCACGGTGGATGTGCCCATTATTGGGATCCGCAAGGTCTGGACGCCGGAGTCGCCGGTCTACATCACGCCCACGTTTGCCGATGCGCAGGCGGTCGCCGACGCGGGGGCGGATATCATCGCGCTGGACGCCACCTCGCGCCCGCGGAGAGGCGGAGAACGGCTCGATGGCCTGATCCCGAAGATCAAGAATGTCCTGGGCCGGTGGGTCATGGCCGATGTGGCGACAGTGGAGGAGGGCATGCACGCTGCCGCACTCGGTGCCGATCTCGTCGCGACGACGCTCTCCGGATACACGGACGCGGGGCCTGCACCCGAAGATCCGGATCTCGATCTAGTGCGGAGGTTGTGCGGGGTGCTGCGGGTTCCGGTCGTGGCCGAAGGGCGCTACCGCACCCCGGCCCAAGTGCGGGAGGCGCTCCGTACCGGGGCATTTGCCGTGGTCGTGGGCCGCGCCATCACTGATCCACTGATGCTCACGAAAGTGTTTGTTGAAGGAACGAAAGGGATCCGGGGATGACAGGCGTAGTGGTCGCGGGTGTGGACGGCGGCGCCTCGTCGACCACGTGCGTGCTGCTCGATGCCACCGGTCGCATCGTGGGTGTCGGACGCGGAGGCCCGGTGGATCACCTCTATCGGGCCTCAGGACAGGCGCAGACACGTCGCGCATTGCGTGAGGCGTTTTCCTCAGCACGCAGAGGTGTCTCCGGGCATGGGGTCGCGATTCGCTCGGTGGTGGCGGGGCTCACGGGGCTGGAGCCGAATTCTCGGGAATCACGCACGGCCATCCGCATCCTCCGCGGGATCACCCGCGCGCCCCTTGTCCAGGCCACGTGGGATGCGGCCATCGCCTTCGCCGGAGCATCGGCCGGCCGCGCCGGCGTGGCGGTGATCGCCGGGACGGGGTCGGTGGCCTACGGGCGGAATGCGAAAGGGCACACCGCGCGCGCGGGCGGGTACGGGTATCTCATCGACGATGCCGGTGGCGGGATGAGCCTTGGGCGCGCGGCGCTGCGGGCCGCCTTGGCCAATGTCGATGGGCGCGGTCCGGCGACGGCGCTGCGGCCTCTGGTGGCCGCGCGGTTGGGCGGGTGGGCCCAGATTCGCCAGCGGGTGTACGGTGAGGGCGGTGGGCGTGCGCTGCTGGCGTCATTGGTCCCGCTCGTCGAGAGAGCCGCACTGAGAGGCGACGATGTGGCACGGAACATTCTTCAACAGGCCGGTTACGAGCTTGGGGAGTTGGTGGTCGCCGTGGCATCCCGTCTGAAGATGCTCGACGACGCGTTTTCTGTGTTTCCTGTCGGCGGGGTCTTCGAGATGGGACGGCTGGTGCTGGATCCCCTGCGGAGGTCGCTCCGCCGACGCGCCCCGCTCTGCGTGATCCGCCCGCCCGCGTTTCCTCCGGAGGTTGGCGCCGCGCTGCTGGCGCTGGAGGCCGTGGGCGTGGCGCCGACACCCGGAATGCTGCAGCGCCTGGCTCGATCTGCCCGGCGGCTCTAAGGTGTTCTCGCTGTGTGTACCCGGACGAGTGCTTTGAACCCTTGCCTCACAGGCGGTGGCGTGGGCGGGAGTCAATTGACTACAGCACGCGGGTGACTTTCCGCAGACCACGCGGCCGATCTGGATCCAGCCCACGGAGCCTGGCGACATGGTAGGCCAGCAATTGTAGCGGCACGATGTACACGTGCGGAGTGAGGGCCTCCTCCCCGACCGGAGGGAGTGGCACAGGGAGGGCGGCGACTTGGAGCGCCTGCCGTGCAGATGAGAGCACGATCGTTTGCGCATGCCGTCGGCGGAGACCCCGCAGCAGGTGGGTTAGGTGCGCTAACGCGCGTCCCGGCGGGGCGGTGACGATCACTGGAAATCCCCGTTCCACGAGCGCGATCGGACCGTGGAGCAAGTCGGCCGAAGACAGAGCCTCGGCGACCACACGGCTACTTTCCTTGAGCTTGAGCGCTCCCTCCAAAGCAGTGGCGAAATTGAACCCGCGCGAGGTGACCAGGCACTCGCGCCGTCTCCGCAAGAGGACGGCCGCGGGGCGCACGGCGGGCTCGGTACCGAGAGCTGCGGCCATGGCATCGGGGAGTCGCTGATGTGCGCGGACCAGTGCGAGGTCTTCGGCCGCGTGAGCGACCAACAAGCTCATCAGGGCGAGTTGCGCCGTGTAGGTCTTTGTCGCCGCCACGCTATGTTCAGGCCCCGCGTGTAAGAACAGCACTTCGTGCGCGGCCCGCCCCAGCGGCGACTGTGGGGTATTTGTTATCGCTACGGTCAGAGCGCCGGCGGCGCGCGCTTCTTCCACGAACCGCACGATATCAGGCGACTGTCCCGACTGGGACAGGCCGATCACCACGGTCCCGCGCAGGCGGAGCCGCGCTCCATATAAGGTCACCACCGACGGTGCAGCGAGGGACACCGGAATGCCTAGGTGGGTTTCGATAAGATAGCGGCCGTAAATCGCCGCGTTGTCTGACGTCCCCCGTGCGGCGAGGACCACCATTTGCGGCCGGCGGACACGCAAGCGGCGAGCCAGTGCGGCCGCGGTTGGCCCCTCGAACCTACAGACCCGCTCCAGCACGCCCGGCTGCTCGCGGATCTCCTCCAACATGCGCTGCCCGGGCACGCGAGGCGGCATTAGGACTGCCCCAGGAGACGTAGTGCAACGGCGCCCCACGTGCGTTCGAGGAGAATGCATTGCGGGTGCGGCGGGTGCGGTAGTCTCAATGCCCGACTCCCATTCAGCAGGACTCGCGCATCCGGGATCGTGCGCACACACAATTGCGCCTTGCGGCGGCGGTTGTACTTCCGTTCTCGAGTCCGGACCCGGTTGTCGCTCATAAACACCACGCTCTGTGGGGGGGCTTCATCTGCCAGGTTCACCTCCAGTAGGCCGTCTCCCCTACGAGGCACTGCGGCCGATTGACCCGACGTT
The DNA here is from genome assembly GCA_035300645.1 of bacterium. Lineage (GTDB taxonomy): Bacteria > Sysuimicrobiota > Sysuimicrobiia > Sysuimicrobiales > Kaftiobacteriaceae > 13-1-40CM-64-14. Next base: position 6,496 of record DATGVF010000031.1, read on the forward strand.
CAATGTGTAGTACAACTATGTATGACACACACTTTAGAGGTGCGGTCGTGCCGACAAGTATCAGGTTGGACCAAGAGACAGAATCGGCTGTGCGCCGCCTTGCCCGGAAAAGTGGCCGGACGAAGTCATCTATCATCCGGGAGGCGATTGCCAGGATGGCGGAGGAAATCACGCGTCCGAAGCCGGAGGGCACCCTCTATGACAGAATGACAGATCTTGTGGGCATCGGTCATGGCGGGCCGCACGACCTGGCTGCTCGATCGGAGGAGGTGCTTCGCAACCTATTTTCTCAACGTCAGAGGCGGCGATGAGAGGCGTACTGGTGGATGCGGGGCCACTCGTGGCCGTATTAGACGAGAGCGAC
>DATGVF010000032.1:0-2011 GCA_035300645.1 bacterium
GTGCACCCGCGGATCATCGAACGCTCCCGCATGCCATGAGGGCAGATGCTCCCGGCACAAATCCACGAGTTCGCGATCGATATCGACCATGGTCACGGATTCGACGCTGCGGTACCGGAGGATCTCGCGCAGTGGAGCTCCCTCTCCGCCCCCACACACGAGCACGCGCCGCGGCTGGGGGTGGGTGATCATCACTGGGTGCACCAGGAGTTCGTGGTAGATGTATTCGTCGACTTCGGCCGACTGGATCTTGCCGTCGACCAGCAGACAGCGGCCGAGGTGATCAAACTGCTGAATGACGACCTCTTGATACGCGGTCTGGGCCCGGGCGATGACGGCACCGCACCGGTGCGCGTGCACTTCGGAGGCAGTGTACCGGTCATAGAACCAGATCCCTTTGAGGGGAAACTCCGCTACGGCGGCGGTGTCGTGCTCTCCCACATGGCCCTCCTTAGAACCCTCGGTACGGGTTGCTACAGTTCGTGGCCTGGCCTCAGCCTTTCACGACGCCAATCGGCCGGGTGCGGGCGACGCGGCGGCTAATCCCGGCGGCTTGGCAGATGTCGACCACGTTCGCCACATCTTTGTACGCCGCCGAGGCTTCCTCTGCCAGCAGGCCTCGGTCCTGAGCACGTACCAGGATGCCCTGCTTGCGCAGGCCCTCGGCGACGTCCACGCCGGCCAGGGCGCGAACGGCCTGCTTACGGCCCATCACGCGGCCAGCGCCATGGCAGGTGGATCCGAACGACAGGCGCATGGCATCTGCCGTGCCCACAGCGATAAATGAGTAGCGGCCCATATCCCCGGGAATTAGGACGGGCTGGCCAATGGCGCGGTACCGTTCCGGGAGCTCGGGATGGCCCGGGGGAAAGGCGCGCGTCGCGCCTTTCCGATGCACGACGAGCGGCTGCAGTTTCCCATCCACCTCGTACTCCTCGATCTTCGCAATGTTGTGCGAAACATCGTAGACCAGGGCCATCTCGAGAGCTTCCGGACTCTGCCCAAACACGCGGCTAAATACCTCGCGAACCCAGTGCGTGATCATCTGCCGGTTCGCCCAGGCAAAGTTCGCGGCGGCGTTCATCGCGCCGACATAGCGTTGCCCTTCGGGAGACTGAAACGGCATGGAGGCCAGTTGCCGGTCCACCAGCGTAATACCGTGCTCGCGCGCGGAGTGCTCGGCGGTCTTCAGATGGTCGGTGCAGACCTGATGGCCCAAGCCGCGTGACCCGACGTGGACGAAGACGACGACGTGGCCCACCGGCCCGAGGCCCATCACCTCGGCGGCATGCTGATCGTAGATCTGGTCGACCACCTGCACTTCGAGGAAGTGATTGCCCGACCCCAGCGTGCCCACCTGACCGCGTCCGCGCTTTTTGGCCGCATCGCTCACAGCCTCCGGATCGGCGGTCGGCAGCGCGCCCCCCGACTCGATGGCCTCCAAGTCCTCTGGCCAGCCATACCCCTTCTTCACGGCCCACCGCGCCCCGCCGGTGAGCACGTCATCGATCTCGCCCATGCCCACCTTGATACGCCCGACTGAACCAACCCCAGAGGGGACGCTCGTGAAGAGCGCGTCGACCAGGGCCTGTAACTTTTCTCGGACCTGCGCTTCCTCCAACGTGGTTCGGACCACGCGGACACCGCAGGAAATATCGAAACCGACACCCCCAGGACTGATGACGCCCCGCTCCATGTCAAACGCCGCCACTCCCCCGACGGGGAACCCGTACCCCCAGTGAATATCCGGCATGGCGAGGGAGTACTGGACGATCCCCGGCAGCGTGGCGACGTTGGCGACTTGGTCGAGAGCCTGCTCTTCGACAATTTGGGCCAGCATGCGCTCGTCCGCAAACACAAGCCCAGGCACGCGCATCCCGGGTTTGTAAGAGGTCGGAATCTCCCAGCGATAGTCGTCGACCTTCTTGAGGATGTGCGTCCATGGCGTCGACATGGCAGCCTCAGCATAACAAAAAAAGCTCCCCGTCTTGCGGGGAGCCTCTGTTAAAAG
>DATGVF010000033.1:0-4337 GCA_035300645.1 bacterium
CTCACGCCGTTCCACAGGTTCGTCCCGTCAATCGCCCCGGTCGTCGCATAGTAGAGGGGGCTGTCGTCGGTCAGCAGCCCGGGAGAGGGCGTGGGCCACGGGAGGCCCGTGTCTGACCACCGCATGCGCCTGACCCATCCCCGCATGGGGACGATCCGGAGGTCCGCGCCGATCCCAAAGGCCTGGTTGTACAATTGCGCGAGTTCGCCGATGGTCATACCGTGCACATACGGGATCGGAAACATCCCGATGAACGACCGGAACTGCTCCTCGAGCACAGGACCATCAACGATCATTCCGCCCATGGGATTGGGTCGGTCCAGCACCACCACCGCTTTGCCCGCTTGGCGAGCCGCTTCCATCACGAGCGCCATCGTGGAGACATAGGTGAACGGTCGAACACCCACATCCTGCAAATCGATGACCAGGACATCCACCGAGGCGAGCATCTTCCGTGTTGGCGCCGTGACTCGGCCGAACAGGCTATAGACCGGGATCGGGGTAGGAAGAACGTGCTGTTCGGGCTCGAGGCCCGATCCGTTGAACCCGTGCTCAGGAGTGAACAGAGCCGTCAGCGCCGTGCGCGGGAGGCCGTAGAGGATGAAAGCTGTAGAGAGCCCGTCGCGCGTCAGTCCGGCATGATGCGTCACGACCCCTAGTCGCCTGCCCGCCAGAGCCTCTGCGACGTTCTGGACGCCATCAATCCCTGGATACACCGCGACATCCTGAGCCGACGCAGGCCCAAACAGCAGACTGACGAGGAGTATGGATAACGACACCACGGCAGAACGGAGAAACGCCATCATCGCGAAATGTGCCCGCCGTCTACAACCGCTAGTCGGAGGCGGTCCGCATCGCGGCAAATCTAATGGAAGTTAGGGGAGCGGCTTCTGGCCGATGTACAGTCCGCGTCCTGTGAGGCCATCGGGGTCGAATGAGACATCCAGTCCGGCGGCGCGGAAAGCCGTCAAATAGTTCTCGTGGGTAAACAGCCCCAACGTGTGCTCTTCGGTGAAAGGGTCACACCCTCGGGGGTCCCCACGAGGTAGTGAAACCGCAACGGCGAGAGATCGCCCCGGCGCCCGCTCCCGTTCATCTGCGCGATCTTTAAAGCGGGCTGATCGACGACCACGAGACCCACGCGCCCTTTCTCGAACTTCTCGGGAAAGATCCACGGCTCGATCAGCACCACCCCGCCGGGGGCCGTGTGCTCGGCGAAAGTTTTCAGTGTGCGATGCAGACGGGCGCGGGTGCGCGTGTAGCCGATCGAACTGAACAGGCAAATGACGGCGTCGAAGCGTCGGCGCAATTGGAATGCCACCATGTCCGATCGGTAGAAGCGCACCCCGGGGCAGCGACGCCGGCCGATAGCCAGCATGCGCGCATCGAGGTCGAGCCCCACCACCTCATACCACTCTCGGAATACGGCCAGGTGATTGCCGGTCCCGCACGCGACGTCCAACAACGTTTTCCCAGGCGTGCGCGTGTGCTGCTGGATAAGCGCATGCACCTGCTGCGCCTCCCGAATGTAATCCTTCCCCATCGCAGCGTAGATGGCGTCGTAGAATGCAGCGGATTTCGTGAACATGACCGACGGTCAGCGCGCTAGGCGGGCCAAAAGCGGCATGATGTCCACACCGAGCAACTGCCCGATGCCCCCGCGGGCAGCCTCGCGTTCCCCGAAGGTCGTGGTGCCATCGGGCGGCACACCCCCTCCGGCGAGCAGCAAGGGGACCGGATCGGCGGAGTGGCTCTTCAGTGCGCACGGTGTGGCGTGGTCTGCGGTGACGGCGACAATCGTGTCCCGCAGCGGGATCTTGGGCAACAGTTCTCCGAAGAACGCGCGGTCAATGAGGCTAATGACGTCCCGCTTGGCTGGGGCGTCCCCGTCGTGGCCGGGCTCGTCGGGCCCTTTGAGATGGAGGTACAGCCCGCCGTGGCGGGGGAGTTCGTCTATGGCCCGCATGGCCCACTGGCGATATGCTGCCTCCCGATTCCCAACACTCGGAGGCACCTCGATGATCTCCATGCCGAGCAATCGTGCGATACCCCGTTCCACCGGCATCTCCACAAAGCAGCCGAACTCGACGCCGAAACGCTCGCGTAGCGATGGGGCCTGAGGCAAATGGTCCCCTGCGTCGCGCAGCAGAATGAGGTTCGCGGGCAGGTCGCCGCGTGCGCGGCGACGTTGGTTCACCGAATGGCCGTCCATGACTTCGCGGCTCTTACGCGTAAACTCGTTAATGAGCTCCGCCGCCGTCCAGGCCTCGGGCGTATCGTCCAGGGGCCGACACTCTTCGACCTCGGTGCCCGCATCAGCCTTGGCCACGCCTAACCCCTCGATGCGGGCATAGGCTGGATCCGTGTTGGTGATCTTCGCGGAGAGCTTGCCCTCTTTGGGGTAGAGGACCACCACACAGCGGTGCCCCACGGTTGCACACACCACGAGATCCACAGATGACGCGGTCAATCGGACATCACGATTAATCGCCTCGGCGAGCGTGCGGGCCTCCTCCGTCAGGAGGTTACGACCCACACGGCGGTCGATAATCGTCCATCCCTCGCCGACGGTCGCGAAGTTCCCGCGCAACGCGAGGTCCCCACTATGAAAGGGCAAGTCGACGCCTAGCACTTCGAGCGGGCCGCGCCCCGCATGGTAGCGCAAGGGGTCGTACCCTAAAATGGCCATCACCGCGACATCGGACTCCGGGGCGATACCCTTGCCGACCGTAATCACCGTTCCCTGCCGACCCGACGCGGCGAGCTTATTGAGGTTAGGGATCTGCGCGGCCTCTAGTGGGGTCCGATCTCCGAACTCCGCTATTGGGCGGTCGGCCAGCCCGTCGAGGATGACATAGAGAATGCGTTTCATCGTGGCAACAGAACTCCCATCAACTTCCGCCTCGATGTGGGCAGGCCTTAGTAGCTAAGGGCAGTTATTGCCCTCGGAGCAGCGAAACAAATCCTTCGCTCAACGTCCCTTCGTACACTTCCACCGCAGGACCAGTAAGCGTCAGAGACCAGTCCGCATCCACTTCGACTTTCAGCTCCCCACCTGGCATGCTGATCGTGACGGAGCGATCGATCAGCCCTTTACGGACGGCGGCGGCCGCCACTGCACAGGCACTGCTCCCAGACGCCATGGTTTCTCCGGCGCCACGCTCCCAGATCAGAGCCGCCACACGGGCACGCGACTGCACCTGGGCGAACTGCACGTTTATCCGGTTGGGAAACAGGGTGTGCCGTTCCAGTCGTGGTCCCCAACGGTGCAAGTCGACGCGACTTAGATCAGGGACGAAGACGACGCAGTGCGGATTCCCCACCGAAACCGCTGTCACCGTGAACGGCTCTCCATCCACCTCTATCTGCTCGTCGACGACATCCCGCGGCGGGCCGGCGACTGGGATCCGGTCGCTGCGGAAGGTCACCGACCCCATCTCAACGGTAATGTCCTCCACATATCGGCCGCGGAGGTGCAATTCGATCCGCACAAGACCGCCCGGCGTTTCGACCGTAAAGCGGGACTTCGTGGTCCGGCCGTGATCGTACAGGTAGCGGGCGAAGATCCGCAGCCCATTTCCACTTTTCTCCGCCTCGCTTCCGTCGGGGTTAAAAATCCTCAGCCCGAAGTCCGCACGCGACGACGGCGAGAGGGCAAGAATCCCGTCAGACCCCACGCCTCTGTGGCGGTCGCAGATTCGTTGGATGGCCCGCTCGGTCAACGAAAACGACAGCGCCTGGGGATCGACAATGATGTAGTCGTTGCCCAGCGCATGGGATTTCACGAAGTGGTTCTGATTCATGCCGAAGGGATTTCCAGCCGTGCCAGGGAGGTCCTGTCTAACACTCAGACGCTCGGTCGGCCGGCGGTGGAACGTTAGGTTGCGGATGCTGGCGACGTCGATTTCGTTGCCCGTCGCGGGGTCCGCCGCATGGCGCATGCGACGATACGGTCCAATAACTGCACGAAGGAGATCCCCGCTGCCTTCGCCGCGTCGGGCAGCAAGCTTGTGGCTGTCATCCCGGGGATGGTGTTGATCTCGAGGACGACGACCTGGTCCCCGCGGGCGATCATGTCCACGCGCGACATCCCCTCGCATCCCAGCGCCTGATACGCACGCACCGCAAGGGCCGTTGCCGATTGGGTCAGGGCCTCGGGGACGCGGGCAGGGACGAAGTGATCGCTGCCGCCGGTGGCGTACTTGGCCTGATAGTCATAAAACTCTGCGTGCGGCACTACCTCGATCAGCGGGAGGGCGACGGGACGACCGGTCTCGGGGTCGTCGATGATCCCGCAGGTCAGCTCCATCCCGCGCACATATTCTTCGATGAGCACG
>DATGVF010000034.1:0-5221 GCA_035300645.1 bacterium
CGTCGTGTTGGTTTTTGCTAGAATGAGTCCTGCGGGGCCCGTAGCTCAGTGGACAGAGCAGGGGACTCCTAAGCCCCTGGTCGGGGGTTCGATTCCCTCCGGGCCCGCCAACACGCATCAGAACTGCGTTTTCGCATTTCGGCTCCTCCAGAATCCCTACAAAAGGCCCTGCTCACCCGCTCCGTGAGGCCATGCAAGCGTTGCTGCTGAAAAGCCTGCACCGCCCGCCGGCAGTTGTGCCGTCTCACCCTCACGGGTCCATTGGGGTAGGGCTCAGGCTAAACTGCTCGAGGATCCGGTGCGCGAGCGCGACGAGCGCCGCCACGGGGAGCAGTGATAGCGTGAGCGCCGCCGCGGCGTTGGACCATTCCAGTTCGCGCTCATACGTGTAGAAGTCGCTTAGAGCCACCGGGATGGTCTTGACGTGATTCAGGGTAAGCGCCGTGGGCACCAGGAAGAGGTTCCAGTCGAGCACAAATACCAGCACGGCTGTGGCGGCGAGCCCCGGCGCCGCAGCGGGCAGGACGACCTTCCACACGATCTGGAAGAGCCGCGCTCCCTCCAGCTGTGCGATCTCCTCCAGCGACCTCGGCACCTGCTCCAGGTACCCATAGAGGATGTAAACCGCAAGCGGGGCGTACACTGCTGCTGATGCCAGGGCGACCCCGGCAAACGTGTCGCGGAGATGCAACTCGCGGGTGAAGTCGCTGAGCGGGATCACGTACGCCATCGCCGGCAGGCTGGCAAAGACCAGAAAGCTCTGTACGACCGCGCGTGTGCCCCTGAAGCGCCACCGCGCTAGGCTGTATGCGGCGAGGAAGGCGGTCCCAACCGTCAAGAGCGTGGCCGTGATCGACACGATGAGGCTCGTCGCGTACACTCGCGGGAAGCCGGGCACTTGGGTCATGACCTCCGCATAACTCTGTGCCGATGGCGGGAGCGTCCACGCGGGGGGCCATCCATTCGCCTCAGGTTTGATCTCAAACGAGGCCAGGAGAGTCCAGATGAGCGGAACAATCAGCGCGAAGAGAACCACGCCCAGGAGCACGCGTCGGCCCCAGGCGTCTCTCCGCCGTTGAGCCCGCCAGCCGGCAGAGCGCTCTCTCATCACTCCGCCGTGGGACGTACCAGAGCCAGGTACCCGAGTCCCAGGGGGATGGTGGCCACGACGATCAGCCAGGCCGACGCCACACCGAACGGCCAGTTATACGCGCGGAACGCCTGCTGGAAGCTGTAGAGAGCTGGCGTCAGAGTCTCGGACCCCGGGCCGCCCCCCGTCAGCACGAGCACGCTGTCAAACGTGCCGAGCGTGTCACCGAGGAACAGCAGGGTAACCGTGAAGAGGAGCGGCCGCAGCGGGGGAAAGAGAATGTGGCGGATCCGGCTTCCGAGGGGGATGCCGTCGAGCATCGCGTGTTCCCACTGATCAGGCGGGACGGCCAGGACCCCCGGCAAGAGCAGGAAACTGGCCAGAGGGGCCTTCCGCCAGATCTCTGTCGCGATCACAGCCGCGAGTGCCCACCTGGGAAGGGCGAGCGGCGAAGGCATCGGCGGCTGTTGGAACCACGCCGCCGCATAGTTCAGCATCCCTACCGGTCCGTACAGAAAGTGCCACATCACGCCCACGGCGATCGGGCTCAGCAGCCAGGGGATGAGGAGGACGATCCGCACGAGCCCCCGGCCGCGGAATGGGACGCGAAGCGCGTAGGCGACCGCAAAACCGATCCCCAGCTCCAGAGGCACGGCGACCAGAGCGACGATCGCGATATTGCGAAAGGCGAGGCGGACCTCATCATTCCCCAGCACCGCCGCGTAGTTCCGAAGGCCGACAAGGGTGAGGTGCACCTGCGCGGGACCATAGTCCGTGAAGCTGGAGGCGAACCCGAACACCGCGGGCCAGAACAGAAACGGCAGCAAGAGAGCCGCGAGGGGAGCGAGCAGCAGGATGTGCTGGCGCGTCGTCATGCGGACCCTTTATGCCTCCCAGTGTTCTCCAACGTGGACAGGAACGCCTCCGGGGTCGTCGAACACTTTTTGTCGCTTCCCTCCACCACGTCGATGCTTGGTTTGGAGGTGAGAGCGCCTGCACTCGGGCTCCGGCACGGGCGTTCCAGGCAACATTACCGATCGTGATCGCAGGAAGAGGAGGCAGACGATGGATCGGAGACGGCGCGCACGAAGGGTTCTTGGAAGTCTACTTGTTCTGGCCCTCGCTCTGAGCACAGGGTCTTTGATAACGCTGGCGGCGAGGGCGGCCATGCAGACACCGCAGGAGCTCCACGTTATCCAGTGGGACTTCCCGCCCAAGTTTAGCAATGTGACCGTGAACGTTGTCGGCGACGCCGGCCACAACCTGGCGCCCTACGAGTTCTGGAAGGATCATTTTCCCAAGGCCGGCATCACAGTCAAGATTATCGAGGTTCCGTTCGAGGGCGTGTATGAGAAGGAGAAGACCGAGTTTGTGGCAGGCTCCGGCGCCTTCGACGTTGTCACGTTCTTCCCAGCGTACATCGGTGACTTTGCCAGCAACGGGTACCTGGAGCCGCTGGACGAGTACATGAAGAAGCAGCCGGACAGCGTGTGGAACCCCCACCAGGAGGACGTGCTACCGCCGTTCCGCGAGCTGTACAACAAGTGGGCCGGGAAGACCTACGCGCTGACCATCGACGGTGACGCGCACTTGATGATCTACCGGAAGGACCTCTTCACGAACGCGGCCGAGAAGGCGGCGTTCAAGGCCAAGTACGGCAAGGAGCTAATGCCGCCGGAGACCTGGGAGGATTGGTTGCAGATCGGTGCGTTCTTCACACGCAAGAAGGGTGAGAAGCTGGCCGGCGAGACCCTTAAGCGCGATTTCTACGGCTCGGCGGAGTTCGCCAAGCGGGGGTTCTCGTTCGCCTGGTTCGTCGATCGCTGGGCGGCGAGCGGCGATCTCTACTTCGACGAGAACATGAAACCGCAGATCAACTCTCCTGCAGCCGTCAAGGCGCTGCAGAACTTCGTGGACAGCCTGAAGAATGCTCCGCCCGACGTACGGGCGTACGGCTACGATGAGCTGCGGGACGCGCTTTTGAAGGGCAACGTCGCCATGGTCGTGCAGTGGACCGACGTGCCCAAGAAGGGTGCCAATCCGGCAGAATCGCAGGTCGTCGGCAAGCTGGACTATGGCCGCGTCCCCGGGTGGCGCATCGGGGGCAAGGTCGTCCACCGGGCGATGATGCCGGTGGGCCGCGTGGTGGCGGTGGCGTCGTCCAGCAAGAACAAGCTGGCCGCGTACTGGGTGGCCAAGCACATCGCCTACGATATGAGCCTGGAGGATGTCTCCACGGCGTTCACCGGGCTAGACGTCAACCGCGGCGTGCACTTTAGTCATCCGGAAGCGTACGTCGACTTCAAGAGCAAGGCTGAGGCGGCTGCCTACTTGGACCGCGTGAAGGAGGCGCTGGGGGACGGCTATCCCGAGATCTTCATCCCGGGCGCGGCGCAGTACGAGGATGCGCTGGACCTGCACGTGAACAAGGCCCTGGCGGGGCAGGAGACGCCCAAACAGGCTCTGGACGCCGTGGTGCAGGAATGGAACGCGATCACCGATCGCCTCGGCCGACAGAAGCAGATCGACCTGTGGCATCAGGCCCTCAATAGTTACAGGGTCGCGGGACTGATCAAGTAACCGCGGAAGCAGGGATAGGGGAGGGGCGGCGGTGACCGTTCCTCCCCTGCGCTGCGAGGCCTCCGGGAGATGGGGACGAGAGTCGGCCGGGACGTGCTGGCGCCTCAGCCGGCGGGACGGGTCGCGCGGCGGTTCAGGCTGACCCCCGTGCTGATGGTGCTGCCGGCGGTTGTTGTGCTCTTGGCGATCACCGTCTTCCCTCTGGTTTCCACGCTCCGCCTGACCGTGATGTCGTGGGAACTCACCACCGGGTTCCCGCCGCAGTTTGTGGGACTCCAGAACTTCGCGAGGGCGTTCTTTCACGACCCCCGGTTCTGGAACGCGATGATGAACACCGGCATCCTGGTCGTCGTGGGCGTCGGGCTCCAGACCCTGATCGGGATGGGACTCGCCCTGGAGTTGCATCAGCTGGGCCGTCTCCGCACGTTCGTCCTCTCGCTGTTCTTGATCCCCGTGATGATCGCTCCGGTCATCGCCGGCTTCCAGTTCCGGATGATCTACAATGATCAGTTCGGCCCGCTGAACTACCTCCTGGACCAGTTCACTGGAGGCCGCTTCCACGGGTACGCCTGGCTCGCCGACCCGCGCGTGGCGCTGGCGGCGGTGATGTTCACCGACGTCTGGCAGTGGACGCCGTTCATGACGCTGGTCGTGCTGGCCGGGCTCCAGGCGATCCCGGCTGAACTCCTGGAAGCCGCCGAGGTTGACGGCGCCACCGGTCCCCAGACCCTCTGGCGCGTCATGCTTCCACTCTTGCTCCCGGTGATCGTCATCGGCGTCCTCGTGCGGTTCATGGACACCTTCAAGCTCTTCGACATCGTGTACCAACTGACCGCGGGCGGACCGGGGAATGTGACTGAGACGATCGCCTACTACACGTACCTGGAAGGGTTCAAATTCTTCAGCCTGGGCTACACGTCGGCGCTGGCGTTCATCCAGCTCGTGGTCATCACGGTCGTCGCCCAGGTCTTCCTCCGGTACCAGAAGCGCGTGAGGGCGGGGATGGCGACTTGAGGAGACGCCCGCCCGGTCGCCGGTTGCTGACCTTGGTGATCCTCATCGCGGCCCTCGCCGTCTTCTTGTTTCCGGTCGCGTGGATGTTCCTGACCTCGTTTAAGAGCAACCCGGAGTTTTTCGCCTATCCGCCCGTGTTCATCCCGAAGTCGTTCGCCCTCACCAACTACGTGAATGCCATGCCCTTCCCGCCCGACGGCCGCGGTGGGATACAGGGTGTTCGGGACAGCCTGATCATCTCGGTCGGCTCGATGGTGGCCTCCGTACTGGTGGGCGCCCCGGCCGCCTACTCCTTCGCGCGGTTCCGCACGGGGGGCGAGAACCTCTCGTTCTGGGTTCTGTCCACGCGCATGTTCCCGCCTGTGGCGTCGGCGTTGCCGCTGTTCTTGGTGTTCAAGGTGCTGCACCTCCTGGATACCCACTGGGCCCTGATCCTGGCAAACACGATCTTCAACCTGCCGTTTGTCATCTGGCTGCTCAAAGGGTTTTTTGAGGACCTGCCCGTGGAGTTGGAGGAGGCCGCGGTGATCGATGGCA
>DATGVF010000035.1:0-6057 GCA_035300645.1 bacterium
CCTGCACGTAGGGGTCGCCCCCCAACTCGGCCTCCATTCGCGTGAGTGCAGTCGACACCGCCAGACCCGAGCGATAGAGGAGCCCGAAGGCGCGCTTGAGCATCGTCCGGTGCTTGAGCGGCACCCCGGCGCGAGTCAGTCCCACCGCGTTGAGACCATAGGCCCGCGCCGGCGCGCCGAAGGCGAGCACGAACGGGGGCACGTCCTGACGGACGATCGACCCCCCGCCGACCATGACCAAACGACCGAAACGGACGAACTGGTGCACCCCCACCTGACCGCCCAGGTTCGCCTTGTCCTGTACGATCACGTGCCCCGCTAACTTCGCACCACTCGTGATGATGGTCCCCGAGGCGATCTGGCAGTTGTGGCCGATGTGCACGTACGACATGAGGTAATTGTCGTCACCGATCTCCGTCGCCGCATCCTCGCCGTAGGCCCGATTCACCGTCACATACTCGCGGAAGATGTTGCGGTCGCCGATACGGACAAAGCTACGTTCCCCAACAAAGGCCCGGTGCTGCGGTTCTTCACCCAGCACCACCCCGACGCTGAGGCTGTTGCCCTCCCCGAGGCTAACGAACGATTTGATCACACAGTGCGGGCCGATGGTCGTACCCGCACCGATCGCCGCACCGACCTCGATGATCGCATAGGGTCCAACGACGACTCCGCTCCCTAGCGTGGCGTGGGGATCCACGAGAGCGGTCGGATGCACGGTGACGCTCGTCGCAGCCGCCTTGACGCGTTTCTGCGCCATCACGACTCCTCAGGCGAGTCATCGGCGACCGCAAAGGTGAACTCCCCTTCGGCCACCATCTCGCCATCTACCAGAGCGCGCCCCTCGACCCGCCCGATCCTCCCACGCCTCCACTTAATCGATACCTCCATCACCAAACGCTTACCCGGGGTCACGGGCCGGCGAAAACGCACCTTGTCGACCGCCGCGAAGTACGGAATCCGGCCGGCCAGGTGCATGCCCTGCAGGGCCAGGACGGCGCCCGTCTGGGCAATCGCTTCGATGATCAATACGCCGGGCATCACCGGGGCCCCGGGAAAATGCCCCGCAAAGAACCACTCCTCCCCGGTCACCTCCTTCTCCCCGACGATGCGGGTGTCGGTGAGCTCGGTGATGCGGTCAACGAACAGAAACGGCGGTCGGTGGGGGATAATTTGCTCGATCGCCTCACGGTCTAGTATCATCGAAGACCTCCATCTGGATCAAAACGGTGTCGAGCCCGACGGTCCGCGCGCACGCGCAGGCTCCGACCGTCCACATGTTCACCCTTCTGTCTCTGCGCCCTGCCATCCAATTAGTGCGGTGTCGCCGAGCCCACCAGGCGACGGACGAAGTCGACGTGCAGGGTGTGACTGCCTCGGCAGGCGATGACGTGAGCCTGCAGCGGGGCACCGAGCAACGCCAAATCACCAATCAGATCCACGAGTTTGTGGCGCGCGGGCTCATCAGGGAATCGGGGCCGGGAGAGAAAGCCCTCAGGCCCAATCCCAAGCGCATTGTCGACGGTCGCGCCACGGGCCAGTCCGGCTTGCCGCAACGCGTCGAGCTCGTGGGTGAATCCCCACGTCCGAGCCGGTGCAAACTGTGTGGCAAACCGCTGGCGGCGGGGATCAAAGTCCACGATCTGGGTTCCCAGCGTGGGATGATCAAGAGGGACGACATAGGTCGCCCGAAACACCTGGGAGGGGACCGCGAGCATCCAGGCGTTCTCCGTTGCGAGCCACACTGGATGTGCAACCGCGTGAACAGATCGGGTGGCGTCTTGCTCGACGACACCCGCGGCGGCCAATGCTTCAACGTACGGAGCTACGCTTCCGTCTAAGATCGGCATCTCCTCGCCGTGCACCTCAACCCGGAGGTTACTGATTTCCAGCATGGCCGCAGCAGCCAGAAGGTGCTCCACTGTGCGAATCGGGTGATCCTTGCCCAACGTAACCCCCCGGCGGGTGTCGGACACCTCCTCGACCGAGGCTCGAATTTCTGGAGAGCCCGGCACATCGGCCCGCACGAAGACGATCCCCGCCTGTGTGGGTGCCGGGCGACAGAGGATGGTTGCTGTGCGCCCGCTGTGGATACCGATCCCGGCCAGGGCTGCGGGCTGACGAATCGTCCGCTGCGGGATGGAGGGCGGCCCGCCCGAGGGGGGGTGTGAGACCGTGGGCGACCACGACCCCCTGCGCTGGCGGCGTGGGGTCACCGCCAGTCACCGATTTCCATGCCACATGAGTCCTGGGAGGATCCGCAGTTCGGGGCTTCGCGGCGACGCGGCGCCCACGCAAGAGGCACGGCGATCACCGAGCGCGGCGACCGCCCCTCCGAGGGCCCTGCGCGGACTTGCGGTGCTTGATCAGGTCGGGTAACTGCTGAAGGGCAGCCTGCTGACGGAGGACCTCGCGGTGCGGTCGCGCGGGGTCCCCCGACACAACGGCGCCGTCGGGAATATCTTTATAAACGGCAGTCCGCGCGAGGACCATCGCGCGGGCACCGATGCGCACATGATCTTTCACGCCCACCTGTCCGGCAAGGATCGCGCCATCGCCAATGGCGACACTCCCCGAGATCCCAGTCTGACCGACGATGATCGCCGCGCGGCCGATGGTCACGTTGTGGCCGATCTGGACCAAGTTGTCCACCTTTGTCCCCGCGCCGATGCGTGTCTCGCCCAGTGTCGCGCGATCGACAGTGGTGTTAGCACCAATCTCGACATCGTCTTCCACGACCACTTTGCCGATGTGGGGAATTTTGAGGTGCTGCCCGTGATCGGCGGCATACCCGAACCCATCGCTACCCAGGACGGCACCAGCGTGCACGATCACGCGTCGGCCGATGTCGGTGCCACCATAGAGCACCACGCGAGGGTAGAGGATGGTGGCCTCTCCGATGAGAACGCGCCCACCGATAACGCATCCGGCCATTAGGACGACTCCCTTGCCAATACGGCAGTCATCGCCCACCACAACATACGGTCCCACGGTCACGTCTGCGCCGAGTGTGGTGCGCGCGCCGATCACCGCCGTGGGGTGGATTCCGGGAGAGGACGGAGCCACCGGATGCAACAGGCCGATGGCGCGGGCCAGGGCGACGCGCACATCGCGCGCGCGAAGTGCGGGCTTGTTCGCGGGGTGAAAATCCGGCGGCAATAAGAGAGCCGTGGCCGTCCCCGCCTGAGCCTGCGGGAGGTAGTGGGCCTCGCGCACCATGACCAGGGCCCCGGGTCCGCCCGACTCGACAGGGGCCACGTGGGTCACCACCACGTCGCCATCACCTAGGACTTCGGCGTCAATGGCCGCCGCCAAGTCTCGGAGCTTCATAGCCCGCCGCAGACGCTGGCATCCGAGGCGGTCGTAGCGCTCTGGGCGATTGCATGACCTCGCGCGCGCACCATCACTTCAACCGCTCCATCACTGCATCGGTCACATCGACTCCCCCCATTAACGTCGGGCCTTTGACAAGGACGATGCGGAGTCGGCGCTGACGTGCAACCTCAGCAGTTGCCTTTCGGATGCGGTCGTTTAATCGCCCCTCGAGCTCCAGGCGCAATGTGGCGAGCTCCCGCACGTGCATCTGGCGCCGCACCGCCAAATCGTTCTGGCTGAGCTGCGAGCTCAGCAGTTGTAGATCCGCTTCCATGGCTTTCTCGCGATCGGAGAGTTGCTTTTGAAAGGATAGACCCGCGACGGTTTCATTGAGCAGGCGCTGAGTGTCCACGACTCCCAGCCGGGGAGCACATCCGCCGACCAGAACGGCAAGACCCAGAGTGACGAGGAGGCGTCGGGTCATTGCTTAAGTTTCGCCACCACATCGGCGGTAATGTCGATGCCCGCCACGTTGCTGACGTACCGGGTCAGGACGACATCCAGCCTGCGTGTTTGGGCGATCGTCGCGACTTCGATTTTCACTTCAGCCAGAATACTGTCTTCTAGACGCTGGCGCTTCTCTCGCAGCGCCACGAGTTCGCTTTGCAGTTGACGGCTCCGGTCGATCAGGCTCTGTGTGTAGGTCCCCTGGCGACCGGGGAGTGGCGCCCGTCCCCCCAGGATCATCTCCTGGCGGCGGTGTTCCAACCGCGCCTGAAACGTCTTCTCGAGGTCCACCGCCGCGTGCGCAAAATCTGCTTGCGCGGCCTGCTGGCGCGCCGCGAGGCGTTGCCGGCCCTCTGCTTCAAGAGCATCTTGTTCAGCTTTCAACTTGGCGTTGATTTCGCTTTCTTTGGCCTTCTGGAGTTCGCTGAACGCGCCCTGTAATTCATCCATCTTCTCCTGGATCCGCGCGTCGCGTTCTTCTTGGAGGGCCTGCATCTCCTGGAGAAGCTGTTTGCCTTCTGCTTCGGAAGAGAGGCCTGCGACTTCCGCTCGGAGCCTGAGATTGAGGAGTGGATACCGATACTCGTCGCGGATCTTCTGTTCCCCCTCGCGTAGCTGGTCGCGCATTGCGTCGCGCTTGGCGACTAGCTCCTCCTCCCCCTGCGCTCGAAGGTCGTGCTGGAGCTGAGCCAGTCGCGCCTCCGCGTCGTGGCGGAGCTCATTGGCAAAGGCCTCGATCTGTCGTTGCCCTTCGACTCTAAGAAACTCAACCTCTTTCCCTAGCTCGACTCGCAACCGCTTCGCCTCCTCGTCCAGCACACGCTGGACCTCGGGGACCGGCAGCGAGGGAGACTGCGGGACTACGCCCAGTTCGGCTTCGACGTCTTTTTCCTGTTGCAGGAGTACATCGATATCCTGCCAGCGAGGATGCGCATGCGTCACGACCTGTAAATCGATGACGCCGATCCGGGCATCGGCCGCCGTAGCGGACGAATTCTGGACCCGCCCTCGACACCCGCCTGCCAGCACAGCCACCAAACCGATGAGACCGAGGCCCATCAGGAGCGGAGGTCGCCTGTGTCCGCAGGAGGAATGACACGAAAACCCGGCAAGGCCCATGATGCCGGATCCACTTCGTCCCCTGCGAGATGACCCCATGTCAGAGTGGCCGCGTACGCTACTTCCCGCTGGTTAGCTGGACGATGACCGCATCGGTCAAGTCCACGCCGCCGTACAGCACGACCTGACGGTCCAGGATGATGCTGATTCCACGATCATGGCCCACCTTGTCGACAGCGGCGCGGATGTCTTGGGTCAACCCCCCCCGCAGCTCATCTTCTTTCTGGACAAACTGCTGTTGGAGTTGCCGATCGAGATCCTGACGCTGGACGGGCGAAAGATCCTTGGCCCGCTGCTGGAATTCTCGCTGCTTCGCCTGGTAGAACTCTGCGAGCGCGCGCTCGGATGACACCTTGCGGGGGTGGCTGTCGAACGCCCGCTTCATGTCCACGAACCCGATGCTAAATGACTGCCCTAAGGCCGGCCCACTCTGCCAGACGGCTGCGCCAATAAGGAGCAGGAGGATTGCCGCGCCACCGACCAGCCAGATTGTGGGGACTTTCCGCTGACGGATTTCCATCACAGGCCTCCTTTTTGGGAAATCAGGGAACAAGAAAAAGCGCGCCGGATGACGCATGCACCACCGGCCCGTTGCATCTTCTGCTTGCTAACAGAAATCGCCTCCCCATTGTACTCTCCTCGCTCAAGCGCAGCATGCGCATCCTCTGCCCGTGGGGTCTCTTCCTAGAGATTACTAATCAAGCGGACCCAGGCCTGGCCGGCGGAGTTCCCGATGAATTCCCAAGCCAGGAACTCATTGATGCGAAAGCTCGCCGCGCCCTCAAAAACCTGCGTCGGGAATGTCCAGTTTCCCCGGACGCCGACGTCGCGGCTAAACTGGACCGTAGTCCAGAACGTCGTTTCCCGCGGCGTCGGGGCATACGTGACGGCCACAAAGGCCGCGGGCGACACTTCAATGCGCACGCCAACTGCCCCCGTCAGTGCAAGCGGGGTTGGCACCAGCCGGAGTTCGACAAACGGCTCCAGTTGCGGGGACACCAGCCGGCCCAGGCGGGCCACCACGGCGGGGCCGGGGGCCTGCGGGCCAAAATTGAGCTGCGCCTCCACGCGCGCCCGGTACATTTGAGACTCCGCGGTCACGTACACGTACAGGGT
>DATGVF010000036.1:0-11503 GCA_035300645.1 bacterium
GGGCTCGCTCTGGGGGGAAGCAAGGCGCGCAAGCTTGAGTTCTTGCTCGCGCAGGCCCGCGCGCAAGGCTGCGATGTCATCATCACCGTGGGTGCGGTGCAGTCCAATCATGCGCGGATGACGGCGGCAGCCGCGCAAAAGCTCGGGCTGCAGGCCATCGTGGTGCTCAATGGCGAGCCGCCCCCGCAGGCGCAAGGGAATCTGCTGCTGGATCGCATCTTTGGGGCGGAGGTGCGGATCATTCAGACCGATGACGACTATGTGTTGATGGGTGTGGTCGCCGACCTCGAGCGGCAGTTGCGGCGGGACGGACGCAAGCCCTATGTCATCCCACGGGGCGGGAGTAACGCGTATGGCGCGTCAGGATACGTCCAGGCATGGCTGGAACTGCACTCTCAGATCACGGCCCTCGGCATTCGGGTGGATGCGGTTGTACATGCCAGCACCTCGGGTGGGACGCAATCGGGCCTGTACACGGGGACGAAACTCGCTGACAGCGGCGTTCAAATAGTGGGGATCAGCGCGGGCCCGCGCAAAGAGGTGGTAACCACCCGAGTGCTCGGAATCGTCACCGAACTCGTCGGGTTGTTGGACCTGCCGTGGCGGCCTCACCCCGATGATGTTATCGTCTATGACGACTACGTCGGGGAAAGATACGGAGTGCCTACACCGGCCTGCTTAGATGCAATCCGGATCCTGGCACGCACGGAGGGAGTCCTACTCGACCCCGTCTACACGGGAAAGGCGATGGCCGGACTCATGGGACTAGTGGCACAAGGACGCTTCACATCCGCGCATAACGTCGTCTTCTGGCATACGGGCGGACAGCCGGCCGTGTTCGCGCATGCCGGCGCATTGCAGGAGGGCTAACAAGTGGCCCGGGGGCGTTGGGTCGTTCTCATCGCGGCGGTGGCCGCGGTTGTCTTCGCGCGTCTGCCCGCGGCGATCGGGCAAGACGACGGGGACCTGCGGCGGTCGTTTGGAGCATTTCTCCGCACGCAGGATATGGTCATCGACAGCGTGCCCGATCTGTACCCCGGCGGCTACGCGCGGATCAGCCTCCACGCGCGCAACGCAAACCTGGGCGGCATGGTGGTAGATGACGTCTGGGTGAAACTGGTCGGTGTGAGCCTGGATCCAGCCGCCATGCAACAAGGGCGGTTGCGGGTGCTTGATTTTCGGGGGACGGCGATCCATGGCCAGGTCGGGGTGCAGCGCCTGCAAGACTTCTTTTCCGGCGGCGGTGCGATCAAAGATCTTCGACTGTGGTCGGACGGCACGTCGCTCTATGGGGAGGGGTCCTTCCCGTACGAAGGCGTCAAACTCCGCGTGTGGCTCAAGGGACAATTTTCGGTGGATGGCACCAAGGAGGTCCGCTTTCATATTGAGAACATGACGGTCGACGGCTTCCCGGTTTTCTCGCCGATCATCCGGGTCTTAGAAGATAAGATTAACCCCGTGCTCAGTCAGCGAGATTGGCCCGTGACGTTTTCGCTGAAGTCGCTGCAGATGACCAAGGAGGGGTTTGTGCTGTCCTCGCAGCCTGATGCCCTGGCTCCGTGCACGTTCTGTCTGCGCGACGAGTCGGTCGGCCGCCCGTGAATGCCCCGCGCATCGGGATCACCACGACCGCCGGGCGGTCGGCCAAGGAGCGAGAGCGCTACTATGCGCAGGCGGTGACCGCCGCCGGCGGAGATCCTGTCTGGCTCGAACCCTCCCTGATCCTCGCTGCTCGGACCCCGGAAGAAGTGTTGAGCGAGCTTGATGGATTGGTGCTCACCGGAGGAGCGGACATCGATCCTCGATATTACGGTGAAATTGTCCGGCCCGACGCGGGTGTCAAGATTGACGCGCAACGGGACGCCGCCGAACTCCTCATCACACGTGCGGCCCTGGCCTCCGATATGCCCATCTTCGGAATCTGCCGAGGTATCCAAACCCTGAACGTCGCCGGGGGCGGATCGCTGCACCAAGATTTGAGGGAGCTGCCGATTGAAGCCGCAGTTCACTGGCAGGCGCGTACCAAAGAGGATTGGGAAGCGGCCCACTCCGTGACTGTGACGAAGGGGAGCCGCGTGGCCGCTCTGCTGGGGGGAAGGCAGGCCGAGGTCAACAGTTTCCATCACCAGGCGGTCAAGGCTGTCGCGGCGGACTTCGTGGTCACAGCCCAGGCTCCCGACGGCGTCGTCGAGGCGATAGAGCATCGATCTCATCCCTTCGCCTTGGGCGTGCAGTGGCATCCGGAACGGATGGTGAGCCACTCCGCCGTTCAGCGGAAATTCTTTGAAGCGCTCATGGACGCCGCCCGGATCCACGGACTTTGGGCGGCGGGCACGGGGCGCAAGGAAGCCGCGAAAGACTCACGATCCGCGAAGTCGACCACGTCAAGACCTCACAAGTAGCAGTAGGGCATTCCGTACTCCACGCCTTTTCAGATCAGTCCTCATCGACCGTCCGGGACCCCGTGCTAGAATGAAACCGCACCGTGTGGGGGCGAGCGCATGCGCCGTCTGGCCGATGTCCTGGAACAAGTGTCTGGGACGGCAAGCAAACTTCAGAAAATTGAGTACCTGGCCGCCTACCTCCAGGCCCTCGGCGACGACGACCTGCGGATCGCCTGCACGTACCTAACCGGTGCGCCGTTTCCCGCTGGAGACAATCGCGCGCTGAATGTGGGGTGGTCGGCGCTCCTTGATGCGTTGCGGGAGGTGTCGGGAGCCTCAGACGAAGACCTCGATCGCTCCTACCTTAAATACGGCGACCTGGGATCGGTGGCGGGAGAGCTGCTGACCAAGAAGGTCCGGCTGCCGTTGTTTCCGCAACCGCTGACCCTGCGTTCCGTCGATGAGATCTTCTCCCGGTTAGCTGCCTCAAGCGGTAAGGGATCCCGGCAGGGGAAGCTCGCGGCCATGCGCACGGTGTTCGAGAACGCCGATCCCCTGGAAGCAAAATACCTCGCCCGGATCATCACCTCGGACATGCGGGTCGGACTCAAAGAAGGATTGCTCGAAGAAGCGATTGCGAAGGCGTTTGCGCAGCCAGCCGCCGATGTGCGCCGGGCGAACATGCTCATGAGTGACATCGGTGCCGTCGCCGTCCTGGCGCGCCAGGGGCGGCTGGGGGAGGCCGCGCTGCGGTTATTCTCTCCCTTCCGGTTCATGCTGGCCGAGACGATCTTCGCCGCCGCCGAGGCGTTTGACCCGGTGCGCGGGGAGGACGAGGACAGCACGGCGCCGACTGCGGTGCTGGTCGAGGAGAAGTACGATGGGGTGCGGGCGCAAGTGCACTTCGATGGAACGCGTTTGGCGATCTTCAGCCGCACCCTGGATGAGATCACGCCCTCGTTCCCCGACCTCCACGCGGATCTGCGCGCGCTTGCCAACCGCTACATTCTCGACGGGGAAATTGTCGCTTGGCGCGACGGCCGCGCGATTCCCTTCACGCAACTGCAACAGCGCCTTCGCCGCAAGGATCCGGCGGCGCTCATTGCCGATATCCCCGTGGTACTGTTTGTCTTTGACCTGTTGCATCTCAATGGAGACGACCTGCTCGATCATCCCCTCGCCGACCGCCGGCGCGCGCTCGACGCCTTGCACTTCGCATCAGCCGTGCGCCCCTCCGAGGCCACGGTGGCCAGCGCGCCAGAGGATCTGGACGTGCGGTTCCGCGACGCGCGCTTGCATGGGAATGAGGGGTTGGTCATCAAGCGACGAGAGGGACACTACCAACCCGGCAAGCGCGGGCGGCAGTGGGTGAAGTGGAAGGAAGAACTGGCCACCCTCGACGTAGTGGTTGTCGCGGCCGAGCAGGGCCACGGCAAACGAGCGGGCGTGTTGAGTGACGTCACCTTCGCTGTGCGCTCAGACGGCGAGCTCGCGCCGGTGGGCAAGGCGTACAGCGGTTTGACCGACGACGAAATCGCCTCCTTGACCGCGTGGTTTCGCGCCCATACGGTGGTGGACCGCGGGCGGGTCAAGATCGTCGAACCGAAAATCGTGCTCGAAGTGGCGTTTGACGCCGTGACGCGCAGTCCCCGCCACGCGAGCGGCTACGCGCTGCGGTTTCCGCGCATCAAGCGCATCCGTGACGACAAAACCCCGGAGGAGATTAACACCGTGGACGATGTCGCGCGCCTTTTCGCGTATCAAGGCTCGAGCCGAGGCGGCAGTTCCCCCAAATTGGTCGCCGAGCGAGCGACAGAACGCGGAGCGCGCCGATGACTAAACGCCGATTACTGATCATCGCCATGCTGGTCGCGGGGTGGGCGGCCTTGATGCAGGGTCTGGCCCTCCCTCAGGCCGACTCGGCCGCCGCCGGCCCGGTCGTGCTGCGGATCCGGGTGGACGGAGTGATCGCGCCCGCGAGCGCTCGCTTCATTCAGCGGGCGATCCATGAGGCCGAAGAAGCGTCCGCGGCCGCCCTGTTGATTGAACTGGACACCCCCGGCGGGTTGCTGAAGTCGATGGATGACATTACCAAGGCGATCTTAGCCTCGCGGGTCCCGGTGATCGTCTACATCAGCCCGAGCGGAGCCCGCGCGGCATCGGCGGGCGTGTTCATCACGTATGCAGCGCAGATCGCCGCGATGGCGCCGACCACACACCTGGGAGCAGCGCACCCGGTGGGGGTGGGTTCGGGGGGCCCGCAGGATGCGACGATGATGCAGAAGATCACCAACGACTCGGTGGCCAACATCCGTGCTCTGGCCCGGCGGCGCGGTCGGAATGCGGACTGGGCGGAGAAAGCGGTGCGGGAAAGCGTCTCCGTCGACGAGGCCGAGGCGTTGCGGCTGAAGATCGTGGACCTGGTAGCGGCCGATGTGCGGGAACTGCTCACACGGGTGGACGGCCGCGAGGTGGAGACTGAGGCCGGTCCGGTCGTCCTCCACACCGCCCGCGCCACCCTGCGCACGGTCGGGATGGACGCCAGTGAGCGGCTGCTGGACTTGCTCAGCGATCCGAACGTGGGATTGATCTTAATGACGATTGCGATCTACGGCATCATCTTCGAGCTCAGCAATCCCGGGGCCGTCCTTCCGGGCGTCATCGGGGCGATTGCCCTGGTCTTAGCCCTGACGTCCTTTGCGATTCTGCAGGTCAACGCTGCCGGCGTGGGGTTACTGGCGCTGTCGGTGCTGTTCTTCATCGCCGATATCAAAGTGCCGACCCACGGGATATTAACGGCGGGGGGCATTCTCTCGTTCGTCTTGGGCGCGATGCTCCTCACCAACCGGCAATTGCCCTTTCTCCGCGTGTCGCTGCAGGTGGCCATCTTCACCGCCCTGTTCACCGGGGCGTTCTTCCTGTTTGCCGTCGGCGCGGGGATCCGGGCCCAGCGGGCCAAGGTGCGCACGGGGACCGAGGGGCTTATCGGAGCAGTCGGCGTGGCGCGCTCGGCGCTCAGCCCCGACGGTCAGGTCCATGTGCGCGGGGAGATGTGGACGGCCGAAGCGGAGGACCGCAAGCCCATTCGAGAAGGCGAACGGATCGTTGTCATCGGTATGGAGGGGTTACGTTTGCGCGTCCGCCCGCTTCCCCGGTGAGGTCTGCCGGCGTTGCTCGCATAGCGACACCGTCGACGACTGTGAACAGACCCAATCCTCACGGCATCCCTGCCACCCGGCGCCTCGGTCTTGAGACGGCGAGTCCTGCACAGACCGAAGCGCTGGGGGCGCGCCTAGGCCGGTTGCTGCAGGCTGGGGATGTTATCGCCCTGTCCGGAGATCTCGGGGCGGGCAAGACGGTGCTCGCCCGAGGTATCGCTAGTGGAGCCGGTGCGACGGGGTATGTCGCCAGTCCCACGTTTACCTTGATTCGCGAGTACCACGGGTCGGCACCGATCTACCATGTGGATCTATACCGACTCGATCGACCCGAGCAACTCGATGATCTCGGGTTGGACATGGTCTTCGATGGCTCCGGGATCGTCGTCATCGAATGGGCCGAGCACGCCGCCTCCTGGCTCCCCCACGATCACCTGTGGATCACCATTCGGTTTGGGGCTGGGGCGGAGGATCGCGTGCTGGAGCTACAGCCACGGGGCACTCGGTTCGAGGCCCTGCTGACGCAGCTGGGTGACCGCGCCCCCTGATGCGCCTGCTGGCGTTGGAAACGGCGACGAGTGTGGGGAGTGTGGCGCTGCTGGATGACGGCGTCGTGGTGAGGGAGCACAGCGATCGTGTGCCCCGCCAGCACCTGGAGTGGCTGGTGCCGGCAGTTGCCGGGGTCCTCACCGCAGCGGGGTGGACGCCCGCTGACGTCGACGCGGTGGCGGTATCCACTGGGCCGGGCTCCTATACCAGTTTGCGGATCGGGATCGCCACGGCCGCGATGTGGGCCCGCTCCCGCGCCATTCCCGCCGTCGGCGTCCCCACGCTCGATGTGCTGGCGCTGGGCACACAGACCACGGGCCTCATTGGAGCCATTCTTGATGTGCGGCGTGGTGAAGTGGCCCTCGCGCTGTTTCGCCGCGACGGGGTGCTCCAGAGGGTCACCGACGACAGGGTCGGATCCGTCGCGAATGTCCTTGAGAGTCTGCCCCCGGGGCCGATTACCTTCAGTGGGGACGCCCTCGAAATCTACGGGGAGGCCATCCTGGCAACGCGGGGGCAGGTCACCTTCGCCCCTCGGGAGCAGTGGTACCCCAAGGCGACAGCGGTGGGGCAGTTGGGGTGGGAGCGCCTGGCGCGCGGCGAACACGACGACCTCTACCGATTGCATCCGATCTATAGCCGGGCGGCGACCGACAAGGAGACTGCGGGCACCCCACGGCTAGACGGAGTAGCGTCTGCGGAGTAAGCTCGACGGCGATGAAACAGATTACGCGTGTGACGCTTGAGACAATGCGGATGGACGATATTCCGCGTGTGCTGGCCATCGAGCAGCAATCCTTCCGTACGCCGTGGCCACGGGATGCCTACACGCATGAGCTGAATGAGAACCGGCTCGCCGCCTATCTCGTGGCGAAGACGGAGGAGGGGATTGTTGGCTATGGCGGGATGTGGGTCATCCTCGATGAGGCGCACGTGACGACAATTGCCGTCGATCCGGCCTACCGAGGGCAGCACATCGGGGAGCGGCTCTTGTTGGGATTGATCGATGCCGCCTTGGGCCGCGGGGCGCGGTGGATGACGCTGGAGGTCCGTCGCTCCAACGACGTGGCGCAGACTCTGTATAAGAAGTACGGCTTCCGCGAGATCGGCGTCCGCAAGGGCTATTACAGCGATAACCGCGAGGACGCCATCGTGATGTGGAGCGGGAATCTGCAAGACCGCGACTATCGCCACAAACTCGACGCGTTCCGGACTGCCTTCGATGATTCTCGGGAAGCGTAAGGCGCGTCCGGCAGGCCGCCGTTTGTGACCTCCGCTGAGTCGCTGATCCTGGGCATCGAAACATCCTGTGATGAGACTTCGGTATCCGTCCTCGCACACGGGTCGGACATCCGCAGCAACGTCGTCGCGTCCCAAGCCGACCTGCATCGCCGTTTTGGGGGCGTGGTCCCCGAACTGGCTTCCCGCCAGCACCTCGAGCGGCTGCTCCCGGTGATGGACGAGGCGTTAGAGATTGCCGGCGTCGGGCTGGAGGATGTCACGGCGGTCGCCGTGACACAGGGGCCGGGGCTGGTAGGCGCCCTCACCGTCGGCGTGGCGGCAGCGAAGGCTCTCGCCTACAGCCGCGACCTGCCCCTCGTAGGCGTCAACCATCTGGAAGGGCACCTCTACGGTGCGTGGTTAGCGGCTCCTGATTTCGCGCGTCCCGCACTGGCCCTCATCGTCTCCGGCGCACACACCGACGTGGTCGTCATGCGTGATCATGGGCGCTACGAGGTGTTGGGGCGGACCCGAGACGACGCGGCGGGCGAAGCGTTCGACAAAGTCGCCCGGGCGATGGGGCTGGGCTATCCCGGCGGGCCGGAACTGGACCGCCTCGCGCGCGGGGGAGATCCCCGCGCGGTGGCGCTTCCCCTGCCGATGGCAGACGAGTCGTTCGAGTTCTCGTTCAGCGGGATCAAGACCGCTGCCCTGCGCGTTCTCGCCACCGCCTCCCGCACGCCACAGTTTGATGCCGACTTCGCGGCCAGTCTGCAGCGCGTGGTCGTGGATGTCTTGGTCGCGAAGACCATGCGTGCGGCCCGGCTGACCGGCGTATCGACCGTGCTCGTCGTGGGCGGCGTGGCGGCGAACTCGCGCCTGCGTGAGGAGATGGACCGTGCCTGCCGCCAGGCGGGCGTGCGATTGGTCGTGCCGCCGCTCGCTCTGTGCACCGATAATGCGGCGATGATCGCGGCGGCCGGATATCAGCGCTTGCGCCGCGGCCTGCGCGCCGATCTGCACCTGGGAGCATCCAGCGACCTGGCCCTCGCGTGATCCGCACCCCTCAGATCTTCATAATCCGGATATTCGCCCAGAAGGCTGGGGATTGCCGCCCTGTGGATAATGTGGATAACCCGGTGCATAAGGCACCTGCAAGCGATTTCCGGCGCGCCGGGGTGGTGGGGGGTGGGGGGCGGGAGACCCCGATCCGGTCTTGAACGGAAAGCGGGGGCCGACTAAGATGGTGAGTGCCTAGCACTCGCCGTCGTCGAGTGCTAATCCATGCACATAAGGGGAGGGACCATCGATGAAAGTCCGGCCATTAGGTGACCGTGTCGTGGTGAAGCCGTTAGAAGACGAGGAACGCACCAAGGGCGGGATCGTTCTACCCGATACCGCGAAAGAGAAGCCCCAGCGAGGCGAAGTAATTGCCGTCGGCCCGGGCGACTGGGATGAAAACGCGACCAAGCGCGTCCCCCTGGACGTCAAGGCCGGCGATCACGTGCTGTATGCGAAGTACTCGGGTTCGGAGTTCAAGATCGATGGGGGCGAGCATCTCATCTTGCGAAGCAGCGACATCCTCGCCATCGTCGAGCGCGAGCCCGCGACTGCAGGCAAGAAATAACGCATCGCCCCTGGTCCCCCAGCTCAGCTGGCGGACCCGCGGGCGTTACGAGAGTCATTGTGGAGGTGACTGGTTGTGGCAAAAGTCCTCGCATTTGACGAGGTGGCTCGGCGAGCGCTGGAGCGCGGCGTCAACAAGCTTGCCGACGCTGTCAAGATTACGCTCGGCCCCAAAGGCCGCAACGTCGTCTTAGAAAAGAAGTTCGGGTCGCCCACGATCACGCATGACGGTGTGACCGTGGCGAAAGAAATCGAACTCGAGGACCCGTACGAGAATGCCGGCGCACAGCTGGTGCGGGAAGTGGCGACCAAGACCGAAGATGTGGCCGGCGATGGGACGACCACGGCCACGGTCCTGGCGCAGGTTCTGGTCCACGAGGGCATGCGGGTCGTATCCGCCGGGGCCAACCCCATGGCCGTGAAGCGCGGGATTGATCGCGCTGTGGCTGTTGTCGTCGAGGAGCTCCGCAAGGTCAGCAAGCCGGTCGAGACCAAGGACGCCATCCAGTCGGTCGCCAGCATCTCGGCCAACGATCCGGCCATCGGCAGCCTCATCGCCGACGCGATGGACAAAGTCGGCAAGGACGGCGTCATTACCGTTGAGGAGTCCAAGGGCATTGAGACCACCGTCGAGGTGGTCGAGGGCATGATGTTCGACAAGGGGTTCGTCTCCGCGTACTTCGTCACCGATCCGGAGAAGCAGGAAGCGGTCTTGGAAGATCCGTACATCCTCATCACCGATAAGAAAATCTCCGCCATCAAAGACCTCCTCCCGGCACTCGAGAAGATCGCGCAGGTTACCCGCCCGCTGCTGGTAATCGCTGAAGACCTTGAGGGCGAGGCTCTGGCCACACTTGTGGTCAACAAGCTGCGCGGGACACTGAATTCGTGCGCGGTCAAGGCGCCAGCCTTTGGCGAGCGTCGCAAGGCAATCCTCGATGACATCGCCGTCCTCACGGGCGGCCAGGTCATCTCGGATGAGCTCGGCCTCAAACTCGAGAACGTCGACCTCACGCAGCTGGGCCGGGCCCGCCAGGTCCGCGTCCGCAAAGAGGAGACGATTCTCGTGGGGGGCGCGGGCAAGCCCGACGCGATCGAGAAGCGCGTCAACCAGCTGCGCAAGCAGATCGAGGATACCGAGTCCGACTACGACCGGGAGAAGTTGCAAGAGCGCCTGGGCAAGTTGTCCGGCGGCGTCGCGGTGATCAAGGTCGGCGCCCACAGCGAGACGGAGTTGAAGTACCGGAAGACCCGGACAGAAGACGCCCTGCGCGCGACCCGCTCTGCGGTTGAGGAGGGCATCGTGCCCGGCGGGGGTAGTGTGCTGGTGTATGCGGCTAAGGCGCTATCCAAGCTCGAAGCCGATGGCGACGAGAAGACCGGAATTCAGCTGGTGGCACGCGCGCTGCTCGAACCGGCCCGACAGTTGGCGATCAACGCCGGGCAGGAGGGGTCGCTCATCGTCGAGCACCTCAAGGAGAAACCCCTGGGCACCGGCTACAACGTGAACTCGGGGAAGTTTGAGGACCTGGTGAAAGCCGGCATCGTCGATCCCGCCAAGGTGGTGCGCTCGGCACTGCAGAACGCCGCAAGCGTAGCCTCCCTGATGCTGACCACCGAAGCGATGGTCGTGGATAAGCCAGAAGATGACGACAGGTCCCAGACACCCCAAATGCCCCCGATGTAGTAACTGACGCGGGAAGTTCGCACTGTCCCTCAGGCCTCACCGACATCGGTCGGTGGGGCCTGAGGGCTTATGAATCATCCCGCGACCCAGCTAGCTGGGTTGGGGCTGGCGCGCACCCCAAACCCCGAACGTTGAACCCTAAAAGACGAACATTGTTGCTCGTGGAGGCATGGATGTTTATGATTATGTCGCCGGTTGTGCTGCCGACGTGCTCCATGAGACGTGCACGCGGCGTGACTCCGAACTTTCCAGGGTTCCGAAATTCCCAAGATTCTTGTTGTGGGATCCGGCGGTAGAGAGCACGCCCTGGCCTGGCAACTCGCCCGGGATGGTGGGGCCGAACTATACGCCGCACCCGGTAATCCCGGTATCGCCTCGCTTGCCCAGTGCCTCCCGATTGAGGCGACCGCGATCTCCTCTCTCGCCTCCACCGCCGACCAGTTGCACATCGATCTCACAGTCGTCGGTCCCGAAGCGCCTCTCGCCGCAGGGCTCGTCGACGCGTTTGCCGCCCGCGGATTACTCGCATTCGGTCCCACGCAGCGCGCGTCCCAAGTAGAAGCCAGCAAAGTGTTTGCCAAGAATCTCATGCGCCGCGCGGGCATCCCCACCGCGCCATTTGCTGCCTTCGACGATCCCGCAGATGCCGCTGCGTTCGTCCGCCGCCGCAGGCGGCCCGTCGTCGTGAAGGCAGATGGGTTGGCCGCTGGTAAAGGGGTGGTCGTGGCCCACGATACCGCTGAGGCGCTCACCGCGATTGACGCTCTCATGGTCCGCCGCGTGTACGGGGACGCCGGTGCGCGCGTCGTCATCGAGGAGAAGCTCGACGGTGAGGAAGTGAGCATGCTCGCCTTCGTGCACGGCGCATATGTGTGCCC
>DATGVF010000037.1:0-48636 GCA_035300645.1 bacterium
TCGTCCTCAGCGTGTCGGCCACCGGGACCGTGCAGCCCGCGTCACTGGTAGAGGTGCGATCGCGCGCCACCGGCACCGTGACGCGCGTGCGTGTCGATGAAGGCCAAGCCGTGAACGTCGGCGAGGTGCTCGTGGAGATTAACGATCCCGACGCCCGTGCCGCCGTGGAGTCCACTCGGGCCGCGTTGCGTTCGGCGGAGGCGGCCGCGGCGTCGGCCCGTGCTCGTCTGGATGCGCTGCGGGCAGGTGCGACGATTTACACGCGACAACAGGCCGAAGAGGCGGTACGTCAAGCCGATGCCTCGCTGGTCCAGGCCAAGAGCAATCTGGTCCGCCAAGAACAACTCTTCAAAGACGGGTACATCCCGCAGTCAGCCGTCGATCAAGCGCGCCGCGACGCGGTCGTCGCAGAATCGCAGCTGCGTGCAGCCCAAGCGCACCTCGCCGACGTGCAGACGGGAGCCTCGCCCGAACAGATCGCAGAATCCGAGGCCTTGCTCCGGCAGTCCGTGGCCCAGGCCGACCAGGCGCGCTCGAACCAGCGCCAGGCGGATGAACGCGTGGCCGAGACCCGCATCTCCGCCCCAATTAGCGGCGTGGTCGTGAAACGGTCGGTGGATGTCGGCCAGACGGTGATCGGGGGGAGCGGCGTGGGCGGGACCTTGGTGATCACGCTGGCGCAGATCGACCCGCTGCTGGCGACCGTCAACGTGGATGAGACCGATATCTCGGGAATTCGCCTCAGCATGCCTGTGCGGCTGACGGCTGACGCGTTGCCGGATGTAGTGGTGAGCGGCCGAGTCGACCAGATTGCCGCCCAGGCCCAAGTCGTTCAAAACGTCACGCAGTTCGCGGTGACCGTCACGCTGCTCGCGCCTCCGCCTGCGATGCGCTTGGGCATGACGGTCAACGCGGAGTTCGTGCGCGCGCGCGCGGCCAATGTGTTGGTCGTCCCGCAAGAAGCCGTCAAGGTCGGGAACTCGGCGAGCGTCACGGTGGTGGGGCCGGGCGGCACGTTGCAGACGCGTGCGGTGCAGACCGGCGTATCCGATGGGCGGCAAGTCGAGATTACGAACGGCCTGACCGAGGGCGAGGTTGTCTTTTTGGGATATGTGCGACAGCAGACAGCCCCACCGGGCGGCCGGGCGCCGTTCTCGCCACAGTTCCAGCAGCGTCAGCAGCAGCGACCGGGAGGGACCGGGCGGTGAGCTTGCTGCTCTTGCGCGATGTAGCGAAAACCTATCAGATGGGCGGGGTCGAAGTCCCGGCCTTGCGCGGCGTCTCACTCGAGGTCGCCCCGGGTGAATTTGTGGCCATCATGGGTCCCTCGGGGTCGGGGAAGTCGACGTGCATGCACATCCTGGGGCTGCTGGATCGCCCGACCTCCGGCACGTACCTGCTGGATGGGCAGGATACCCGCAGCCTGTCGGATGTGGAACTCGCTCGCATCCGCAACCGCAAGCTCGGATTCGTCTTTCAAAGCTACAACCTGCTCCCCCGCACGACCGCTGTAGAGAACGTCGAACTGCCATTGATCTATGCACGTGTCCCCGACCGCCGGGCGCGGGCGGTGGAGGCGCTAGCGCAGGTCGGTTTGAGCCACCGCCAAGACCACCACCCCTCGCAGATGTCCGGGGGGGAGCAGCAGCGGGTCGCCATCGCGCGGGCGCTCGTCACCCATCCCCAAGTCATCTTAGCCGACGAGCCGACGGGAAATTTGGACACGCAAACCGGCGATGAAATCATGGGGCTGCTGCAAGCGCAAAACGATCGTGGGTTGACGATTGTGCTGGTCACGCACGAACCTGATGTGGCGCGGTTTGCCAAGCGCCTCATCCATTTTCGCGACGGCCACATTAGACGGGATGAATCGGTGCCCGATCGCCGCGTGATAGGAGTACTGCGATGATTGGTCCGATTATTCGGGTGGCGTTGCGCGCGCTGCGAGTCAACACGCTGCGCGCGGTGCTGACGATGCTGGGAGTGATTATTGGAGTCGGCGCCGTCGTGGCGATGATGGCGCTGGGCTCAGGCGCGCGCGTTGCCATCGCCCGTCAGGTGCAAAGCCTCGGCAGCAACTTGCTGGTCGTGTTTCCCGGCAGCGTAGGCATGGGGGGAATCCAGCAAGGGCTCGGCGCGCAGCAGAACCTGACCTGGGAGGACGCCCAGGCGATTGCCGCGACCGTTCCGGAGGTGGAGGCGGTGGAAGCGGAGTATGGCCGGACCGCTCAGGTTGTCTATGCCGGAGCCAATACCGCGACGACGGTGATTGGGGTGAGCCCCGACTATCAAGTTGTGTGCAACCACTACGTGGCGCAGGGGACGTTCTTTACCGATGGCGACGAGCATGCGCGAACGCGGGTGGCGGTGCTGGGCCCGAATGTCGTGGAGAACCTCTTCGGATCGTCCGAGGCCAACCCGATCGGGGCTACCATCAAGATCAATCGCGCTTCCTTTACCGTTCTCGGGGTGCTGGAATCCAAAGGAGCGGCGGGGTTCGGGGGGTTCAGCCGCGACGATGTCGTCCTCGTGCCCTTAACTACGGCTCAAAAGCGACTCTTTGGGGTCACCAACGTGCGCCAGATCTATACGAAAGTGCGCACGGCTGAGGAGATGGACCTCGCGCAG
Source organism: bacterium (assembly GCA_035300645.1). Taxonomy (GTDB): domain Bacteria; phylum Sysuimicrobiota; class Sysuimicrobiia; order Sysuimicrobiales; family Kaftiobacteriaceae; genus 13-1-40CM-64-14. The sequence continues at coordinate 2,629 of DATGVF010000037.1, forward strand.
GCCGGCATCGACAAAGTGCTCCGCGTCCGCCACCGCCTTGCCCCGTCCGCCGATCCCGACTTTCGGGTCTTTAACCAGAGCGATATCCTCAGTGCGCTCGAGGGCGTCACCAGAACGATGACCCTTCTGCTGGGCGGGATTGCGGCGATCTCGTTGCTGGTCGGGGGGATCGGCATCATGAATATCATGTTGGTGTCCGTCACCGAACGCACACGCGAAATCGGCTTGCGCAAGGCGGTGGGGGCCACGCGCGCGGATGTCCTGCTGCAGTTTCTGGTGGAGGCCATGCTGCTCTCTCTGACAGGCGGACTTCTGGGCATCGCCGTCGGGGCGGTAGGGGCGTCGCTGCTGACCCGGTTCATGGGGTGGGCCACACAACTGTCGGTGCAGGCCGTCGCACTGGCGTTTAGTTTCGCGGTGGCCGTCGGAATCTTCTTTGGGTACTACCCGGCGCAGCGGGCCGCGGGGCTTGACCCGATTGACGCGTTACGGCACGAGTAACGGTGAATTGATTAGCCGGTGCTGATCGCTTCAAGTTCTTGAGGACTGGGCTGGAACAGAGAATCACGTGTCGGAGAACGACCACCACGAGTGGGCCAAGTTGGGGGAGAGGAAACAGACGATGGCAACGAAAGTGCGGGTTCTGATCGAGTTCTGCGCGGAATGAGGATATCAAAGCCACGCCGCCCGTGTGGCGGAAGAAGTTCTGACCGAGAACTGGGAGCGTGTCAGTGAGCTAGTAATTGTGCCTTACACCGACGGGCGTTTCGTGGTGAAGGCCGGTAGCAAGCAGGTCTATGATAAAGCTCAGACCGGCCGCTTCCCCGCAGCAGGAGAGGTGGCCCGCCTCGTAGGTGGCCTCTAGTTTTCAACGGCCTTGCCACACCGGCGGGCGCCTCTGCACGAATGCCTCCACCGCGGACTTGAAGTCCTCACTCATGTAGCAGGAGAGGATCAGGTCTTCTCCCTCCCCGGGGGCGAGGCGCCGTTTCGCCTGGAGGCGCCGGATCGCCTCTTTCGATGCGCGCAGGGTAAGAGGGGCCAGCGTCCCTAGCGTGCGCACCACTTCGCGCACTCGCGCCTCGAGCTTATCGCCGGGCACGATCTCATTGACGAGGCCTAAAGCGAGTGCGTCATCAGCCTCGAACAGGCGCGCTTGCATGAGTACTTCCTTTGCGCGCGCCGGGCCGACGAGGTCCAGAAGCCGGGCGGCGTTATTCATCGAGACGCAGTTGCCCAGCGTGCGAGCGATGGGAATCCCCATCTTTACATCCGGTGTGGCGTATCGGAAGTCGCAGGCCGCCGCGAGCGCCAACCCCCCGCCCGTGCAATACCCGCGAATCATGGCAATCGTCGGCTTGCCGATGCGTTCCAGCCGGTCTAGCACGCGGTCCATGCGCTGTTCGTACGCCAGCGGGTCTTGCGGGGTATGAAACGTCTGGAACTGGCTGATGTCCGTCCCGGCGACAAACGCTTGATCTCCTGCCCCGGTGAAGATCACGGCCCGGATGGCGTCATTACGATCGACTTCCTCTGAGTAGGCGAGGAGTCGGTCGTACATGCTCCAGGTCATCGCATTGCGCGCTTGCGGGCGGTTGAACGTGACAAATGCGAGCGATTCTTCCTCCCGGACAAGCAATTCATCGCGGCCGTCGTTACTCACACATATCACTCCTCATAGGGTTTGGTCGAAACCGGCGGTCTGTTTTGTTCTCGACACGGTGTCGGATTCTCGACATGGCCATTACGCGCGGCCCAGCATCACGACGCCTGCTTCAGCCAGGCGCTCGATCGCCGGGCGATCGTATCCGAGGGTGGCCAGCACTTCGGCCGTGTGCTGTCCTAAGGTGGGCGCGGGCCGCCGCAGCCGGGCGGGCGTGCGCGACAACTTAACCGCCGGACCCAGCTGCTTGATGCGTCCCCCGCGGGGATGGTCGAGCTCTTGGACCATCCCGCGCTCGCGGACGTGCGGATCAGAAAACACCTGCGCGTAGTTGAGAATCGGTCCGGACGGAACCCCGGCGGCATCTAGAACATCCAGCCAGTGCTGCATGGGTTTCGTGCGGGTGATTGCTTCGATCATCTCGGCCAATTCGGCCCGGTGGCGCACCCGATCGGCGTCGGTGGCTAGGTCCGGACGCGCCAGAAGGTCTGGGCGGTTGAGCACGTGACAGAAGCGTTCCCAGGTCCGCTGATTGGCCGCCCCCAGGGTGATGTACCCATCGGCGCATCGAAACGCCTGATACGGTGCCGACATCCGGTGCGCGGAGCCCAACGGCTGCGGGACGCCTCCGCCCGACCAAAGCTGCGACGCTTCCCACACCGATAATGCGATGCCTGCTTCCAGCAAGGACGTGTCGATATACTGTCCTTCGCCTGTGCGCAGCTTGTGGGTGTACGCGGCGAGAATGCCGTACGTGGCAAACAGCCCGGCCCCGAGGTCGGTGATCGGCAGGCCGCACTTCATCGGCGGCAGCCCGGCGTCTCCCGTGACCGACATGATTCCGGACATCCCCTGGGTGACGAGATCAAATCCCCGGCGCGCCGCGTACGGACCGCTCTGGCCAAATCCAGAGATCGAGGCGTAGATGAGCTGCGGGTGATCGCGCGCGAGGGTGGGGTAATCCAATCCCAGAGTGGTCATCACCCCCGGGCGGTTGTTCTCGACGAACACGTCCGCCATGGCTGCAAGCCGTCGCACGATCTCCACGCCTTCGGGGCGGTGTAGGTCGACGACCATGCCGCGCTTGTTGCGGTTCACCGCCCAGTAGCTGGCGCTCTCGCCGCGTTCGGGACCGGCCATCGCCCGCGTGGAGTCTCCGGAGGGAGGCTCGATTTTGATCACCTCCGCACCGAGATCCGCGAGCAGCATGGTGCAAAACGGTCCGGCCATCACCTGACTGCAGTCGAGCACCCGCATGCCAGCTAGGGCGTCCTGATTTCCCATCTGCTGCACCTCCGCGCGTCCTGGTTGGCCTCCGTCGGCGCGACTTCCTGCTCTATTTTCTTCCAGGAGAAATTCACCAGGATTCAGAATCTTCGTCAGTACAGTGTCGGGTCGTCACTTTCTCCAAATTCCAGGTCCCACCAACATCCCTGACCGGATCCTACGGGCGATGGATCGGCCCGTGCCCGATCACCGTGGGCCGGAGCTGCCCCCGCTTGTCTTTGAGGCCGTGGCGGGACTCAAGAAGATTTTCCAGACCACAGATGGTGAGATCGTGCTGTTTCCCTCCTCCGGTACGGGCGGGTGGGAGTCCTCGCTCGTAAATACGCTGAACCCTGGCGATCGCGTCCTCGCCTTCAACATCGGTCAGTTTAGCCACTTGTATGCGGAGTGCGCCCGGGGGCTCGGCATCACTGTAGATGAGATCGATCTGCCGTGGGGGTCCGGAGTGCCCGCGGATCTCGTGCAGGAGCGGTTGCGCGCGGATTCCCAGCACACCTACGCAGCTGTCCTGGTGGTGCACAATGAAACCTCCACCGGGGTCGCCTCCGACGTGCGGGCCGTGCGCGAGGCAATCGATGCGGCGGGGCATCCGGCCTTGCTGCTCGTGGATACGGTGAGTTCCCTGGCCAGCATCGACTTCCGCTTTGACGAGTGGAAAGTCGATGTCGCGCTGACCGGTTCGCAGAAAGGGTTGATGCTCCCCCCGGGGTTGGCGGTGCTGTGCGTGGGCCCGCGCGCTTTGGCCCGCAGCGCTCAGGTTCGCTCGCCCCGCTACTTTTTCGATTGGCGCCCAGTCCTGACAGAGATGCGCCGCGGCTACTTCGCGTCCACTCCGGCGACACTGATGCTGTTCGGGCTGCGCGAGGCCGTGCGGATGCTGGCTGAAGAAGGGCTAGACAAAGTCTTTGCCCGTCATGCTCGCCTGGCGGAAGGGATCCGCCGCGCGGTGCGCGCGTGGGGCCTCCAGATGGTGTGCAAAAATCCCCGGGAGTACTCGAATACCCTCACCGCCATCGCGGTGCCTGATGGCATCGACGCCGACAAGGTTCTGCAGATGGCAGAACAACGCCTCCACCTGTCGTTGGGTGCTGGGCTCGGCCGACTAAAGGGCAAAGCGTTCCGGATCGGCCACCTCGGCGCCTTGAATGATTTAGAGGTGCTCGCCACCCTGGCGGGTGTAGAGATGGCTTTGCACTTGGTGGGCGTCCGCGTGCCGCTGGCTGCAGGCGTGTCCGCGTGCGAGCACTTCTTTATTGAAGAAGTCGCGGCCCTCGCGCCGCGTTGACGCGGGCACGTGTCAGTCCCCGGCCCCAACGTTCGCTTTTGACGTCTGTTCCCCAGATGCCTGAGTCGTCTGTAAGCGGGCCGCTGCACAGCGTCTGAACCACCCGCTCCCGTAGGAGGCTCATCGACGGTGACAACACAGCGTTCCTCCTGGTGGCAAGGCACCCGAGGGGAGTGGTGGGTGGTGGCGCAGCTGCTGTTGCTTGCGGCGGTGGGCATTCTCCCGCCCGCGGGGCCGAAGGTCGTGTCGGCCCCGGCCGCAGCCGCCACTGTCGCGCTTATCGGCGCGGTCATGCTCGTGGCGGGGGCGGTCGCATTGGGTTCGAACTTGTCGATTCTGCCGTCTCCGCGGGAGGGGGCGCAGGTCGTGCGCCATGGCGTCTATCGTTGGGTGCGCCATCCCATCTACAGTGGTGTAATTCTGCTGGTGGTCGGGTGGGCGGTGTACCGCGGCGACCTGTTCCACGTGGTCCTGGCCGTTGGCATTGGCCTATTCTTTGCGGCGAAAGCCTCGCGCGAGGAGCGATACCTCCAAGATCGCTTTCCCGACTACACGGGATACCGTCGTCGCAGTTGGCGCTTTGTGCCGTGGGTGTACTGATTGCGAGAGCGTGCCCCGTGCGCCAGGCGCATCCAGGCATACCACGCCCGTATCTTTGGAGAGCTGCAATTCGGCGAAAACGCTAATTCCGACTGCGCTTTGAGGCGGCCGACACGTGAGCCTTGAGCTGGGTCACAGTCGTGGGGAGGACCATTGCGAGTCGGTAGTCCGGAAATCGCTGGCGTATTTGCTGGACCAACACCTCATCGGACGCGCCCTGCGCCACGCCTGCGGCGATGAGGTCCTGGACTGCCTCATGGTAGGCGGCTTGATGCGCTAAAACATCGGGTCCGCCAGATGGACCGTGGCCGGGGATAAACACGTCCGCGTCGAGGGCTTCTAGCGCCTTTAGGCCTGCGCGAGCTCCGGGAATCGACGCCTGCTCGTAGTTGAAATGGTACCCCGCAAACGCGAGGTCTCCGCAGATCGCCACGCGCCAGTCGGGCACGAACAGGAACGTGTCCCCTGGCGTGTGTCCCCAACCCGGATGCCACAGCTCTACATCGACGTCGCCGAGGTGCAGGGTCAGAGTGGTGTCGTAGGTGACCGTGGGCAGGGCTGGGATCACATCAGCGAAGAGCGGGGCGAGGTCGACGTTGGCCCGGCGGGACTCGAGCAGGGCGGGATGCTGTTTGGCCATGAGGTCCCGACACGCTTGGTGGGCCACGACGGTGGCGCCCTGTGAGGTGAACACCGATGCGCCCCATGTGTGGTCGGTGTGGTGGTGAGTGAAGACTACGAACCGCACCGGAGCGGCGGTGCGCCGTCGGAGCGCGATCTCCACTTGCCGCGCGAGGGCGGGAGTGATCAGTGGGTCGATCACCAAGACTGACTCCTGCCCCAGGATGCCGACGCAGTTTGTCCCGTAGCTGGACTGAATTGTGTCGCCGCCAGGCGTCCACACCACGACGCGGTCCGCGGCATCCGATTCGATGAGAGGCTCGGCCATGGTACTCCGTAATTCCCCTATCTGGCGGTATGGTCCTGGTGTGATCCCCCGCCGTCCTTGGTGCGGATGACAACAGTTCGTGGCGGCAGCGCCCGCCTGCTCGCAGGAAGGTGCCCCCTGCAGAACGGGGCGCTTTTGGCTCCTCTACTTGGAAGCCAGAAGGGGGAAAGCCCACGAGACCCGAAAACCATAGGGATTTTGCCTCGATTTGCCGCGCCCGCGCTACTCGGCGCGGTTTCCACTGGGCCTGCCTGCGACTATGCCGGGCAGGATGTGGGTACAGTACTCCACTAGTTGCAGCGCTGAGCATAGTCGTTTTTTGCCTTCGGCTCTTCTACGGCAGTATCTCGTTCGGCAGCACAGCACGAAGTCGAGTCTGGAATCCAAGGGAGGGATTGCATATGGAAGACCTCCGTAAGATTGGCGGAGAGGCAGGTGTGGTTGCGGGGATCGCGTTAGGCTGGTTGGTGCTGGGGATGATGGTTATCCTACCGGCCGCTGGTCTGAGCATCGGCGATCAGATGAACCCGCACAAGCTCCTGACATTCATCCACAGCCATGGGGCGACGGTCTGGATGGTCAACGTGCTAGGAGGCCTGCTGGCCGCGGTGATGAGTATTGTCCTCTATCTGGCCATCGGCGACCGGTTCTCTGACGACGAACCCGCGGGTGCCCGGATCGGGGCGTTGTTTGGAGTCCTGGGCGCGTTTGCATTTGCGACTGCGGCGCTAGTGCGGCAGTTTGGGATGGGGTCGCTGGCCTCGCTGTACATCGCGAACCAGGTCGGCGCAGTCCATGGGTTCCGCGGGGTGAGTGGGACGCTCAGCGCCGTCACGGCGTTAGCCGCGTTGTTCACCGGGTTCGCTGCGCTTGCGTTCGCGAGCGCCATGGTGCCCGCCAAGCAGTATCGCAACACGGGATACCTCGCGCTCGGTGCTGGGGCCGTCATGGTCCTGGCGACGTTCATCCCTGATCGCTTCCTCGTGGTGATCAGCCAGCTCGCAGTGGGTGCGTGGTTTGCCTGGACGGCTCTGATCTTGAGGCGCGAGTCCGGCCCGGCATACTTCCGGTGGCAGCTTGCTCCACGGGAGACCCGTTCGCAGCGGCGTGCGGCATAACCCAGCAGACGTGCGCGGTAATCTCGCGCACACCTGCCGAAGATAAGATGCAGGACGGCCCGGGGGGGTTCCCCCCGGGCCGTTTGTTTGGCTCTATCGAAACCGGGCACGGTCGGAACTTAGTTTGCCGGGGGCTCCGAAACTACGAACCTTCTTTTACTTCAAAGATTTCATCAGCCACGAGCCCATGCGCCTCGCGGTGGACTTTTTCAGCGGCTTCCTTATTGGGTGCGTCTACAAGACAGAAAATCTTCCCCTTGCTTTCGTCCAGCCAATACCTGAGGTACTTGACCCCGTACTTCCCTTGAACTTTGACGTCTTTCATATGGGCGTCGGCGACATCTTTAGCTTTCGCCCCAGGGACGTGATGGTGAACATCCAAAAACAACGGCATCTGCTTCTCTCCTCTCGTCTGGCTCTCGGTGGAATAACGCTGACCAAACAGCGTGTGACGAACGCGCTCAGTACAGGGAGGATCTGAGCCATGGGGTTTGTTCGTGGAACCTCGATGAACTCCTCTCCTTGTCAACTGCGGAGGAGCTCCAGTCTTGGGTGCCGCGATGCCGCAGACGCATTTGCGGTCAATGAGGACCGTATGGCCTCAACCTCAACCCGCGCCGCCGTGTCGCCTTTGATTGTCATAGTGGCAGTCCCAGACTGCCCCGGCTTGACCGGGAGCCTCGCTCCAAGCGGGCTAATGTCGCATCGCCGTTAGCGCCCACAGGATTGTCAGTCCGGTGCCGATCGTCAGGAGGGTGTGCCGAGTCTTCCAGGCAATGACGGCGGCAAGCAGGCCGGCGACCAGATACGCGTTCGTAAATGACAGATTGATGGTCCCCTCCGGCCGGACCAGGGCGGGAGCGGCCAAGGCCATCAGCACCGCCGGCGGGACAAAACGCAGACTGCGTCGGACCGCAGGCGGGATGTCTGTACGTCCCACTAGAACAATGAGTGAAACGCGAATGGCAAATGTGATTAGCCCCATCCCGGCAATGCTGAGCCAGAGCGACATCACAGTACCGCCACGAGGGCCTGTACGCCGAATCCGGCGATGATAGCCCCCGATGCGCGGCTGACCCACTGCACGCCTGACGTCGACAGGTGGTGTCGTAGCGCGCACACGGCCGTGCTGAGGGTCAGCCACCACAGTGCAGAGCCACAGAAAACGCCCGCCACGAGGGACGCCGCCGATATGTAACGGGCCCCGGCGGCGACTCCTAGCCCCGCGAAGATAGCCGCGAACGAGAGGATCGTCATTGGGTTAGTGAGCGTGAGGGCGAGCGTGGATGCGTATGCGCCCAGCAGCCCGCGACTGGTGTCCGAGGCGATCGACAGCGCTCCGCCCCGTCCGGCGGTCCGCCAGGTCCTAATCCCGAGATAGAGGAGGAAGAGTCCGCCGACTAGCCGCAGCCACCGCTGTCCACCAACCAACACGCTGGAGACGACGGTCAGTCCAAATCCGGCCGCCGCACCGTACATGGCGTCGGCCGTCGCGGCACCGAGACCAGAGACAAATCCTGCAGCGCGGCCGTGTGCCAGCGTGCGCCGGATGCACAGAATCCCGATGGGGCCGACTGGCGCGGCGATGGATAATCCTACGATCAGGCCTTTGAGGAAGAACGTCATCCTCGCCGTCCATCCCATGTTTCCGCGACAATTCCCGCTGCGATCCCGGCGAGGGCGGCGACAATGATGCCGAGCCGCATCGCTAGCCCATAGGACACGATGCCGACCACACTAGCCACCAGGACGGTGATCGCCGTGGCGCGGTCTGTGACAGCTGGCCGCGCCAACGCCAGGAATGTGAGCGGCAACGCGAACTCCAGATGCCAGGATGTGGGGATGCGTGCGCCCAGATAGAGCCCGGCCGCAGTGCTTGCCTGCCACGTCGTCCATAGCGTGAGCCCGGCCCCCAAGAAAAACCAATGGCGGTGATCTGGTTCGTCTCGGTGCGGCGGCGGTGTCGCGCGGGTGGGGGACGTCTGGCTGTAGTGTGTAATCGCCACCGCATAGACCTCGTCCGTGAGCAAGTAGGCGAGCGCTACCTTCCATGCCGGCCGCAGAGGGCGGAGGTAGGGCGCGAGTGAGGCGCTGTACAGCAAGTGGCGCAAGTTAACGACAAAGGTCGTCAACAGCAAGAGACCGATGGGCGTCCCGACCGCGATCAATTGGGTCGCGACAAACTGCGCGGATCCCGCGAACACGATCGATGACATCGCCAGCGCCGGCGCGGGGGGGATTCCCGCCTGCAGCGCCAGGGCACCGTAGATCAATCCAAAGGGGAGCACCCCCAAGAGGATAGGGAGTTCGGCCCGGATTCCGGCGGCAAACTCGCGGCGCGGGGTCATGCGCCTATGAGTCCGATGTCAACGCCTTCCGGGCGCCTCCGGGTGCCCCTGGCCGAAGGTTCACGACGGCGATGCCGATGACCACCAGTACCGTCCCGGCCAGCAGCCGCCAGTCTGCGGCCTCGTGCAGGACGAGGATGCCCAGAAGAAGCCCGATGACCGGAAAGACGTAGGCGACGAGCGACGCGCGCGTCGGCCCCCACGCGTTAATCAGGTAGTAGTACAAGAGGTACGCTACGCACGACCCGAGGAGCCCCAGCCAGGCTAACGCGATCCATGTCACGGGGAACGCCGGCAGTCGCAGGGGCCTCTCCCCCACAGCGGCGGCGAGCCACACGAAAACGTCAGCAAACAATACGACCATCGTGGCTTGCAACAGCGGGGGGTGGCCTCGCAAATGCCGTCTGGAAAACGTGGCGGCCACCGCGTAGCTAATTGCGGATAGCAGCACGGCCGCCTGGCCAGTGAGGCTCCGAGCGGCGTGGGCCATGCCGAGATCGCGGCTCATCAGCACGACCACACCGAGAAATCCTACGAGGAGACCTCCGAGGCGGGCCGGGGTGATCCGCTCATCGGACAACCAAAAGTGCGCAATGACGATGGTAAACAGGGGGACTGTGGCGTTCAGGATAGCCGCCAGGGCGGAATCGATGCGCGTCTCTCCCCACGGGATGAGGACGAACGGGATCGCCGTGTTGAACACCGCCATGAACAGGTAGGCTGGCAGGTGCGTGGCGGTGCGCGGGAAGGGCAGCCGTCCCAGCCACATCACCCCGAGCAATCCGAGTGCCCCAATCGCGAGGCGGATTGCCCCAAGCATCGCGGGTTCGATGTCCGAGACCGCAATCTTGATCCAAAGAAACGACGAGCCCCAAATAGTTCCCAGGAGCCAGAACGCGCCCCACTCTTTCCACCGCATACGTCCCCCCGCCTTCAGATGATGATGCAATACAGCGTCCCATTATGCCTCAGTCCAAGGGAGAAAGGCTAGGGTGATCCCCCGGGAATAGGCCCCAGCCCCTGGGCGTTCGGGTGGGGGAATCCGGAGGTGAGACTGCGTGAGACTTCAGTCATTGCTGTCACAGATCGACTCCGACCAACGCTCGGCAGTGGCATCCGGCCCGGATGCCGATGTCCTTGACGCGTATTCGCAGGCAGTCGTCAACGCCGTCGAGACGGTGGGGGCCGCCGTTGTCAGTGTCGGGATGGCCCGACGTGCTCCGGAGCAGTGGCGTCGGCGCGGGATGCCGGAAATGCACGGGGCCGGAAGCGGGGTCATCATCACTCCCGACGGGTACATTCTCACCAACAGTCACGTCGTCAGCCAGGCGGACCGGATCGAAATCCGTCTGCAAGACGGCCGGGAGTTGCAGGCGACGCCGATTGGCAACGATCCGCACAGCGACCTCGCGGTCGTCCGCGTCCAGGAGGCCAAGCTCCCCAGCGCCGATCTGGGAGATTCCTCCGCGTTGCGTGTCGGCCAGCTCGTGATCGCCATCGGGAACCCGCTGGGGTTTCAGGCGACAGTGACAACTGGTGTGGTCAGTGCGCTCGGGCGCACCCTGCGGGCGCAAACGGGACGGCTCATGGAGAACGTGATCCAGACCGATGCCGCCCTCAACCCCGGAAACTCAGGGGGCCCGCTAGTGGATTTCCGCGGGCGGGTAGTCGGCATAAATACCGCGGTCATCATGGGGTCGCAAGGCATCTCTTTTGCCATTCCCTCTAGTACCGCACGGTGGGTTGCGGGTCAACTTATCCGCGAGGGGCGGGTTCGCCGAGCGTACCTGGGCGTGTCCGGACAGACGGTGAAGCTCCAACGCCGCGAGGTGATCGAGTACGCAGCGGCCGCCCCGACGGCTGTCCGCATTATTGAAGTGCAGCCGAACACCGCCGCTTCCAATGCTGCATTGCAGGCGGGGGATTTGGTGACGAAAGTAGGCGAGGTCACCGTGACCTCGGTCGATGACCTGCAACGGGCTCTGGGTCGCCACGCGATCGGGGCACCGCTTGCGGTGGAGATTGTCCGAGACGGTCGACGTCTTACCGTGACGACCCATCCCACCGAGTTGCCTGACGAGGTCTAATCGTCCGGGGTGCGTTATTAGTTAATCAGGCTTTCCGTGCTCTTGCTAGACATTTGAGCGAGCGGCGAGTTGTGTTACAACGAAAACAAAGAAGGCAAAATATGATAGACCACATTATTCTCACAGTCAGTGATTTCGAGCGTTCAGTCGCTTTTTACGCCAAGGCCCTGAAGCCACTTGGAATCACAAACTTTACAGACTACGAAGGCCGAGGCGGACACCCCGATTTGAAGGGTTTTGGTGACGGCAAAAGAGCTTTTTTCTGGCTCAAAGAAGGAAAGCCCGATCCCCAAGCGGTGCATGTTGGATTTGTAGCGAAAGACCATGCTGAGGTAGATGCATTCTACAAAGCGGCTGTGGACGCCGGAGGCAAGAGCAAGGAAGCACCTCAAGCTCGGCCCGAATACTATCCTGGCTATTATGCGACATGGGTGCTCGATCCTGACGGCCACGATATCGAGGTCGTTCATAAAAGCTAAATTGATTTTCATTGTGCTAATAGGCGCTTCAAGAGTTTCAAACTCGGGACGAGGTTTGCCAGTCAAGCCCATGAAAAAACCCCTCGTCACTGTTTCTGCTCAGTTGGACAAGACTTAAGGACAACCAGGTCGAGGGCGCCGCGTTGTGGGGATTGAGCGTGGTCTTGCGCGAGGGAACAGAGATCGTGAACGGCCAGCCTAAGGATACCAACCGTAACACCTATGCGATACTGCGCATGGGTGGCCTACCCGAAGTCGACGTAGAGTTTATCCCGAACTAGGCCGGTGGCGTTTCGCGGACGAGCGCTCGCACCGCGGTCGCCGAGCTTGCTGCCAGCGCCTGGCGGGCGAGCTGCTTGGCCCGCAGGTACGACCACTGCCGGATGATGACTTTCACTGCGGGGATCCTCTGCGGAGCCATACTGAGTTCATCCACGCCTAATCCGAGTAGCAGCGGGACGGCGTCTGCATCTGCCGCCAGCTCGCCGCACACACCCACCCAGCGATTCTCCCGATGGCCAGACTCGACCACCTGATCGATCAAACGTAACACGGCGGGATGGCAGGCGTCGCTGAGTGCGACGACGCGCTCGTTAGTGCGATCCGCCGCCAACGTGTACTGCGTCAGGTCGTTGGTGCCAATGGAGAAAAAATCCACTTCTCGGGCAAACTGATCGGCTAGGACCGCCGCTGAAGGAACTTCCACCATCATGCCCACCTGCACTCGGGCGGCCACGGCCTGATTGCTGGCGGTCACATCGAGCCGGGCGCGATCCAGGGCCGCTTTGGCCGCACGGAGTTCGTCGGGCGTCGCGATCATCGGGAACATGATCCGCAGGTCATGTCCTGGGCTGGCACGCCACAGGGCCCGGAGTTGGACCGCAAAGACCTCGGGCCGGTCGAGACTTATCCGGATCGCGCGCCAGCCCAGGAAGGGATTCGCTTCCTTCGGCAGGTCCAGGTACGGGACGGTCTTGTCCCCCCCGATGTCCTGCGTACGTGCGATCACTGGCCGCGTGCCCATCGTCTGCAAGATTGCCTTGTAAGCGGCAAGGTGGTCTTCTTCTGTCGGGGCACTTTGCCGGTCGAGATACAGGAACTCGGTGCGCAGCAACCCCACACCTTCGGCGCCATATTCCACCGCCTGGGCGGCGTCTTCGACGCTCCCAATGTTGGCGGCGATTTCGATGCGGTGGCGGTCCAGTGTGATTGCGGGTTCCCCGGCCGCAGCCAGAGCAGATGCGGCCATCTTCTCGCTCTGCTGACGCCGCAGCGCAAAGGCCTGCCCGGTCTGTTCATCCGGGTCGATCACCACCTCGCCGCGGCTGCCATCCACCAGCAGTTGTACGCCGTCGGAAATCTCCAGCACCGTATTGCCCAGCGCGACAACCGCCGGTTTTCCCCACGCTTTAGCCAGAATGGCCGTGTGTGAGGTGGGGCCACCCTCGGCGGTGCAGAATGCCAGAACCCGCGCTACCGGCAAGGAGGCGATTTGGGAGGGAGCGAGATCGCGGGCCACGATGACGGACGGCGCGCGCAAGTCAAGGCCTGCGGACGGACGTCCCAGCAAGTGATCCAGCACACGGCGGCCCACGTCGCGCACGTCGGCGGCACGGGCCTGTAGTGTCGGGTCGGGCAAACGCGCCAGTTGGGCGGCGAAGAATTCGATACCGTCCATCCACGCGGCTTCGGCGGCCGTCCCGGCGTCGATGGCCGACTGCGCTTTCTCTAAGAGCGCGTCGTCGTCGAGGAACATGAGATGCGCATCAAAAATCGCCGCTTCTTCTGGACTGGCCGTGGTGGAAACCGAGGTCTTCAGCTGACTGATCTGTTCGCGTGCCGCTCTCCTCGCCGCAGCCAGGCGCCGGGATTCTTGAGCTGGAGATCGGTTTGTCGCCCGCGGAATCGCAACAGCGGCATCACGCCAGACTACCGCTGGTCCCCCGGAGAGTCCGGGAGCCGCCGCAACGCCACGCAGGGTCCGCATAGGTCGTGGTCGACGCATGAAGGCCGTCCTCAGAGTTTCCCCGCAAAGTCGGATGTGATTAGGCCCGCCAGCGCGGCGGCGGCTTGTTCTTCGTCCGGGCCTTCAGCGGTAACCTCAATCTCGTGCTGCGGCTCTACCCCGAGCGTCAGGACGCTGAGGATGCTCTTCGCATTCGTCCAGGCGCTGTTGGTTGTAGCGTTGCGGACGCGGATGGTCGAAGCGAACTTGCTGGTCTCCGCCACGAAGACGGCCGCCGGCCGGGCGTGGAGCCCTGCGGCATTGACGACTTTCAGCCGGATCTGTTTCACGCCGGGGTCCTCCCGTCGCCGACGACATCGACCCACGCGCGCGCGTCCCACGAGCGTTCCGCAGCATCGACGATCGTCTGCGCGCGTAGGCCGGCGGTGAAGTCGGGGGCCGTCGCGGTGCGGGTTTGGACAGCGTGGCCGAACCGCTCGATCTGTCGGCGCCCCAGCTCGCGAGTAACGACCCATTCATCCTCTGAGGTGGGCAAGGGATCGGGAGCGGGGATGCGGCGCGTGGGTTGGCCAAGCGGGCGCACTTCCACCTCGCTGTGGCTGTGCAGGTCGTACAGGATCGCTCCGCGCTCGCCGTAGATCTCAATCCCCTGGTGCATGAGCGGAAACGGAGACCGGCCCGCCGCTTTGGCGACACGACTCAGGTGCACTGTGCCGCGTGCGGCGGAGGAAAACTCAAACAGCAGATGGGCGTCGTCAAAGACCGGTGCCTGCCCCTCCACCTCCTGGGCCTGGCCAAACGAGGCGAGCCCTGCACACACGCGCATGGCGCGCTGCCCGGTCATCCATTCGAGCAGATCAAAGAGATGTACCCCCAGATCTCCCAGAATGCCCGAGCCGGCGCGTCGCCGGTCAAATCGCCACAGCCGGGTCGTGTCAGGCGTCAACCACCGTTCCTGTAAGAAGTGCCCGGCGACATGGAAGATCCGCCCGATCGCGCCCGCGGCTACGAGGTTATGCGCCAACACCGCAGCGGGCACGTAACGCCACGTGAACGCGGTCATATGTACCACGTCTGCCTGCACCGCCGCGTCTGTCATTCGCCGCGCGTCCGCGAGGCTCACCGCGAGGGGTTTCTCGCACAGCACGGCTTTGCCGGCCTGCGCCGCCGCAAGAGCGGGGGGCGTGTGGGCATCGTTGGGCGAGGCGATAAGAACAGCATCGACCTGAGAGCTGCGGATCAGCTCGTCAGGATTAGCGGTCGCCAGCTCGGCTCCGGAGGCCGCCGCAATTTGCCGCGCGCGTGCCGCATCCGGCCCGCACACCGCTGTCAGTACAGCGGATTGCGAGAGCTCGATGCTGGGGATATGCACGCGCTGCGCCCAGGTGCCGTAACCGATGAGGCCGATTCGAACGCGACGGGAAGATGCCATTCTCGACTCCCTGTTGTCCTCGCTCCTCGGGTGAGCAGTGGAACGGAGCCAGTGGTGATCTACTCTGCCACACCGATGCCGAGGAGCGGGTCTCCTTTTTTGACCGCGAGCGCGGTGACTAGAAACAACACAGGACCGCCGGCCGGTGCGCGCAGCGTCTGGAGAACCTCCCCGAAGACGTCGCGCAGTTCTCCGATCACCTGATTAGGTCTCACGATATCCCCGGCTACCACCACAGGATAGTAGCTGGCAGCTGTGTCCGCGTACATCCACTCAAAACGCGACAGGCGCACCGGCTTAGCGACTGGGGCGGGGTCGCGTTCGAGCATCCCCAGGCGGCCGAGCACACGGCGCAATCCGGCCAGATGCCGGTTCACCGAAGGCGGATCGCAGATACCCTGCTGGCCGACTTCTGCGATGATGGCCGGGATGCCCAGGCGGGCGGCAGCTGTGTAGGACGAGCCGCGCACCGTGTCCGGAGAAGCGGCGAGCACATAGTCAAGGCCGTATGCATCGGCCAGCGCCTGTGCGGTGTCGTCGACCTCCGGGCGGCCCGTCCGCAAGTAGATACTAAACGGCACTAAAGATTCGATGAGGTCTCCGCCGTGGAGGTCGACGTAGGCGTCTGCCCCGGTGATCAGTTCTGTCGTAAGGAAGTGAGTGACTTGTTGTGCCGCCGTCCCGTGAGCATCGCCGGGGAAGGTGCGGTTGATATTCTTCCCATCGCGCGGATTCGTGTAGATGCTGCGTTCGTAGAATCCCGGACTGTTCACCAGCGGAATGATGATGAGCGTTCCCCGGAGCTGCGCCGGATCGGTGTCCCGCGCGAGACGGGCGGCCGCAGCGATCCCCGGGTATTCGGCGGCATGGATGCCGGCCGTGACCGCCAGCGTCGGGCCGGTGGCTCGACCGCGGCACACGACGGCGGGCAGTTCCCAGGGAGGCTCGACGCCGGGCACGCTTACCCAGCCGTGCCTGCGCTGGCCAGGTTCCGCTGTCAGCGATGCGAACTGCGTCCGGCTCATGGAGCCCGCACCTCAGCGTCGTCGGGATAGGCGGTGTGGTTCAGGGACGTCAGCTCGGTGAGATTGTCCCACCTCATCTGCTGCCGCCCCTCTTCAAGGTCGTGGATGATTTCCACAAGCCGTCGGTTGAGGGGAACGTTGATGTCGCGCCTGCGGGCCGTGTCCACGACAGCGCCAACGTGTTGGTCGACCTCTGTCTTCCGCTTTCGTACGACCAGGTCGCGCCAAATACCCGATTTCTGTTTGAGGGATGCCCGGTTGAACGCGACGAGCCGGTCGAGGCTGGCGCCGATGCCCCTCCAGTCCCGGGGGCGGCGAAACGCAAACACGTGCGGCTCGTATCCATCAAATCCCTCGCACCGGACGCCTTCGGCTTCGGCCACGCGGACCACTTCGGCAGCGAGGTTCGCGAGCGCGGGGCGGCTGGCGGGGCGATCCAGCACATCGGCGATCGAGGCGTCCACGAGGGCAGTGGCAAACAGCATCGAGGCGTACCCGAGCTTGCCCCATAGGTACCCCCAGATGTTCGTCGTGGCTTGGGTGTGGGGGAGAAAACATGCCCGGAAGATTTCCTCCAACTGCAGTACGCGTGGCGAGAGGGACCCATCCAGTTCTCCCAGGTACAGCGCCCCGGTCCCGCCGTACATGACGCGGCCCGGCTCTAAGTAATCCGCGCCGAAGTTGACGAACGCGCCGATGGTGCGCCGGGGGCCGATCCGTGCGGCGATGACTTGTTCATTCAGACCGTTCTGGAACGAGACCACAAAGCTCGCTCTCCCCAGGACAGGAGAGAGTGCGTCGATGGCCGCGGGGGTGTGCATCGCTTTGACACACAGCAGGACGGCCTCGGGTCCGCTTCGTGGCAGCGCGGCAGGGAGCTGCGCAGGCGTCACGGCCTGCGCGCGCAGCGTGAACGTCTCACGTCCGTCAATCGTCAGACCTTTTCGGTTGATGGCCTCCACGTGCGCTTGGTCCTGATCCACGAACAGAACCGCATGTCCGCCCCGCAGGAGGTAGGCCCCCGCGGTGCCTCCGATGGCGCCCGCTCCCACTACTGTGAAATGCATCGTCGCGCTTCTCCTAGGGCCTGCAACAGCCGGTTGCGTCCGCGCACCGCAGCGATGTGCAATGCTTTCGCCTCAGCGGAGGCAGGGTCGCTGCCTGCGAGGCGCGCCGCCTCGACAAGCGGCAGAAGGTGGGGAATCGACGTGGCCGGATCATGATCGAAGCGACCCGCCTGCGTGTACAACACGGGGATTAGGATCCGCCCCAGACGCATGAGAACGGGGTTGGCCTCCGCTGGTGGCGCCTCCTTAGCAAACTGTGCTGCTTCCGCCTGAAGGCGGTCAGCCTCACCGATGCAATCGGACACATCAAATCGGTTCCCCAATTGCGCCTGCAGCGTTCGCAGCGCGGCTGCGAGTTCGCGTGCGGTCGCGCTGTAGTCGAGCGGCAGCACGACAGACGTACAGAGGATGTGGACGGCGGCCGCGTAGATTTGTGCGTCGCGGGTGAGCGCTGCGGGATCGAGTTTGTCCAGGGTATCGTCCGGGGTGTGCCACCACCACCCAAGCCCACCTCCTGTACTGCCTGTGATGGCAAAATCCCGGCTGGCATCCGGTCCGTCCGCCGGATGCTCCGACAACGTCATGAAGAGCGAGGGAACTCCAATGCCGAGTAGGGACTGATCCCCAGATCGGCCAACCCGGGATCCCTGGTACTGCTGATCGGTGACAGCGGCGATGACGTGTGCGCCGATCGCCCGCGTCTCCGGCATGCAATATCCGCTCCCGAGCTCGGTGGCCCCGCGCCCGCCTACCGAGTCGATGTACAGGTGCACGGCGCAGTGCGCGTCGAGCTCTTTCCAGTGACTGTCCACGTACCAGGTCGATCCGGCGTACCGGCCGTGAGAGTGGCCCGACCAAAATGCCAACCGCAGGCCGCGGCGAGGCCGCCCGCGCGCCAGCAGGCGGCCCACTTCCATCATCACCGCGTTGGCCCCGCCATTGTCCATCGCACCGTGGTGCCACGAATCGACGTGGCCGGCGAGTAAGACGAAGGTCTCTTCGTCCGTGCCCACCACATCTGCGGTGAGCACCGGCAACCGCCGCCACTCCGTCTGCACACTTGCGGTGAGGCGACACCGCAGCGGGTGCTCTCCGTCGAGCTGGGCTCGGAGGCGGGCCGCGCCCGTCCCTGCCGTGGAGACCACGGGTACTGACGGGAGTTGATTGACCTGTGCAGGAGTGGGACTCCCCCACACAGTCGAGACGATCATTTCGTGCACCACAGGGTCTCTGTTCAAGAAGACGATCCCCAGGGCACCGGCAGCTTCGAGATTCCTGACCACCGTCGGCATCGCCAATCCGTCGACAACAGCAATGGCACCTCTTAGGCCGGCAAGGTCCCCTGCGACGTCGCGCACGAAAACAGTGCGTCCTTCGAGGCCGGCGGGGGGCGTCGAGGCGCCAAAGCTGTGTGTGATGCAGGGGATCTCGCCGGAGCCGACGTCCAGTATCTGTAAGGTTGCCGCCTGCGGCAGGCTGATGAGCGCGTCATGTTCGAACATCTGCGTGCGCAGCCCAGCGTCCCGCAGCCGGCGTTCGATGTACGTGAACGCCTGGCGTTCCTCGGCCGATCCCGACAGCCGCACCTGGGATGCGATCGCGCGCGTATCCTCAATTAACCGCTCGCCGGAGACGGCGTCCACTATCCGCCTCGTCTGCGGATCCAGGGCTGCAGCCACGTCTGTCTTCCTCATCCCAGCATCCATTTGCCGCCATCCACACTAATCGTCTGGCCGGTGACGTATGAGGCGTCGGGCGAGACAAAGAAGACGACCGCCCGCGCGATTTCCTCCGCGCGTCCCAGCCGCCGTAGCGCGATCGACTCCACGAACTGCCGCTGGCCCTCGAGTCCCATCGCCTCCCACTGCCGTTCGGTCGTGGGGTTGGAGCGCACGAAGCCCGGCGCGACCGAGTTCACCCGGATGCCGAAGGGCCCCAGTTCGACCGCCGTCTGACGGGTCAGGCCGATGAGGCCCGCCTTCGCGCTTGCGTAAGCCTGGATGCCGGTGAGGCTGTACGAGCGGCCGGCTCCTGAGGAGATGTTCACGATGGCCCCCGAGCGCTGCGCTTTCATTACCGGCGCCACGGCGCGCGTCAAATGAAATGCCCCATCCAGATTGATGGCGAAGATGCGATGCCACGCTTCATCAGACACTTGGTCTACCGGGAGCATGGTCTGGCCCGCGACGCCCCCGGCACCATTCACCAAGATGTCGACCCGGCCCTCAGTCTCCCGCACTCGTCCGACGAGTGCGTTCACCTGGGAGGGGTCGGTGACGTCGCACGTGGCGGTGTAGCAGGCGCTAGGCGCCTGCGACTCGACGGTGCGCTTGGTTTCTTCCAGGTCAGCGCTGAGGATGTCGCAGGCCCACACGCGGGCGCCTTCCCGTGCGAGTTCGGTGCAGATCGCTCGGCCGATCCCGTGAGCAGCGCCGGTCACGAGGGCCACGTGTCCGGCGAGCCGCCCATGAGGACCGGGCATCGTGTCTTCTCGGGGCGTGGGGGGTGTCACTGCCGTCCGCGCAGCCGGGGATCGAGGAGGTCGCGTAGGCCGTCGCCGATGAGGTTGAAGCCCACGACGGTAACGAGAATCGCCAGGCCGGGAAACGTCGCGATCCAGGGCGCGGTGAGCATAAACGAACGTCCCGTGGCCAGCATCGATCCCCACTCGGGTGTCGGGGGGCTGGCGCCCAGCCCCAAGAACGACAGACCCGCCGTTTCCACAATCATGTAGCCTACCGTGAGAGTCGCCATGACGATGATGGGAGAGAGGATATTGGGCAGGATGTGGCGTCCGAGGATGCGGAGCGATCCGGCGCCTTCGGCGCGAGCCGCTTCCACAAAGTCTTCTTCCTTGATCTGCAGGACGACCCCCCGCACCACGCGTGCGAACTGCGGCGTGTACACGATGCCGATGGCGATCATTGCGTTGATCAGGCTGGGACCCAAAATCGCGACGACGATCATCGCCAGCAAGAGGTAGGGAAACGCCAGCACTACATCGACTATGCGCATCAGGACGGCGTCGACCCGTCGGCCGAAGTAGCCGGAGAGGACTCCGAGTGCGACGCCCAGCACCGCGGCGAGGCCGTCGGCGACGACGCCGACGATGAGGGCGATCCGCGCGCCGTAGACCACCCGCGCGAAGATATCCCTTCCGAACTCGTCCGTGCCAAACAGGTGTCCCCGCGACGGCTGCAGGAGCTGGTCGCGGAAGGATTGCTCAATCGGGTTGTACGAGGTGACGAGAGGAGCGAGGAGGGCGGCGGCAACGACCCCCGCGACGATCGCGGCGCCCACCACGAAACTGGAATGCGAAAATAGGCGACGCCACGACAAGGCGGCGACACGCCGGCGTCGGACTCCGACTGCGACGACATCGGTCGCCATCTCACTGATACCTCACCCGCGGATCGAGATAGACGTACAGCACGTCGACCAGGAGGTTGGCCACGACGAAGACCCCGGCGGCGATGAGGACGACCCCCTGCACCATGGGATAGTCACGCGCCAGGACGCTGGTAATCGCCAGCCGCCCGAGTCCGGGGAGCGCGAAGATGGTTTCGGTGAGCACCGCCCCGCTGAGCAAGAGGCCCAGCTGCAGTCCGACGAGCGTCACGACCGGCAGAAGCGCGTTCCGCAAGGCATGGCGGCTGACGACGCGCCGTTCCGCGAGCCCTTTGGCGCGCGCCGTTCGAATGAAGTCCAGCCCTAGCACGTCCAGCATGGTTGATCGCGCCATGCGGGCAATCGCCGCCATGGCCGTCGCGCCCAGAGCGAGAGCGGGGAGCACCAAATGACGCCCTGCGCTCCAGACGATCGGCCAGCTTCCGGTCAGCACACCGTCGAGGAGGGGCGCGCCGGTGATCCGGCGGACGGTCAGGCTGCCATCCACGACGCCACCCAGCGGCAGCCACCCGAGAATTCCGCCGAACACAATCAATAGCAAGATGCCTGTCCAAAACACGGGCATCGAGACGCCGACCAATACGCCGACCATGGAACCGGTGTCCAGGGCCGAGTGCGGAAAGCGCGCGGCCAGCACGCCAATGAGCAACCCGGCCACCACCGCGAACGCAAGGGCGGCCAGGCTCAACTCCACCGTGACGGGCAGAGCCTGTTCAATCTCCCAGATCACGGGTTGGCGGGTCCGGATGGACTCTCCAAAGTCCCCCTGCAACGCACCCCCCAGGAATCGGAAATACTGGATGTAGACAGGCTGGTCCAGCCCCAGCTGATGACGCATGCGTTGGAGGTCCGCGTCTGTTCCCTTATCTCCGAGCAGCAACTGCGCGACGTCGCCGGGGATGAGGTGCATGCCGAAGAACACGAGGATGCTGACGCCGAGCAAGACGGGCCCCAACTGGAGCAGGCGCCACCGCAAGAACCTCAGCATCACACTCCGTCCAGAGAGCCGAAGTCCGGGGCCCTGCCAAGTGAACCGGCAGGGCCCCGGGTGCCCGCACGCTGTCCCTCAGTGCTACTCTAGGGAAACGAGTTCCATATTAAAGAACATCTGGAGCGGGTTGAGGACGAACCCCTTGACGTTCGCGCGCGCGGCTCGCACCTGGTTGGTGTGGTTCATGAAGACCCAGGCGGCGTCATCATGGAGTAGTTTGTTCGCCTGCTCGTACAGCGCGGCCCGCTTCGTTTGATCCGTCGTCCGCCGCGCGTCCCGGATGAGCCGGTCGAAGGCCGGGCTGTGATGGCGGGAGGTGTTGTTCGTGCGCGCTCGGCCGTTCGCGATGTCCCACTCAAAGAGATCTCCCAGGAAGTTATCCGGGTCGCCGTTATCCCCCGACCACCCGGCAATGGCAAACCCTTCCCACGGCTGCCGGCGGAACCGGGCGAGGTAGGCACCCCACTCGTACTGGGTGATCTTCACATTCACGCCGACTTTGGTTAGGTAACTCTGCACGGCTTCGCCGAGCTTGGCCCCGCCGATGGGGTTGTAGCCGCGGGGGTTCGCGTACACCATCATGTCTGTGGAGAAGCCGTTGGGATAGCCAGCTTCAGCTAGCAGCGCCTTCGCCTTCGCCACGTCGTAGGGATAGGGTGCCACGCTCTTGTTGTATCCCCATAGAACCGGCGGCATGCCCTGGCTGGCTGTCGTGGCGCCTGCGTACAGCCCTTGGTTGATGGCGTCCTTGTCCACCGCGTAGTTCATCGCCTGCCGGACGCGGCGGTCCTTGAAGGGGCCGAGGTCATTGGACATCGCCACCCCGAGGATCGTGAGGCCCGCCTGTTTGTACAACTGGAGCGCTTTGTTGTTTTGCACCCGTGCGTAATCAGACGGTGGGACGTCAGCGAGAATCTGGGCATCATTGCGCTCCAGCATCAGCATGCGCGTGGCGCTTTCCGGCACGATCCTAAAGATGATGCGGTCGACCTTGGGCCGGCCGCCCCAGTAGTTGGGGTTTGCTTCGACGGTGATGTGATCGTTGCGCACAGCCTCGACGAACTTGAACGGCCCGGTGCCCACGGGGTGTTGGCCGGCGTCGCAGTTGTACTGTTTGGTCGCGGCGGGGCTCATGATGCCCTGCCAGATCATGGCGAGGCTGCTGAGGAACGGTGCACTGGGATCAGGCAGGGTGAAGCGCAACGTGAAATCGTCCAGCACGGTCATCTTCGCCACGGAGTTGTCCTTCACGGAGCCGAAGGTGAACTCGTCATAGGTGTCCACGCCCTTGCGGGTAGGGACGAAACACGGGTTGTTGGGGTTGATGGCGCGGTCGAGATCCTCGGCGACCGTGCGGGCGTCCATCGGCGTCCCGTCGTGGAACTTCACCCCATGGCGGAGCTTAAAGGTAAAGACTTTGCCGTCGGGGGACACGGTCCACGACTCCGCCAGCCCCGGGCCCACTTCGCTGGAGCCCGGTCTGTAGTTCACCAGCGAGTCGAAGATGGTGGACATGACGAAGCCCGACTCATTGTTCTGCACCGTCTGCGGATCCATGCCCGTCTGGTCCGCACCGATGGCGATGACCAGCGTTTTCTGCGCCTGGGCCTCGGCAGGGCCACCGCGACCGACAGATATAAGTCCGACGATGAGGAGGCCTAGCCCGACCCACAGGCCGACACGTTTCATTTCTCACCCTCCTTGGGTTGTATCGCTGAGAGAATGCCTATAAGAGTTTGTGGAGGCGGTGGGTTTCCCTTCTCCTGCGCCGCGGCGTGACGCGGCGCAGGAGAAGGGATCTTACTCGTCCACCCGGGGGTGTGCGGGCGAGTGAATTGTTTGGTACCGCACGTCCTTCAACGTGCGAGGCTGGAGTGGTAACAAGCCGGCCGCTGGCCTAGATGCATGTAGCGATCAGGATGCGCCAGTGGTCCGCACGAACGGTCTGAGGAGCGCGACCACCAACCAAATGACGATGACGTCGATGACCGTCTCGACCACCAGCCCCGTCCAGAAGATTCCCACGGCGACTCCGCTGGCAGGCAGGAGTCCCACGAGGAGGTACACGACGATGTTCAAGGCGTGGCCGACGATGATCGCAAATGGAGCCAGCGTCGGGTTGGTCCGCCCCAGAAGGCCCGCGACCAATCCCATGACCGCGTGTGGGCCGATAGCCCAAAGCTGATAGGTGCTGCCGCGAACAATCCCATCCAGTAAGCTGCCGAGCCCTCCGGTCAGAGCGCCTGGCCCAGGGCCGAGGAGAATCCCGGCGACGACCACGATCGTCATGTTGAGAGCAATGATGGCCCCTGGCACCATGGGATTCGGGATGAACCGGATCACTTGCCCGATCACGGCATAGAGCGCGATGAAGACCGCAACGTAGGCGATCTGTCGAGCTGACATAGATACCCCTCCTTGGCCCCCAACAGGCGCAGGGCCTCCCACTCCTTCGAGGAGAACGTGACCGCTCCTCGTTGCCTTACTGCCGCGGGGTTTTTTCATGCCAGGCTCGGGATCTGGACGCAACGAGCCGATGGCCCTGCGCCCTTCGTTGAGTGTGGATTACAGGTGGCACTCCCGGGCGAACGTCTTCTCTAGCAGTGCAAGAAACGCGTTGTGATCGACGGTTTCCACAACCCGGGCGTTCTCTCGTTGCGGGTCTCGAGGCGCTGCGGCGTGTGTCAGTCCCCGGGCACGCCCGCCGGTCTTCACTTGGACGTGCGCTGCGCGCGTCTTCGTCGCACACTTCTCATCCAAGACAACTGCCATCGCCAGCGGATCCGCGAGCAAGAATCCCTCGCGCGTCGACCGATGCCGCTGCGTCAGTCGTGCGGTCATCGGCCGGACGAACTTCTGCCCCAGCGGTCCCACACTCGTCAGGGACTCCCATTGGTCCCAGGGGACCGGGGTCTCCAGGACGGTCTCCCAGGGCACCAACGTCAACTCCGGGGTCCGCTCGAAGACAATCGCCGCGGCCTCGGGGTCGGCGAAAATGTTGAACTCGGCGGCGGGTGTGACGTTTCCCCGACCGTGCAACGCGCCCCCCATCGTCACGATGCCGGCAAACAGCTGAGGGAGGTCCGGGGCGAGGGCGAAGGCGAGTGCGATATTGGTCAGCGGGCCAAGCGTGACCAGTGTGTGGACACCCGGATTCTGCCGCCCCAACCGAATGAGGGCGAGGGAGGCGTGTTCGTCCTCCACGGGGCGCGTCGACGGCCGGAAGCCTGCATCTCCCAACCCGTCGTCCCCATGGACGTGCCGAGCGTGGACTCCTTCGCCGACAAGGTGGCGCGTGGCCCCGGGGAACACAGGAGTCGGCGGCGCCCCTGCGGCGTCGAGGACAATGCGGATGTTGCGTACCACGTGGTCGAGGGGGACGTTTCCATTGACCGCGGTGATTGCCGCCACCCGATGGTGCGGGCTGGCGAGGGCCATGAGTAGGGCGATGGCGTCATCGATCCCGGTGTCCGTGTCGATGATGAGGGAGCGAGGCGTTGGCGGATCTCGTCGCATTTTCGCGGGGTGTGCCTCACCACGCCCTGCCCGGGCAGAACGGTCTGGGGGGGCCGAACTACTCTTTCCCCTCTTCCCCCGCACTCACGGCGAGGGACGCATCCTCATTGTGATTCCCGTCCATCCCCCGATCGACCGCCACAGCGTGAGGCACACCGCTCCCCAGCCACTGATCATGGCGAGCAGCCGCATGAACCACCCGAAGGGGAGGGCAAAGAGAAGGACCAAGATCACGGTGCCGACGGCGACCGTGAGGCGGAGCGATGTCGACAAATCCTTTCCGCGTCCGATGGGCACGAGAAGCATTTTGCCCAAGGCCGCGGCCACAAAGGCCTGCGACGGGTAGACGCCGGCGGCGAACAAAAGCGCGATCGACACCGCCAGGGGGATGCCGATCACGGTCGTGGTGAGCCCGGCGCAGACCACGAAGAAGGCGAGGAGCACAGCGACACCAACCAGGAGGCTGTGGGGAAATCGCCGGAGCGCCATCGTGGAGATCTCGCGGGCAGGGTGTGGGATCACCGTGACGATGACCAGGCCGATCACCAAAAGAGCCAGGGCCTCCCAAATCCGGAACACGATCGGGAAGGTGAGGCCTAAGAGCCGGGCCTCAGGTCGCATCGGGCGGGCGACTCTCTCGATCTTGCCTTTGATCACGGCGCCGGCCCGTACGTCTACGGGGAGTTCAGCCGAGTAGCGCACATCGCCATCGATCTGAGCCGTGGGCATGATCGTCAGATGGCGGGCATCCACGCGCAGTCCCTTCCCGACCCGGCCGGCGACCACGACCGTGTCTCCTATCAGGCGAGCGAATCGATCGACGTTTGCGGCCACGTAGACTGTCTGGCCACTCGCTAGTAGATCTCGCCCAATGTGCGCCTGCTGGCGGATGTTGATCTCTTGGCCTACGGCGATAGCGTCAATCCACACGGTACTCTCTATGGCCACGGACTGCCCCGCTGCGCGCACGGTTCTTCCGACAGGGCCCGCGATCCGTACGTCCTGTGCGGCAGCGAGAACCCCGCCCGTGACTGTGCCGGTGATCGTGACCACGCGGCCGGCGGCGGCGACATCGCCGTCGATGCGACCTGTCACTGTTACGGTTTGACCGGCGGCATACAGATCATCGGACAGCCCGGTGGCGGCGGTGACAGTCTCCCCGTTCTGGAAGACGAAAGCCCACGCCGCTAGCGGCGTCGCCACGACGAGCGCTAGGGCCAGTACCGCACCGAGACTGCGGATCCACACGATTAGGTCCCTCCCGGAGGTGGACTGTGTCTTCCCGTGATTACACGAAGCCCGCCCAAGAGCCTGCCCTCAGTGGCCACCCGGGTATTCACGATCATCGGGCTGCCCCGTCGCGCGGTGCCGCAACATGATGTGCGGTGTCTTCCAACCACACCGCACAACGAGATCCCCTCGGTCTTGGAACGCAGGGAAGCGTGCGGGATTCGTGAGCGAAATAGACCGGTGGTGCCCTACGGTTTTCGGGGGGTCCAATTCCGGTACGGCAGAAGCGTGTCTACCGGCGCGTAATCATCCGTCAGCACCGGGACGTCCGCACTCAGAATCTCGCCGTCGTAGTAGTCCCCCGCGTAAGTCCGAAACTCCGGAAAGGTGATCCGCCGGGCGACCTGACGCGCTTTTGTGAGGATCTCCCAGCGCGTGAGGCCCCGTTGGTCCGAGGCCACCAAGATGATGTTGCGGAGCGTCTCCGGATCGCGACCCGGTTGAAATCCCGTCGGGAACGGGTACAGTCCACTGAACGAAGTCGCAAACGTCTTGTACATCGCCCGGAACAGTGCACTCTGCGGGCCTCCTAGCGCACCGATGAGGTTGGAAACAACGATCCCGCCCGGGGCCAAGCGGGTATGGGCGAGATGCATAAACTCGCTCGTGGTCAAGTGGAAAGGGACGGACTCCGCAAAGTACGCATCCAGGAGGATCAGGTCGTACTTCTGATCCGTTTTGCGAAGAAAGAGGCGGCCGTCTTGCACCGTGATTCGCAGCCGCGGGTCCTCGCGGACCGCGAAGTACCGATGCGCCACCTCGACGACCTTCGGGTCGAGTTCGGCGACGTCGATCCTCATCTGAGGGTAATCTCGCCAGAATCGTTTCTGGACCGAGCCGCCGCCGAGCCCGACCATGAGCACCCGGGTCGCCTGCGGCCGGAAGAGCAGCCCCAGGTGCATGTACGCCGCGTACAGGAAAGGGCTGTCAAAGGGATCGGCGAGGTACATGCCGCTTTGCAGAGACCGATCAAACCGCAGGTACCGGGCGACCCCGTCTTCGGCGACGATGATGTGATGATAGACGCTATCCGCTTCAAAGACGACCCGATACTCTGAGGCTCCCGCGATCGCTCCGCCTGCTAGTGCGAGGAGGATCAGCCCCAGGGCAAAACGGAGAGATCTCGCGCCGAATACCATCTTCGTCGTCCCCCGTTCTCCGACCCGACGCGGAGGGCCGAGCGCCGTCCTCGATGCGTTTGCCTTACGAGGTCGCATCTATCCCCTCCTATTCCGCGGTTCCCAGATTCCCGATCATGTACCCGAAGATTCCAGGTTCGACGACGTTGGCCGTCAACTGCGATAAGACTACAATGCCGCGGTCAAACGGGCAGCGGAGGACTTCAAGCTCCTCGAACGTGTAGGGGCTGACAATACGTCCCAACACCTGCCCGCCGGTGACGTCCCCGCCCATCGTGGTGACTTCTGGCAGCAGCAGCCCGCCATGATGCGGGCGCAAGGTGGCGATTTCCCGCAGCACGATTTGCGCCGGGGGCGGGGTGGGATCACCGGGAAGCATCCGCAAGGTTTTCAAGATATTTGCGAGCCCCGCGATCCCGCGGCGGACGTAGGTGGCCTGATCGACATCTCCGCCCCCCAATTCCACCACAACCGAGGGGGTGTTGTGTGCGCGTGTCACGCTGATGGACGTGCCCGTTGGCGCATCTTTCGGCCGGTACAACAGGCGCGAGCCAAACGCGCGGGAGAGGGGCTCGGCGTTGATGATGTACACGTAGTCGACGGTCGGATACGCGCCCCCGGCGTGGAGGTCGACGTAGTAGTCGAGTCCACCCAAGAACCCTTCGGCCATCTTGTGCGCCATCTGTTCGGTGAGCATCCCATCAGGGTTACCCGGGAAGACGCGATTGAGGTTCATCATATCGATGGGCGTGTTGCGCGTGATCGCTGCATACGAGAACGGGTTGGCGACCGGCAGGACTCGCAGCCGCCCGGCCAAGCCGCGGAGATCGTACGACGTGAGGAACCGGTAGACAATTTCCACCCCGACTGCTTCCTCGCCATGAATCGCCGCCGAGATGCCAAGCACGGGACCGGGCCGATCGCCAGTGACCTCGTGAATGGGCAGGACCAACTCCGTGCCGCTCGCCAGCGTCGAGACGGAGATAGGTCGGTACGTTCTGGTGACCATGTATGCACCTCCAATACCTATTGCGGTCTGAACCGGGGATCGAGCAGGTCGCGAACGCCATCTCCCAACAGGTTGAAACCGAGCACCGTCGCCATGATCGCCAGGCCAGAGAAGGTTGCGATGTGGGGCGCATCTCGCAAGTAGCGCGTCCCAAACGCGAGGGTCCAGCCCCAGGAGGGCGCGGGTGGCGGCACCCCCATCCCGAGAAAGGAGAGAGTGGATTCTGCCACGACCGCAGAGCCCATCCCCAACGTGGCCAGAATCACCACCGGAGATGATACGTTAGGCAGGATATGGCGGACCACAATGTGCAGATCTCCGGCGCCGATGGTCCGCGCCGCGGCGACGTACTCGCGTCCTTTCTCCGCCAGGGTGGCCGCCCGCACAACGCGCGCGTACTGCGTCCAGGACACTAGGATCAAGGCGGCAATCACACTTCCCACGCCCGCGCCGAAGACAGCGACCAGCGCGAGAGCCAACAGAATCCCGGGGAAAGCCAAAAAGACGTCGACGACGCGCATGATCGTCGTATCGATCCCGCGTCCGTAGAAGCCTGCCGCCAGACCCAGGGTGACGCCCACACCGACGGCGCCTCCGACGGACGTGACAGCCACGAGTAGAGAAGAACGCGCCCCATACACTAGTCGCGCAAGCAGATCCCTTCCGAGGTGATCGGTTCCCAGCGCGTGGCCCGGAGAGGGTGGCGCGAGGCGCGCGGTGATGTCTCCGCCCTGGGGGTCCGCACGCGTGAAGAGGCGAGGGGCGGAGGCCACCAGCAGAATTATCCCAAGCAGTCCGGCGCCCACCCACCCCGACACGGTCAGCCGCCGGCGGGGAGCGATGCTTTTAGTCGTAGCGGATCCTCGGGTCAATAAACGCATAGAGAAGGTCCACCCCGCCGTTGACCAGGGAAAAGAGCAGCGCGAGGACCAGGATCGCTCCCTGCACCACAGGAAAATCTCGCTGGCCGATCGCCTGTACCACTAGCCGGCCCATCCCCGGCCAGCCATAAATCGTCTCGGTCACGACCGCCCCACCGAGCGCGGAGCCGAACTGCAGGCCCACAATGGTTACGACCGGAAGCAGTGCATTGCGTAGGGCGTGGTGAGTGAGCACGATCCGCTCGCGCTGGCCCTTGGCCCGCGCCGTACGCACATAATCCTCCTCTAAGACCTCAAGCAGTGCCCACCGCGTGACGCGACTGAGCAAGGCGAGGTTGAAGAAGGCTAAGGTGACGGCAGGCAGGAGGAGGTGGCGGAGGCTGTCCGTGAGGCCGGCGAGGTTGCCGGTGACAATGGCGGCGATTAACGGTACGCCCCGACCGAAGGACGGGAGCCAGTTCAGTTTCACGGCAAACAGCAAGATCAGGAGGACGCCCAGCCAGAAGACTGGGACCGACACGCCCAGCTGCGCGACCAGCATGGCCAGGGTATCCGGAAACCGGCCCCTCCGCCGGGCGGCGTACACGCCGAGCGGGATGCCGCACCCCACAGCCAGCACGAGCGAGGTCACCGCTAGCTCGAGGGTCGCGGGCAAGGTCGAGCTGATCAACCCCAGCACCGGTGTGTGCAATGTGACCGACGTCCCGAAATCTCCCCGGGCAATTCGCAGGAAATACAATCCCAGCTGTACCGGGACCGGACGGTCCAGGCCCAGGAGGTGGCGAAACCGGACGAGTTCTGCTCCTGAGACCTCCTGACCCAGTAAGGCGATTGCCGGATCGCCCGGCAGCAAGAGGACCAGAGCAAAAGCAATTGTTGCAGCACCGAGCACGACCGGAACGAGCAGCAGCAAGCGGCGGACGAGATAGCGACCCATGTGGAGGCCACGAGGGGGCGATCAGTGAGGCCGTCCTCTCGTCGGCGGGGCTAGGGCACGCTGGTGTTCCACAGAGCGCGGAAGTTTCCCGTGGGATTGGGGACAAAACCCACCACCCTCCGCTGAACCGCGACGATATAGCCCTGATAGGTCAAGACGTAGTAGGGGAGATCCGTTGCGATGATCCGAGCCACCTCGCGGTAGATCCGCGCGCGGTCGCCAGGGTTGGACTGCTGCCGCCCTTCGTTCAGCAAAGCATCCACCTGCGCGTTGCTGTACTTTTCCCAATTCTGGCTCCCCTTGCTGTTGAACTGATTGAACATGCCCCGGTCCGGATCAACCAACCCGAGCCATCCTAATAGAGCGACCTGGTAGTTCCCGGCCAGCAGCGCCTGCGTGAGGGCAGGGAATTCCGTGATCTCGGCGCGAGCGTCGATGCCTGAGGAGCGGAGGATGCTCACAAGAAGCTCGACGACCTGGATCCGGTTGGGATCTTCGCTGTGAGTGCGGATCACCAGCGATAATCTCTGGCCGTCTTTGCTCAAGGTGCCATCATCAGTTGCTCTCCAGCCGGCTTCCGCGAGCAGCGCCTTCGCACGCGTGATGTCGTGGGTCGGCTGCGCGATGTCCCCGGTGAAAATGCCCGACCACGCCGGCAGCAGGATGGAGGTGGCGGGCCGATCCATCTCACGATAGATGTGTTTTACGATGGTCTGCTGGGGGATTAATGAGGCCAACGCGCGGCGCACCCGGACGTCCCGCAAGATCGGATCCACCGTGTTCATGTTGAGGTACGTGAGGCCCAAGCCGGTCATCTCCGTGACGCTGATGCGGGGGACGGTTTTCAGCCGGGTGACATCTTGCGGGGACAACGGCGAGTGAATAAGGTCAACGTCGCCGGCCTCGAGCGCCGCAGCCCGGGTCGTATTGTCCGGGATGATGCTGAAGACGACCTGGCTCAGCCGCGGTGTACCCTTCCAATACCCGGCGTTGGCCTCCAGGGTGATGCTGCTGTTCCGCTGCCAGGAGACGAACTTGTACGGGCCCGTGCCGACGGGGTGCGTGGCATAGTCGGCTCCCATCTGCTCGACAGCTTTTCGAGACACGATGCCCATGTCCGTGTACTTGAGGAGCGGTGCATATGGGGCGCTCAGTGTGATGCGCACCGTCGCATCGTCCACCGCCTCGATTTTGGTGATCGGGATGTACAGACTCCGCAACGGCGCGCGCAGGTTTGGATCGAGAAGGGTTGTGTACGTAAAGACCACGTCAGCGGCCGTCAGGGGCGTGCCGTCGTGGAAGCGCACGTTCTTCCGCAACGTGAATACCCAGACGGTCGGGGAGACCTGCGACCACGATTCGGCGAGTGCTGCGCGCGGCTGCAACTGCGGATCCAGCTCGACCAGCCCGTCGTAGATCTGTTCGATCACGCGGCGGGCCGTGGTGTCGTTGGCCAGCCGAGGATCGAGCGTCCCCGCATCGACGTCCATCCCGATGCGCAGGACGCCGCTCGCAGGCGCCGCGCGGACGGAGCCACCTGTCGCCATTGTTAGTACGGTGATCAAACCCAGGACCAGATGAAACGATCGGAAGCGCATCAATCAGTTGCTCCTTTCGCTGTTGCGCACCTAGAGGTTGGGGATTTGTCGGCGTGTTCGACTGCGCGGAGAGGTTTCCTTCCACGCGCTAGCGCTCGCCTGTAGGAGACCGGTTGCGTCGCGCTATCCCTCTGACAGGCAGATACGTGCTTAGGTCGGACTTGATTGTTTAGGGTGACAGGAGCTTGACAATGCGACCCCTCTTCCAACTCACACGCGGTAGAGGAGGGCAGATGGTTCGGGCGATCGCAGCCCGGAGGGGACGCTTTTCGGTCCATAGAACTAGCCAGCGACATTCCCCATGGAGGTGGAATCCAAGATGACTGCAAACCGTGCGCGGGCGTGCATTGCCCTCTTGCTCTTTGTCGTCCTGTCGCTGGCTCCGCTGCCCGCGACGCGTGCTGATGCGCAGTCCGGAGGTGAGCTGGTCCTCGCCACGACCGAGGAACCTGACACCCTCGACGCCCAGAAAACCAGCACCGCGGCGACGGGATTGCTCATGCGCTACCTCGGCGACACGCTGATCACCAAGGATCTGCAGGGGAACGCGATTCCCGCGCTGGCCCGCTCCTGGACCGTATCGGGAGACGGGCTGACGTGGACATTTTCGCTGCGCAACGACGTTAAGTTCCACGACGGGACGCCGCTGAACGCCCTGGCTGTAAAGGCGTCCATCGAGCGAGCGCTCGCGCCGGAGACCAAGTCGCCCATCGCGGGGTCTTTGTTCGGTCCCGTGGCCTCCGTCCAGGCGACGGGTGACTTTGCGGTGGTCATCACACTCAAGGAGCCGTTCGCGCCGTTCTTGGACAATCTGACGGACCCCCGGGCCATGATCGTCAGTCCTCAAGCCGTCCGCGACCTGGGCGACCGGTTTGGCCGGTCGCCGGTGGGCACAGGCCCGTTCAAATTCCAAGAATGGCGCAGCGCAGATCGCATCATCTTTGCCCGCAACCCGGACTACCGGTGGGGGCCGTCCTACGCGCACGCCGGGCCTCCGTTTGTCGATCGGCTCGTCACGCGGATCATGCCGGAGTCCGCGGCCCAGGTGGCGGCGTTTGAACGGGGCGAGCTGTCTGTGTTGGGCGTCCCGCCAACCGACGTCCGCCGGTTGCAAGCCACGAACAAATACCCCATCTTCTCCTTCCTGCGCAAGGGCGTCGGTTTGTTCATGGAGTTCAACGTGACCAAAGAGCCCTTCTCGGATCCTCGGGTTCGGCGTGCTCTCAACTATGCAATTGAGAAAAAGAGTGTGCTGCAGATCGGGTTGGAAGGTCTCGGGGAGGTCGCCTACGGGCCTCTGCCTCCATCGATCTGGGGGTACTGGGAGGGGATCAAAGACTACGCTCCCAAATACGATCCCGCTAAGGCCAAGGCACTCCTAGCGGAGGCGGGATGGCAGGTCGGCCCAAGCGGGATGCTGTCGAAAGACGGCAGGCCCCTATCCTTTGTGTTGTACACGGCCCCGATCGACACCTGGACTCGCTCAGCGCAAATTGTGCAAGCGCAGCTGCGCGCATTCGGCATCTCGATGGAGATCCAGACCTTTGAATTCGGGACGCTGCTGAGCAAGCTCAAGGCGGGTGAGCACCCGGCCGAGTTCATGGGCTATACATACACCTCCCCCGATATCGTCCAGATCTGGTTTCATTCGTCCAACATCGGGACCGGGCTGACGCTCAGCCACTACAAGGATCCCCAACTCGACGGGCTGATTGAGGCCTCCCGCCGGGAGACCGATCAGGGCAAACGGCTCGCTATCTACCGTGACATTCAGAAATACGTTGTTGACCAAGCCCTGTGGGTGCCGCTGTGGAACAACATGACCTATACGGCCGTGCAGCCTAATGTGCAGGGCGCGAAGATCCATCCTGACGGGTTCATGGTGGTATCGGATATCTCGCTGAAGTAGCTCGGAGCGCGAGATGCGGGTCTTCCTGACCCGGCGGATCCTCCTGCTCGTCCCGACGCTCCTCGGCGTCACCTTGGCGACTTTTTTGATGCTCCACCTGACGCCGGGTGATCCCGTCACGATCATGCTCGGCGAGTTCGCCTCCACGGCGGACGCCGCCCGGCTGCGCGCGGAACTGGGGCTCGATCGCCCCCTCGTCGTCCAGTATTTGAAATTTTTGGGGCGCGTGATACGGGGGGATTTGGGCGATTCCATCCGCAGTCACCGGTCTGTCGCCGAGGAGATCGCCGACCGTTTACCTCCCACCATGGAACTGGCGCTCGCGGCCCAGGTGCTGGCAGTCGGTCTCGGTGTCGCCGCTGGCGTGACGGCCGCCGCCGCTCGTCATCCGGCGGTAGACTCCGCGATCGTGGCCATCAGCCTTGTGGGACTGTCCATGCCGACGTTCTGGTCCGGTCTCCTGCTGATCTTGTTGTTCTCGCTGACACTCGGGTGGCTGCCGATTACGGCGTCTGGGGGGTTGCGGGCTCTCCTGCTACCGGCTGTGACACTCGCTGCGCCGGCGGCCGCCGTGCTGGCTCGGATCACGCGGGCGAGCGTGCTTGAGGTTCTGCGCCACGACTACGTCCGGACCGCGAGAGCGAAGGGAGTCTCCGAGCGGCTGGTTGTGTACCATCACGCGTTGCGCAATGCCTTGATTCCGATCGTCACGGTTGCCGGTCTGCAGTTCGCGGGTTTGGTTGCGGGGGCCGTGATCGTCGAATCCGTCTTCTCGCGCCCGGGGCTGGGGCGCTTGGCCGTGAATGCAATTCTCGCGCGAGATTTCCCGCTCGCCCAAGGAATCGTCCTGATCGTGGCCGCTCTGTACGTTTTCGTAAACGTGGGTGTCGACATTCTCTACGGGATCCTCGATCCGCGGATCCGCTATCAGTGATGACGGCCGTCTCGGGTGTCCCGCGGGTTGTCCTGTCCGTCTCTGCGCCGCGGACATCGCGCGAGGCGCTCCGCCATCTGCGCCGGCGACCTGTAGTGCTCGGGGCGGCCCTGGTCCTTGCGTCGTTTGTCATTTTGGCGCTGGCGGCCCCTGTCCTGGCGCCTTACGATCCGTCCGTCCTCATCCCGGGGGCGGTACTCCACCCGCCATCGCGCGCGTTCCCCCTAGGGACCGACGAGCTCGGCCGGGACGTCCTCAGTCGCGTCATTCATGGTGCCCGAATTTCGCTGCGAATCGGATTGGTGACGATCGGGATCGCCGTTGTCCTTGGGACGGTGATTGGGCTCCTGGCAGGTTTCTACGCGGGGCTGGTGGACGGTGTGCTCATGGCGGTCATGGAAATCCTGCTGGCCTTTCCACAGATCCTGCTGGCGATGGCCATCTTAGCTATGCTCGGGCCCAGCCTGACAAATGCCATGATCGCCGTCGGTCTCTCCGCCGTCCCCGTCTACGCGCGAACCGCGCGAGGAGCGACCTTGGGCGTGCGGGCGATGGATTACGTTGAAGCGGCCCGGGCGATGGGGGCGGGGGACGGGCGGATCCTCGCCCGCCACGTCTTGCCGAACATGATTTCCCCCATCGTGGTCCTGGCCACTGCAGGGGTGGGCATCGCCATCCTGATTGCCGCCGGTCTCAGCTACTTAGGGCTGGGGGCCCAGCCGCCGACGCCCGAGTGGGGAGCGATGCTGAGCGGAGCGCGGTCCTACCTGCGCAGTGCCTGGTGGATGGCGACGTACCCCGGCCTTGCGATCACGCTGGTTGTGATCAGTCTGAACCTCTGCGGCGATTGGCTGCGAGATCTGCTCGACCCACGGATGCGCACATGACGTCGCTCCCCGTGCTGCAAGGCATCCAACGACTGGCCGCGCCATTCAGCGGCGCACTCGGCGTGTGGAGTCAATCGCTAGCCAGCGGCGAGACGATCGAGTGGAACGCCGAAGGCGTTTTCCCCTCCGCGTCGACGATCAAGCTGCCCATCTTCTACGAGGTGTACCGGCAGGCCACAGACAAACGCTTCCGCCTTACGGACACGCGGACGGTCGCGGCGACCGATGTGGTGCCGGGATCCGGGATTTTGAAGGAGCTGACCCCGGGCGTCACGCTGTCGATCCGGGACCTGGCGACGTTGATGATCGTGGTCAGTGACAACACGGCGGCGAACGTCCTGATCGATCTCGTCGGCGTCGATGCGGTGAATCACGCGATGAAAACCCTGGGGCTAGGCGCCACGGTCCTGGGCCACAAATTCTTCCGCGCGCCAGCGGGGGCGGTCCCCAATAGCTCGACGCCAGGCGATCTCGGCCGCCTCTTGGCCCAGATCGCTCGCCACAGCGTGCTCACGCTGGCGGCCTGCGAGGAGATGCTGCGAATCCTGCGGCAGCAGCACTACACCGACCACATCACTCGCAAGATCGCCGACTACGACGGCTACCTGGAGGCCGGGGTGGAACCAGTGGTCACGGTGGCCTCGAAGAGCGGTGCGATCCGAGGGACGCGCAACGATGTCGCCCTTGTCGAACGCCGCGACAGCCGCTACGTGATTGCCATGATGACTCGGGACTGCACAGATCGCCGTTTTTACGTGGACAACGAAGCTGCGGTGCTGCTGGCGAACGTGTCGGCGCTCGTCGATGAGCACTGGCAGGTAGAGGCGAAGGGAGCGGCGGCGGGCCTGCCGTAACCCTCGAGTATCTCCTCGGAGGATGCGCATGTCCGAGTTCCGTCCTGCGGACTCTTTCCGTTCCCCGCGCTTTGCGCAGCTTGCGACGTTCATGCGGTTGCCCCACACACGTGATGTTGCTGGGCTGGACGTAGCTTTGCTCGGCATTCCCTTCGACGGGGGGAGCTCATACCGGCCGGGGTCTCGGTTCGCCCCACGAGAGATCCGACAGCACAGCAGCCTCATCCGGCCCTACAACCCCGCGCTTCAGGTCAGCCCGTTTGAGGTGCTGCGCGTCGCGGATGTGGGGGATGTCGATGTCAACCCGATCGGGATCGAGGATACGTTCACCCGCGTGGAGTACGCTGTCGGTGCCCTCCATGACGCGAAGGTCATCCCGCTGTGCGTGGGAGGAGACCATTCCCTGTCGTTGCCCCTGCTGCGGGCGGTGGTCCGCCGACACGGGCCGGTGGGGATGGTGCACGTCGATTCACATCAGGACATGTGGGAGGAGTACTTCGGGAACAAGTACTTCCACGGCACGCCGTTTCGCCGAGCGGTGGAAGAGGGGCTGCTCGACACCAAGCGCGTCCTGCAGATCGGGATCCGAGGGCCGGTCTATGCGGAGGCCGATTTTGACTTCGCGCGACGGCACGGCATCCGGTGGGTCACCGCGCCCCAGTTGGCCCGCGACGGGCTCAAGTGGGCGATAGACCAACTACGGGTGGTGCACGGGGGGCCAGTCTACCTCTCGTTTGACATCGACGGCGTGGATCCGGCGTTTGCGCCGGGCACGGGAACGCCCGAGGTCGGCGGCTTGACGAGTCGGGAAGCCCTGGAGCTGGTCCGCGCGTTGGTGGATGTCCCGCTGGTAGGGGCAGATGTGGTGGAGGTGTCCCCTCCATACGACCATGCGGGGATCACCTCGCTGTTGGCCGCCAATATCGTCTTCGAAATCGTCTCGGTGATCGCGACGACACGGCAGCGTCGCCACAAGGATTCAGTCACGGCTGCGGGTAACCCTTAGAACACTCGGAGGTGAGACTTCATGATAGGGAAAGTTGGAGCTGGTCTTCTTGCTGTGGTTTTGCTGGCGACGTTGTTCTTGATGCCCACGGCGGCCCCGGCACAGCAAGTGCTTCGGATCGGGTATCCCGTTTGGGTGGGGTATGGCCCGCTGTTCCTCGCAGACAAGAAGGGCTTTCTCAAAGACGCCGGTGTCACAGTTGAATTCATCAAGATGGAAAATACGAGTGCGCGGTACGTGGCTCTAGCCGCAGGCCAGATCGACGGCCTAATGACTACGATCGACACGATGGTGCTGCGGGTGAAGCCGGACTTCCAGATCGCCGCGGTCATGGCGTTTGACGACAGCAAGGGTGGCGACGGCCTCGTGGCGCGTAGAGAGATCAAGTCGGTGAGGGACCTGAAGGGCAAGCAGGTCGCGTACGGCGAGGGCTCTGTCAGTCAATTTTTCCTCGGGTATCTGCTGCAGCAGAACGGCATGTCGTTTAACGATGTGGTGACCGTGAACATGAATGCCGATGACGCCGGCGCGGCATTCGCGGCTGGCAAGGTGGATGCGGCCGTCACATGGGAGCCGTGGTTGACGAAAGGCAAACAGGCGCCCCACGGGCAACTGCTCGTGGACTCCTCGCAGACGCCCGGGCTGATCGTCGACGTGCTGGTCTTTCCCAAGAAGGTCCTCACCACCCGTGGCGCGGCGATCTACAAAGTGGTCGACGCGTTTCACCAGGGTGTGGAGTATGTAAAGGCGCACCCGGACGAAAGCAACGTGATCATGGCCGATGCCGTGGGCGGGTGGTTGAAAGACCCGAAGGAATTCGCCGCGACCCTCACAGGGATCCGGTACTACGACGCCGCGATGAACAAAGCGTTCTTCGCCCCAGGGGGAGGAGCGTACAAGACGGGTCAGTTCGCGATCGATTTCTGGGCCAATCTGGGCAAGGTCCAGGTGGAAGGCCTGAAGGCGTCCAGCATCATCAACTCGGGATTCATTGCCAAGTAGCCGTCCGCTGTCTCGCGCACGTCGACCGGCTCCGCGCGCATCCGGTGCGTTGTGGAGCCGGTTCATTTCCGCTCTCGATGACGCGCTGCGGCCACACGAGCAGGTGGCGCCGCGAACCTACGTTAGCGGCGTCGCCGCCTCTGGGGCCGTCCTCGCCGTAGTCTGGATCGTTCTGACCTACGGCGGGTTCGTCCAGCCCTTGTTTTTGCCGTCTCCGTCTGCTGTGGCCCGAGCCGCTGTGGACCTTCTGCGCAATGGCAGCTTGATCGTCAACGCGCAGGCGAGCCTTGCTGTGATCCTGACGGGCTGGGCCCTGGCCGTTCTCGCGGCCGTCCCGCTGGGCATTTTGATGGGGACACTCAAGCTCGTCGAGGCGCTCGTCGAACCGGTGGTGGATTTCATCCGCTACCTCCCCGTCAGCGCGTTGATCCCCCTGCTCATCTTGTACATCGGAATCGGGACGGCGGAAAAGGTCGCCGTGATCTTCATCGGGACATTCTTCCAGCTGGTCCTCCTGGTCGCTGATGTGTCTGCGAATGTGAGCAAGGATTTGCTCGACAGCGCGTACACGCTGGGCGCCAGGCGGCGGACCGTCTTCTCGAAGGTACTGGTGCCCGCGACATTGCCCGGGGTGATGGACAACCTGCGCATCACCATGGGCTGGGCCTGGACCTACTTGATCGTGGCCGAGCTGGTGGCCTCCAGCCGCGGTCTGGGGTACCTCATTCTGGATTCCATGCGGGGGCTGTATACCGACCGCATTTTCGTGGGCATCTTGACCATTGGCGTCCTCGGACTGGTCTCTGACGTGGTGTTCAAGTGGCTGCATCGGAAGTTGCTGCCGTGGTCCCCGAAGGCGTGAGGCGGCAGCGCGGCTCTCTCACGCTCCAGCGCCGGAGCGTCAGGAGGACGGCGGGGCGCACATGACGGATGCAAAGCTCATCATCCACGATCTGTCGGTCGTCTTCCGCCGCCGACGGGGGGGCGAGGTCGTCGCGGTCGATGCCCTCAGTCTTACCGTACACGACAAAGAGTTTGTCTGTATCGTTGGCCCTTCGGGCTGCGGGAAGTCGACGCTCCTGCGGGTCATTGCCGGGCTGAGTCGGCCGCAGATGGGTGAGGTTACCCTGGATGGCGAGCGGGTGACCGCGCCGGGGGCTGATCGCGGGATGGTGTTTCAATCGTATACGCTTTTCCCTTGGCTGACCGTTCAGGGAAACGTGGAGTTCGGTCCGCGGTTGAGCGGACGCTCGCCGGAGGAGTGTGCGCAGGTGGCCCACCGCTATATTGACCTGGTGGGCCTCGCTGGATTTGAGCACGCGTACCCCAAAGAGCTGTCGGGAGGAATGCAGCAACGCGCGGCCATCGCCCGGTCGCTGGCGAACGATCCGGAGATTCTCCTCATGGATGAGCCGTTTGGTGCCCTCGACGCGCAGACGCGGAGTCTGATGCAGGAACTGCTCTTGCGGGTGTGGGAGCAAACACACAAAACCGTCCTGTTTGTTACCCACGACATCGAGGAGGCCATCTTGCTCGCGGACCGCATCTACGTTATGACCGCGCGCCCCGGACGAATCAAACACGAGGTCAGGGTCCCGATCCCGCGCCCGCGGACCGTGGCCGTCCTCGACTCCGAAGGGTTCATCCGTCTGCGGCGCGAGATCTATCAGTCGATCCGCGAAGAGAGCTTGAAGGTTCTCGCGACGACAGAAAATGGCGGGTAGCCTCTCGGCCAAAGGTACGCCCGGGGGCTGTCCGTGCAGATTCTCTCCTCGCTCGGTGGAGTTCACAGGCCGGGGATTGAGTGTCGACGAGGTGTCTCGATGGTCAATATCAATGGTCTAGCCGTGTTGTTGACCGGTATCGAGGTCGTCGTTCTGGTCGAGTGGCTGCGGCTCACCACGACGGCCGCGGCGGGGGTGGCGGCGGGGTTTCTCGTCGTGGGGATCTTGATCGAGGAGTTGGTCCGGTTCCGGGGGATCAAAGGCCGATTCCCTCAGGCTCGAGAGCTGGGATTGGTTGCCGCGGGCGTAGCCGTGGAGGCGGTCGCGTGGATCCTCCCGTTGGTGCTGAAGACGCCCGGGTGGCAGACCTTCGCGATTGTATTCGTAGGGCTGGACGTCGAACATGCGATCATCAACCTGGCCACAACCGGGACGTTCAGCCTCAGACGTGTTGCAGACTTCACGGCGGTTGAAGCTGTAGGAGGGGCGATCTGGTTAACTTCGCCGAGCGCGATCACCATCGCCATCTTGGCGGTCGCGAGTGTCCTGGAGCATGTGCAAGGCGTGCGCCAGGGACTGCATCTGAGGGACTAGGCCCGCGTCGTCTTCGCGCAGACGATCCGCTCCCCCGCAGATTTCCCCCCGCTGCCCTTCAACCTTTGATGCCGACTCGGGCGATGCCCTGGACGAAGTAGCGTTGGGCGGCGAGGAACAAGACGACAACCGGCAGGGCGGTGAAGATGCCGGCGGCCATGAGCAGGTCCCATGACGTCCCCTGTTCTGAGTGTGTAAAGACGACCAGGCCCAGGGGCATCGTGCGCATGTCGACCGAGCTCGTCACAATCAGCGGCCAGAAGAAGTCATTCCAGTGCCACATGGTGGTGAGCAAGGCGAATGTCGCGAGCGCGGGCCTGGCCAGCGGAAGACACACGTGCCATAGGGTGTACAAGTGGTTTGCGCCGTCCACCGTCGCCGCGTCAAACAATTCGTTGGGGATGGACAGGAAATGTTGGCGGATCAGGAACGTGCCAAACCCTGTCGCGGCAAACGGGAGGATTAAGGCCCCGTAGGTGTTCAGCAGCCCCAGGTTCTTCAGCGTGATGAAGTTGGGGATGAGGGTCACCTGGCTCGGGACCATGATAATGGACAGGTACGCGAGGAAGAGCACGTTCTTGCCGGGGAAGCGCAGTCGGGCGAACGCATAGGCGGCGAGGGAGGCGGTCGCGAGTTGAATCCCCGCGACCGATGCCGTGACCACGACACTGTTGAAGAAGAACCGGGCAAATGGCGCCTTGGTCCAGGCCGCGGCGAAGTTTCCGACCTTCCACACCGAGGGGATCCACCGCGGAGGATACGTGAAGATCTCGTCGTGGGGTTTCACGGCGGTCGTGAGCATCCACACAAAGGGAAGGGCGAAGACCACTGCCAGGGCGACGACGGTCGCGTACGCCGCGATTTGTCCGGCGCGTCGGCTAGTCATAGGTGAC
This sequence comes from bacterium, assembly GCA_035300645.1. Taxonomy (GTDB): domain Bacteria; phylum Sysuimicrobiota; class Sysuimicrobiia; order Sysuimicrobiales; family Kaftiobacteriaceae; genus 13-1-40CM-64-14. Next base: position 44,507 of record DATGVF010000037.1, read on the forward strand.
CCACCGCTTGGCCAGCCCCATCTGGGCTGCGGTAAACAGCAAGGCGATCCCGACAATCACATACGCGATGGCCGATGCGTAGCCGACTTCCAGGAACATGAACGCCTGGCGGTACATGTGGAAGACGAGGGTGGTCGTGCTGTTCGCCGGCCCCCCCAGTCCGAGGGTCATGACGTAGATCGGATCGAAGACGCGGAACGCCTGGATGGCCGACACCACGACCAAAAACAAGAAGGTCGGCGACAGCATCGGCACAGTGATCCGCCAGAGGAGCGCGCCCCACCCGGCGCCGTCGAGCCGCGCCGCTTCGTGCAGTTCTTCGGGAACGTTCTGCAGCCCGGCGAGCAAGATGACCATGTTGTAGCCGGCAGTCTGCCAAATCATCATCAGCACAATGGCCCACAGCGCAGAGGTGGGGCTCTGCAACCACGCACTGGTGGGTAGGTGCAGCTGCTGCAGGGCGTAGTTCATGAGCCCAAAGTGAGGATCGTAGATCCACAGCCACACGGCGGACAGCGCCGCGATCGGGACCACGGTGGGGAGAAAGAAGATCCCCCGCCACAGCGCGCGTAGTCGCAACGGCCGGTTCAACAGGAGGGCGAGGACAAAGCCGACGATGACGCTGACGGGGACGACGGTCACGGTGTAGAGGATCGTATTGGCGAAAGCCTGGCGGAGGACCGGATCGCGAGGCATCGCGGCATAGTTCGACAGGCCGACGAACTGCTTGACGGGCGACAGCAGATTCCACTTCGTCAGCGAGAGATATCCGGAATCCGCGAGTGGGTAGAGCGTGAAGAGAACGAGGGGCAGAAATGACGGCAGTAAGAAGGCATACCCGACCAGCGCGTCGCGCCACCGGGAAGAGCCGTGCCCCGCCATGCAGAGGGGAGGACGGGCGCTCGCCCGCCCCCCAGCGCCTACTTCCCGAGTTCGGCGGTCGCCTTGGCTGCGGCGTCGTCGAGCGCCTGCTGAGGATCCGCACTGCCGAGCAGCGCGGCCTCCAGAGCGGGGTTCAGGAACTGGCGGACGCCCTTTTCAACATTTTGCACAACCATGCGACCTCGGCCGTACCGCAGCGAGATCTCCAGTGACTTCTTGGCCATCGGGTACGCGCGGTAGTACTCCTTAAGCTGCGGGTTTTCGACCGCGCTCACGCGCACGGGCAAGTAGCCGCTGCGCATTGAATAGAAGGCCGTGTTCGCGGGGGAGGTCATCCACTTAAGGAATTCCCAGGCGGCCCGCTGTCGCTCCGGAGTTGTCTTAGCGAAGAGGACAAAGTTCCCGCCGCCGGCGTTGTGCACCGGCCCTGCCGGCCCCGCTGGAATGGGGGCGACACTCCAGCGAAAACGTGCATTGGTGGTAATGAGGGACAGGGCGAAGGAACTGTGGACAATCATCGCCGTCCGCCCCGCAATGAAGTTCTCGATGATCTGGGAGAAGTTGGGGTTCACGTTCAGAGTGCGGTCTTTCTTGGCTAGGTCGCGCAGCATCGTCAGCGCGCGCACGGCAGGCGCCTCGTTGAACACCGCGCGCCTCCCATCGTCACTGATCACCTTGCCGCCATAGGAATACACGAGGCCTTCGAACAGCCAGTCCTGATTGAAGTTTCCCTCGACTGCATAGCGCGTGATTTGGGAGCCTTGCCGGACGGTGAGTTTGGGGCCGAGGCGCTGGACATCGTCCCAAGTCGCAGGGGGTGAGAACTCTGGGAGCCCCGCCTCCTTAAAGGCGTCAATGTTGTAGTACATCATTGTCGTGGACCGCTGCCAGGGAAGGGCATAGAGCCGCCCTTTCCAGTAGGAGTTGCCGAGCAGAGCCGGGGCAATGTCTGGGAAGTTGAAATCGGGCTGCTTGGCCCATTCGTCCAGCGGCGCAAGCACTCCCGCCTGGGCGAACTCGGGGATCTGCATCAACTCCATCATCGCGGCGTCCGGTGGGGTGCCCGCGACAATCGCCGTCTGCAGTTTTTGGTAATTCTGCCCGTAGTCCCCCGTGAGCTCCAGGTTCGCCTTCACGTCGGTCTGCGCGCTGTTGAACCGGGCGACGAGGTCGTCCATGGCTTCCTTGAGCGGCCCGCCAGTGGGAAGCGGAAACCATACCGTGATGGCGACAGGGGTGCGCTGGGCGGCGACAGGGATCTGCCACACGGCGGTGGAGAGCGACACGAGCACGGCGACTGCCGAAAGCAAACGCCACGGCATCAGGTTCCCTCCCACAAACGACGTCGTCCCGGGCGAGTGTGAATCGAAGAGTTTTCTTTGCGTCGAGAAAAGAGACCGATTATCTTGTCTTCTGTGGCACGCAGCAGATAAACTTCAGGGTCGTCTGTCCCGTGTTCTTTATCTGATGCCGTTCAAATGGGGCGACCCAGAGGACGTGGCCCTCTTTGATGGGAGATTCGTTCTTGTCGCTGACCATCACTCCCTGACCGTCCAGGATGTACATCTCTTGTTCGTACCAATGATTGTGCAACGGGGTGGCCGCGCCGGGGTCGACCTCGAAGACGCGCATGGCGAAGTTCTCGGCGCCGCGCTTGCGGTCGATGACCCAGCGGATCTTGACGCCGGGCATATTCTCGGGTTGCTCGGCTGGCACGTCCTCGGGGCGGAAAATTTCCATAGGGATGATTTCGCGGGGGACGTCGCGGGGCCCTGCGACGCGGGGACCGGCGCGATGTTCGGTCTGAGCGATGTGGCGGGCGCGCTACGCGGCGTCTCCGCAGCCACAGCGATCCCGATAGGGGCAGTTCTTGGCCATCCAGGCCGGGCAGGCTGGCAACTCCGCAGGAGGTGCTCCCGACTCCAGCAGGTGAAGACGGCGTTCGAGCTCAGCGCGGACTGCGGGGAGGTCCGAGAACATCACGTCATAGACCATGAACTTGTTTTCTGGGATGACCTCGTAGTACAGGACCAGCCTCCCCGTCTCCGCTCCGAGGAGAGCGCACTGGAAGGCCAGCGTGTCCACATTCCACGGGCGTTCGGCCGGCAGGCGCTTGCGCTCGATAAAATCCCGCGCCTTGGACGATTTCAGGATGGTCGGGACACCGCGGCAGAGGCGGACACGGTCAGCCAGCTTCCCGACTCGGACCGGCACACTGGTAAAAGCACCAGGCATGCCTCGATAGAGTACGTCATCCAGGGCCCGGAAGAAACCGCGGCGGTTCAACTGTCCCAGCCGGTCCTGCGTCGTCGGGGCGGCGTCGTCGCCATCGTCAAGGAGACCGAAGGCGGCCTTGCGGGGGAAGGCGAGGTGGTAGAAACGGAAGCCGGATAACTGCTCCTTGCCCATCTGTAGTCGGCCGGCGAACAGGGTCTCTAACTGCTCGTCAGGGTGGATGCTGACGCTGCTCGCCCCCACAAGCGGGCCAATCTCCGGCGCACTTTCGCAACCGCATAGTTCCTGGTATTCGCACCGACCGAGCCACATGCAGCGGGGCAGGCCGGTCGGGTCGCCCGTCTCTAACGCATGGCGAAGGAGATCGCGGCGGCGGAGCATTTCGGTCCCAATGCCCGGCAGATCCGTGAACTCGACCTGGAATGCGCGGAGCTCCGGCGGTCGTCCAAACTCTCCCCGGCCATAGAGCAGGAGGTGACCGCCCATCCGTCCGGTCATCACCGCGTACGCGCCTAACTGATCGACGTACTGGGTGTAGATGGACTCCAACCCGGGGCGCAACGATCGTGTCGTCTTTAGTTCCACAGGAAGATCTTCGTAGATGTCGATCTTTCCCACGATGCCTTCGTACTCAACAAGTTGTTCGGCGAATTCCTCCGTAGACACCGCGTGTTCGAACTCGTTGTGAAAGCCCGTGCCGGCCAGCATGGCCTGTGCCCGGTCCGCGGACGGCGGTACTTCCGGATGCGTGCGGCTAAAAAAGGCTTTGCGCGGATTGATGAGATCCGTCACCGAAATACGTCGCCGCGTGGACTGCATCTGAATCGCCGCAGCGAGCTCGTCTTTGATGGAGCGGTTGGCGTCGATGACGCGGATAAATTTGGCGGAAAAAGCTTCAGTCATCCCGAACTCACCTGTGGACTTACTCTAGCATTGGGGGTGACTCGATGGCCACGGCCGCATCCTATCCGGTTCGCTTTGACGTACAGTATCCTGGGCGGTTCTTGCGGTGG
>DATGVF010000038.1:0-6158 GCA_035300645.1 bacterium
GCCCTGGTAGCGGCACAAGATCTCAGATGACGCCCAATCCGGGAGCTCGCTGCCGGTCGTCGTCTGAGATAGCACCTCTCCCGCTACCTAGCGCGTGTCGCTGGTCACGGTCAAGACCAATTTCCCGAAGTGCTCGCTGCGTTCCATGACGTCTTGCGCGTGCACCGCCTGCTGCCACGGGAAGACCTGATGGACCACCGGATGTAGCCGCCCCGCCTCGACCGCCCGCATGAGTTGATAGAGTTCGCCCTTCGATCCCATCCAGGTCCCGTGTATGGACAGGCGACGGCCGAAGATGTAGCGGAGGTCGGTGGGGCCTCGGCACCTACCGTCGCCCCGCAGGTCACCAGTCGTCCGCCTCGCATCAACGCTTTGATACTCGTCTGCCAGGTCGCCGCGCCAACATGGTCAAAGACCACGTCCACCCCCCGCTTGCCGGTCAACCGCCGCACCTCTTCTAATACATCCGCCTCCCGGTAGTCGATTCCGGCATCTGCGCCCAACGCGGCAGCTTTGTCCAGTTTCCAGCGGCTGCCGGCGACGGCAACGACACGCGCATTGAAGAGTTTCGCGATCTGAATACCCGCACTGCCGACCCCGCTGCCGGCCCCCCAAATCAGAACTGTTTCCCCGACACGCAGCCGGGCGTTCGTCACGAGCATGTTCCACGCCGTGAGGAACACCAGCGGCATGGACGCCGCTTCTTCGAAGGTCAGATGGGACGGTTTGGGGAGAATGTTCGCCTCAGGCACGCTCACGAATTCCGCGTATGTTCCATGCCGGTGCTCGCCCAAGATACTGTACCGGTCGCACAGGTTGTCCTGACCGGCGACGCAATGCTGACACACCCCACAGCTGACGCCGGGGGAGAGCATGACCTCATCTCCCGGCCGCACCCGCGTCACGGCGGTTCCGACAGATTCGACCACACCCGCCGCATCAGCCCCGGGGATATGCGGAAACGCGAGGCGCAGCCGTGGAAGCCCCTGGCGCACCCAGAGGTCGATGTGGTTCAGCGCCGCAGCCCGGACCCGCACCAGCACGTCGCCGGGCCCAATAGAAGGTGTGGGCATCTCCTGCATCCTGACGACCTCACTGCCCCCGTGCTGGGTGTAGACAATCGCCTTCACCTCACACCTCCGCGTTAGGGTGGCATCTGGCGGATTTTGATCGTCGTCGGCCCTTCGGCAACCAGCCGCCGTTCCGCGTAGTAATATGTGACGACCTCGGCGGTCATCGTGCGGCCGGGCCGGTCGACGGTGACGTGATCGCGAAAGATGGCCTTCTTATCTTTGACAAGCAAGGTGGCCAACGCGGAGGTGATCTTCGTATCGGAAAACACGCTCTGGACGTTCCCGCGGACAAATGCGATCTGCGATTGCACAGCAATATCCACGCGGTCACCCTCGAGAGACCCCGCCGGGTGCTCGATGCGGGGATGGCCGGTGAGGACGGCGACCTCCGTGCCGCTCGCCACCAGGGTCCCGCCGGTGATCCTCAGGTCGGGAGGGAACGTCACCACCACGTGCCCGCTCGCCGTGAGGGTCTGGTCCTTCGTCTGGTATGTCACGCGGTCGGCCCGCACCGTTCGATCCGCCGATCGCACCATGACCGCGCCGGTAGCTTCGATCGTCTCGATTTGTCCCTTGCGCCCCAGCTGGGATGTGGCTCTGTCGCTCGAGAGCTCGCCCTGAACGGTCGCGATATGGACGTGACCGGTCAGCTGGATGTGGCCTTCTCTCCGCCTGTAAAGCGCGTAGTCGGCGCGCAGCGTCGTGGCGCTGTCGCTCAGGACGACATGCCCCACAGCCTCCAGCACCTGGCCCCCCTCGCGGGCGATGGCGGCGTCGGCGTGGATAGTAATTGGCTGGGCGGCCGCCCAGACCGCGGGCGGCTGGGCGGCAAGCACCACTGCTACGACGACCAATCCCCTCCAAATGGCGGAGGGGATTGCGTGGGCGAAGCGAGGTGCCGCGCAAAAACCAATAGACGCGAGGGGAGAAATCGCCTCAGTCCTTATCGATCTGCGCGCGCTGCAGGTGGCCGGAGTAGTCAATATACACCGACTTCCATTCCGAAAAGACATCGAGGACCTGGAGGCCGCCTTCGCGGTGGCCGTTGCCGGTGTTCTTCGTGCCGCCAAAGGGCAGGTGGACCTCGGCGCCGATCGTGCCATGGTTGATGTAGACGATCCCGGTAAAGAGGTCATCGACCGCCCGCATGGCTTTGTTCACGTCGCGGGTGAAGATAGAGGCGGACAACCCGTACTCCACGGAGTTGAGGATCGCTACGGCGTCCTCAAACGACTTCGCCTCGATAATGCTCGTCACCGGCCCGAAAATCTCCTCTTGCGCGATGCGCATGGAAGGCTGCACGTTGTCGAAGAACGTCGGCGCGTAGAAGGAGCCACGGGCGAGGGTACCCTGGGCTGTCCGGCGTCCTCCCACGAGCAAGCGCGCCCCCTCTTTCTGGCCCACTTCCACGTAGCCGTGCACCCGCTCTAGCTGGGTGTCGCTCACGACCGGGCCGACATCGGTCTTCGGATCCAACCCATCTCCCAGACGCAGCTGTCGCGCCCGCTCCACCAATCGGTCCGTCAGCGCCGCACGCACCGGGCTGTGCGCGATGATCCGGCTGCAGGCTGTGCACCGCTGCCCTGACGTCCCAAATGCGCTCCAGATCAGCGCATCCGTAGCCAAGTCTAAGTCGGCATCCTCCATCACGATCGCCGCGTTCTTACCGCCCATCTCCAGCGACACGCGTTTGCCCGCGCGCCCGCACTTCTGGGCAATCCCGAGCCCTGTCTCTGTCGAGCCCGTGAAGGAGATAATCGCCACGTCCCGATGCTCCACAAGCGCATCCCCCACGGCCCCGCCGCTGCCGGTGACCACATTCAGCACCCCGGGGGGCAGGCCCGCCTCTTGCAGAATCTGAGCGAACCGCAGACCCACCAGTGGCGTGTAGGTCGCCGGCTTAAACACGACGGTGTTCCCGCAGATCAGCGCAGGAATGATTTTCCACGACGGGATCGCCATCGGGAAGTTCCACGGGGTGATGACACCCACCACGCCCACGGGGACGCGGATGCAGTACGCGGCCTTGTTGGGCATCTCACTGGGCGTGGTGTACCCGCGCAGGCGGCGGCCCTCGCCGGCGATGAAATAGGTCATGTCGATGGCTTCTTGCACGTCCCCCCGAGTCTCGGCCAACACCTTGCCCATCTCTTGGGTCATCAGTCGGGCGAGATTTTCTTTCTCTTCGACCAGCAGCTCGGCGGCATGAAACAAGATCTCCGCGCGACGAGGGGCGGGGTACTTGCGCCACTTCTCAAACGCCGCTTTGGCCGCCTCGATGGCGGCGACGACGTCCGCAGATTCCGATTTGGGCACGTGGCCCAAGACCTCGCCAGTCGCGGGATTCATCGACGGCATGGTCTGGCGGCCGGTCGATTCGACCCACTTACCGTTAATCAGATTTTTGGAGAGTTCGGGTGTCACTGTTGCCACGTGATGTTCCTCCTCCTTGCACGTACTACGGGATCGCAGAGCGCGATCATGAGGACCTACAAATCCATGCTAACACAGGAGAAAGTCGGCCGAACAACGCGTAGGCAGGCTGACACTCACTCCACCCGAGGGCTGGGAAGGGTGTCCTGACGGAAGTTTGGTACTGAGCGACGCGGTAGTGCGACTTCCTCCTCCCCATGGCCGACGGGGGATGTCCCCTCACGTCGCGAACCAAAGGAGATGATGTCTCCGGCGCGCCTGCGGATCCGACCTCTCCACGCTATCGACATCGACCCGTGCGCACGGTTGATCGCCGCAGATCCTTTGTGGAAGCGCTATCACATCACCCTGGCGCGGGCGCGCCGCCTGCTCCGGGAGGTGCTCGCCCCCGCCCACCGGGGCGGGGGCAGGATGAGTGAGGCTGGCGAGTTCGCAGTCGCGCACAGCGGGGGGCAGGTCGTTGGCTTCATCTGGTTTCGGCTGGATGGCACCTTTCACCATAGTGGCTACGTCCGCTGGATCGGCGTGGCACCGCACGTCCGAGGACAACGCGTCGGCGCAAATCTGATGGCCTACGCCGAACGAAAGATCTTCGCTCGCGGGCCCAATGTCTTTCTCATGGTGTCCGCGTTTAACACGGGGGCGCAGGCCTTCTACAAGCGCTTGGGCTACAGGGAAATTGGGGCAGTGCCCAACTATGCGATCCAGGGGATCTCGGAGCGGCTCTTCCGCAAAACACGGGGCCCGCTGAGCGCACCAGCCGCACGAACAGGCGCTCGTCGGCCTCGGCCAGCGTCACAGATAAGTGTGTCGGTCCCGTGAATCAGACACGGATGGACACCAAAACAGAGGGGGGACGAATGTGAGAGTGCGGTGGTGGCTGTGGCTCGTGATTGGAACGTTGATCCTACCCGTCCTACCGGCGCGGGCCGGCCCGGCCGGGGCTACCTTGACCATCGGGGTCGATCAAGAAGCCATTGGCTTGGACCCCAACCTGGTGACCGCGTTTTCCTCGTTCCGGAGGATCGACTTCCTTTATAACAAGCTGGTCCGCTACAATGACCGGCTCGACATCGAAGGCGACCTGGCCGAATCTTGGGAGTACCTCGACCCTCGCACCGTCGTGTTCAAACTGCGCAAAGGCGTGAAGTTCCACGACGGCTCTGAGATGACCGCCGACGATGTGAAGTTTACTCTCGACCGGGTACTTGATCCCGCCACCAAGTCTCCGGGCCGTTCGTTCATCGACCAGATCGCCAGCATCGAGACGCCGGATCCGTACACGGTGCGCATCAAACTCAGTCTCCCCCTGGCGTCACTTCTATCCGGCTTGGCGTCTGCCAACTTGTCGATCGTGCAAAAGTCCGCGGTCCAGAAGGCCGGGAACCTACAGCGGATCGAAGCGGGCACGGGGCCCTTCATGCTCGCGGAGTGGGTCCCGGATAACTTCATGCGGCTGGTGCGCAACCCCAACTACTTCCGCCGGGGGTTGCCCAGGGTGGACACGCTGATCATCCGCGTCATCCCCGACCAAGCCTCGCTGCTCGCCGGTCTGCGGGCAGGTGACCTAGATCTCGCCAGCATCAGCCAGGGGACCGTTATCACATCGGCCAAACGGGAGCCCTCCTTGGTCGTGCTGCAAAAACCGGGGCTTAACTTGCGCATCTTCTCGTTCAACACCAGCCGGCCCCCGTACACGGACCCTCGCGTCCGTTACGCGGTGTCCTGGGCGATCGACCGCCAAGCGATTATCTCCACTGCCGAATTTGGGTATGCGGCAGCCTCGGGGCCGGTTCCGGCCGCGACGCCCTGGGCGCTGCCGACCTCACAACTGCCGTCGTACACGCAAGATCTCGCCCGCGCCAAACAGCTGCTGTCGGATGCGGGGTTCCCCAACGGCTTTGCCACCAAGATCGTGACCTCCCCGACCTATGAAGGGGGGATCGCCGTCGCCCAAGTCATTCAAGACCAATTGCGCGGCATCGGCGTGCAGGCCACGCTGGAGAACATTGAGTGGGGCACCTACATTAACCGGTGGGTCGCGCGGGACTTCGATACGATGATCGAGCTGCGCGGCGGAGACCCCGATCCCGATCGGTTCCTCTACCGGACCTTCCACAGCACGGGCGCGGTCAACAACTTCCTCTTCAAAGACAACGCCATCGACCGTCTGCTCGAGCGCGGACGCGTCAACGTGGATCCGGCCCGGCGCAAGGTGATTTACGATGAGCTGCAGCGCGCGCTCGTCGAAGCCGCCCCCGCGGTGTTCTTGTATGGGCCGATGGAGACCCAAGTGCTGCGGGCCTCCGTCCGCGGCTTCAAGCTCATCGGAAACGGCGCCCTATACTACCTGGAGGAAGCAACCGTCGAACGGTAATCTCGCTCTGCCTGCGGGGATCCGGGGCGTCTAACGTCTCGGATCCCCGCGACCTCGATGCAGCGATACCTCGCCTCGCGCGTGATTGCGCTTGTCCCGGTGTTGGTGGGCATCCTCGCCGCTGTCTTCTTGCTCATCCGGCTGATTCCCGGGGACGCGGTGCAGTTGTTCTTAGGCACCCAAATCGAGATGACGCCCGAGCAAATGACCGAGCTGCGGCGCTTCTTCGGCGTGGATAAACCGATCTGGGCGCAATTCTTCGACTACGGAGGGCG
>DATGVF010000039.1:0-2298 GCA_035300645.1 bacterium
CTCGGTGTCGCCGACGGCTGCTTCAAAGCACACACCCCGCTGGCCTGATGTGGTGACTCGAGCAACTCACTCTATGAGATTGTTCTTTAGATATGGATTCGTCCAAGAACATACGGGATGCAGCCCAAGACTCCTTCTGGAATCTTGCATACGTGGACTCACTACAGTCCACACCGCCATGCTTCAACGCTCATCAAACCCTCGAAAGGTTGTTCGCCGGATCACGGTCGGTTTGAAACGGGGTCTTTCCCTTCTATTCGGCCAAGCGGCAAAAATATCAAGGGCGTTCCTCCCCGCATCCCGAGGATGCCTAAAGACCTTCGGCCCGGTGAGCACACCGAACGGCACCGAACACGCCGATCGCCAACCCTGCAACTGAGCCCGCATAGGCAAGGAGGGCAAGCGGCAAACTCGGGGTGAGGAGGCGGATGGTCAGGAGCAGCAGGAAGAGCCAACTGGCGAGCAGGACCGAGCCGCCGAGGACAATCAGCCTGACTGACCCACCCCACCTCCGCATGCTACGCCCTCCTCGTCGAAGACGGGGCAACGAGACCCGTATCATCGTAGAGCCAGCACAACACGTGTTGTCCCGGCGAGGGCACGAAGTCCTTCGGCACGTGGATGTCGCAAATCCCCGGCATGAAGGACGGACACCGGGGGTGAAACCGGCAGGCCGCGGGAGGATGGAGCAGGCTGGGAGGTTCCCCAGATGGCACGTCCCTGAGGCGGTGGGCATTCTCGGGATCCGGATCAGGAATCGCCGCCAGCAACGCCTGTGTGTATGGGTGTCGTGGCGTCCGCAGCAAATCGGCCATCGAGGCCCGTTCGATAATCAGCCCCCCGTACATCACGCAGACCCGTTCGCAGAAGTACCGGACGGTCGACAAGTCATGCGTGATGTAGATCACGCTCAGGCCGTAGCGGTCCTGGAGCCCTCGCAGCAGCTGCAAAATCTCCACGCGGACGGACGCGTCGAGCATGGACACGGGCTCATCGGCGACGATGAGTTGGGGTTGGAGGATCATCGCCCGCGCGATGACGAGCCTCTGCTGCTGTCCTCCGCTGAGCATGTGGGGAAAACGCGGCAGAAAGTCGTCGACCGGCGTCAGCTTCACGTCTTCTAGCGCCGTGCGGATGCGTCGAACTCTCTCGTCTTTGGGACCAATCCCGTTGATGATGAGCGGCTCCTCCAGAATTCGCTGCACGCGCATGAAGGGAGGCACGGCGCCATACGGATCTTGCTGTACGTAGCCGACGCGCGCCCGATACCAGCGCAGATCCTCGCGCCCGCGCACAGGCTTGCCGTCAAAGATGATCTCTCCTTGCCGGGGCAGATGCAGACCCAGGATCGTCTTGGCGAGTGTGCTCTTCCCGCACCCGCTTTCACCGACGATCGCCACCGCCTCGCCGCGGTGCAGATCGAAGTCGACCCCGTCCACCGCGTGCACAAATCCTACCCGGACAAATCCCCAGCGGCGGAGTTCAAACCACGTGTGGAGGTCGCGGATGGATAGCAGGAGATCATTAGGCATGGGCGCGCTCTTCGTACAACCAGCACTTCACGAGGCGGCCCTCCACGGAGAACAGCGGAGGCTCCTCGCTACACTTACTAAACCGAGCGGGGCAGCGGTCGGCAAAGCGGCAGCCCGTGGGCGGATTGATGAGGCTGGGGGGTTGTCCGGGGATTGCGGCCAGACGTTTGTCGCCCCGCAGCGCCGGAACGCTTGCCATCAGCGCCTGGGAGTACGGGTGGAGCGGCTCGCGGTAGAACTGGTCGGCACTGCTCACTTCGACAAACTGCCCGGCGTACATGACCGCGGCGTCGTCAGCGAGCTCGCTGCTGGCCGCGATGTCGTGGGTGATCAGGATAAAACGAGTCTCGGTCGAGCGCTTGACCGTCTTGAGGACGTTCATGATATTGGCCTGGGTCAGCACGTCGAGCGCGGAGGTCGGTTCATCCAGCACGATGACGTCGGGATGGGTGATCAAGGCCATTGCCAGAACCAAGCGCTGGCGCATGCCGCCGCTGAGCTCAAAGGGATAGCGATCGAGAAAATCCAGCGGCACACCGACCTGTCCCACGCCTTCCTCGACCGCCCGACGCGCGCTGAGCGGATTGTCTGCCTTCTGGTGGGCGAGGAGCGCTTCGGCGATCTGGTCGCCGATCCCAATGACGGGATTGAGGGCGTTCATCGCTCCCTGGGGGACCCAGGCCAGCTGGGTCCAGCGCACTTGCTGGCGGAACTGCTCTTCCGGTAACGCCATCACGTCGACGCCGTTCAGCCAGACACTCCCGCT
>DATGVF010000040.1:0-2176 GCA_035300645.1 bacterium
GGTCGCGTTCTTTCCCTACGCGGCGCTGATCATCGCCCAGGTGCTCGAGGCCATCAATCCCACCTTGGAGTATGCCGCGCGCGACCTGGGCGCGTCCGAGTGGACGCTGTTTCGTACGGTGACCTTCCCCTTGGCCCGCCCCGGCGTGGCGGCCGCGATGCTGATTGTCGCGATCTCGGTGTTGGCGGATTTCGGTAACGCGGTGGTCCTCGTCGGGGATATGCCGCTGCTCGCGACTGAGGCGTGGTTCCGCATCGAGGGACTCGGGGACTTGAGCGGCGCCGCTGTTGTGGTCAGCGTCCTGCTCCTGCCCACTGTGGGGTTATTCCTCCTCGAGCGCGTGTGGGTCAGCCGCCGCCTGTACACGGCGATCACCGGCCGCGGCGGCCGGCTGACGCGCCCGCCCACCCCCTGGTACTTCCTCACTCCGTTGCTCGTCTTTTCCATCGGGGTGGCGATCTTCGTGCTCCTGGTGTACGTGGCCGTACTAGCCGGTGCGTTTGCCCGCACGTGGGGCTACAATTGGACGTTGACCCTGGACCACTGGCGTCTCGCGCTGGGCCAAAGTGGCCCACATCTCGTGAACAGCATCAAGGTCGGCGTGGCCAGCGCCTTGGTGACAAGCTCCCTCGCCCTGGTTGCCGCGTTTGTGACCTCGCGGCATGTCTTCCGCACTGAACGCGCGCTGGATTTTCTCGCCGTGCTGCCGGCGGCACTTCCCGGGGTCTTCATCGGCATCGGATTCTTGCTGGCGTTCAATCAGCCCCCCCTGGTGCTTGGCGGCACGCCATGGATCCTGATCCTCGCGCTCGCGTTCTGGCATATCCCGTTTGGCTACCAGGCTGCGGTGGCCGGTATGAAGCAGATCGACCGATCCATTGAAGAGGCCGCCTCCAACCTGGGCGCCAGCGGCCTGCAGGTGTTGCGCGACGTGTACCTGCCGCTGCTGCGTGGGCCGTTTGTCACCTCGTTTGTGACGTCTTTCATCCGTGCGGTGACGAATCTCAGCATCGTCGTCTTCTTGGTCACCCCACGCAACTTGGTGGCGACCTATGCCATTCTCTCGATGATCGGAGGCGGGTTCTGGGGCGCTGCGGCTGCCCTGACGACCGCCTTGCTGGCGGTGACCTTTGTCGCGGTGGGGCTCGCCCGCGTGGCGCTCGGCCGCGGTCTGCGTGGTCTTCCGGTAGGATGACCTATGGCTGAAGTCCGTCTTGTCGACGTCTCTAAGAATTTCGGCGCACACGCGGCGGTAGAGCGGGTGTCCCTCGTGGTACCTGACGGCTCTTTTTTCACCCTGCTGGGCCCGTCTGGCGGGGGCAAGACGACCACGTTGCGGATCGTCGCCGGCTTTTACCCTGCGGATCGGGGCGATGTGTACATCGGCGCCACGCGTGTGAACGACCTGCCGCCATATCGTCGGCACACGGCGATGGTGTTTCAGGAATACGCCTTGTTCCCGCACATGACGGTGGTGGAGAATGTGGCGTACGGACTGCGGATGCGCCGCGTGGCCGCCCCCCAGATCCGCCGGCGCGTGGCTGACGCCCTGGCGTTGGTCGGCCTCACTGGGGTGGACAATGCGTTTCCGTCGCGGCTCTCCGGCGGCCAGCAGCAGCGGGTGGCCCTGGCCCGCGCGCTGGTCGTCGAGCCGGAGGTGCTGTTACTGGACGAGCCGCTGTCGAGCCTCGATGCCAAGCTGCGGGTGCGAGTGCGGACGGAGCTGCGGGCACTCCAGCGGCAACTGGGCAAGACGGTCCTCTACGTGACCCACGATCAGGAAGAGGCACTCGCCATTTCGGATCGCATCGCGCTCATCGCCGGCGGCCGGATCCAACAAGTGGGCACCCCGGTGGAGATCTATCATCGCCCGGCCAACCGCTTCGTGGCCGATTTCGTGGGGCTGGCGAATTTCATTGACGCGGAGGTCGTCGGGCCCCAGACTGTGCGAGCGGTGGGGATCACGATGCAGACTGCGGACGCGGCCTCTGGGCCAAACGGCGCCTCCCGCCGACGCGTTATCGTGTTGCGGCCCGAGGCTCTCCGCTTGCATCGAGAGCGCATCCCAGGTCCAAACGTCCTCCCAGGGCACATTAGCGCGAGCAGCTTTCTAGGCACGCTCGCGCGGTATTGGGTGGACGCAGGTGGGACGACATGGGTGGTGGACGTGCCGGCT
>DATGVF010000041.1:0-41809 GCA_035300645.1 bacterium
TGTGACCCTCTTGGGCATGGTGGGAGGTTTCGCGCGCAACTTCCCGTCGAGAACGTCGACCCGTAAATTTGCGTGATGCTGCAGCAACCACGGTGAAGCAAATCAACAAATCCTCGGCGCGAGAGAGAACGAAAAAGACTAGCCCAACCCAGGGGTAATGCGTACGGCTTTCGTGCGATCTCCTGCGGGGGCGTCCGCGGTGGCACTCGTCGGGGCGGCGCGGCGCGGTTCTCCGCGAAGAGCCGCTGCCAAATCGTCTACAAAGCGCAGCAAGGTCAGCCGCAGCGTCCCCAACTGCGATGCGGAACCGATCAGCACGGCCATTGCCGGCCCCAGGGGAGCCATCGCCACGGCCCGGGAGGGAAAGACAACCATGACCGCTTCCGGGGATCCAAACGAGGCACTTTCGCCCAGTCGCTCACACACCATCACGCTGCTCGCCGCATATGCGGCCAGGGTATCCAGATCGGCCTGGGCATCACCGACGGATTCCAGCACTACTCCATCGCCAGACAGCAGCAACGCGGCCTGAGCCGCAGACTGCCGTCGGACCTCAGTGAGGATGGTCTTGAGTTGCTCGCGGTCCACGGTCATGTTGTGCCCCAGGAACTGGCCCGGTAGCCCTTGGGCCGCCTGGGTGCCGGCCTCCGTCTAACACCGCGCTATCCCACCACGTCCGTAGCGCCAGGTGGGTCCGGAGACCCTGCAGAGCCTCGCTGCGCATCTGACTCACGCGCGACTCGGTGACGCGCAATACACGACCGATTGCCCCCAACGTGAGTCCCTCGCAATAATACAGACCAATCACAACTTTGTGCCGGACCGACAGCAAATCGATGGCCTGCCACAATGCAGCATCCCGCGCCTGCTGCTCGACGAGGCCGGAGACATCGCCTCCGGCGTCGCGCGCGAGGGCCTCGGGGAGACGATCGCTGTCATTGAACTCGTCTAGTGACAGCGGCGTTCCGGCGTGCGCGTCTGTGCGCGCCCGAGCCAGGGTTGCGGCGTTCATGCCCGTTGCCTTTGCTAGTTCACGATCGGTCGGGGCGCGGCCCAGCCGGCGGGCCAAAAGGTGCTCTTGGGCCTGCACATGGTGCACGTGCTGTCGCGCCAGTCGCGGCAGGAGATCAAGCGTCCGCAAATAGTCATAGATCGCGCCGCGCACACGCAGCCGGGCAAACGCCTCAAAGGGGATTCCGCGGTCGGGATCAAACCGATCGATCGCCTCGAGCAGACCGATCATCCCGTACCCTTCCAGATCCTCGCTCTTGACCGAGGCTGGGACTCGACCGGCCATTTGCCGGGCTTGCGTTCGGACGAGAGGGAGGTAGGCGACGGCCAAGCGCTCGCGGACGGCAGCGGTGCGCTGCTCTTTATAGCGTTCCCACAGCGCGGCCACAGACTTGGCAGCATCGGTCATGGGACCAACCTCATGCGATATCGGCCATGACCGCAGCAGCGTGCTGCAGCAACGCACTCGGAGAACTCTGCAGTTCAGTACCGGTGGCGAGCCCCACGCGTAGCCGCAGTGCGGCTTCAGATGCGGGGCGCAGCTCGCGCGCGACAATCTCCGCGAAGCGGTCGACGATGGCTCCCGCCGTTTCACGATTCACCCCGGCCAACAGGACGCCAAATCGTCCCTCGCCCAGGTGGGCCACGAGATCGCAACTGCGAATCACCTCGCGAAGACGGCGCGTGAAACGCTGCACGAGCGGTGCACGCTCTGCACCGGGAGACATCCGCAGTTCCAGCAGGACGAGAGCAAACTCCGCCGCGCGCTGGAGTTCTTCTTCTAAGCGGGCCAGAAAGTGATGGTCGCTACTCAGCCCCGTTTCCGCATCGAGGGAGATCAACTCCCGCATCTGCGTTTCCCGCCGCATCGTGGACAGCGTTCGTGCCAGCGGCGCGGCTAACTGGGCCAGGCGGTCAAACTCGTCTTCTGCGAAGGTGCTGTCCGTGCGGGTCAAGGCCACGACCCCGGACACGACTCCCTGTTGGACCAGCGGGAACGCGAGGAAGGCACGCAGAGTTTCGTCGGCAAACGCTGTCCGCTTCTCGCGTGCGGCCGGATCAGGGATCACCACCGCTCGTCCTTCTTGTGCGACCCACGCCGAGAGCCCCCGGCCCCGGGCAAACCGGATCCGATCGGCCAACTCGACGCGATTCCCGCGGACGGCGACAGGAGAGAGCTTGCCACTGGTCCACTCCGCGACATACAGCGTGCCGTGCGCAAAGGGTACGACACGATGCACAAGATCAAGGAATCGCTCATAGGCGACCCTCAAGGGCAACTCTTCTTCGGCGAGTTTGGCGCACTCCGCCTGCAATGCCACCACCGCTGCGTCTGCCTCGGATGACTCCTCGGGGCGGGGCGTCGGTTGGGCGACAGGGAGCGGTCGGCTGCGTCGACGTCGTGACATGCCATCCTCCAGAACCAGAGGGTGCAAGGTAGAGTGAGATAACTCTCCTGCCTCAAAAAGGAGCAAGGGGCATGCCAAGCACGCGCAGGTAGCGGCCTGGGCGCGTGCGCCCACGGTCCCAATGGACACAGAATGCTGAGGCTCAGAGAGGACAGAGGGGCGGGACTGTCGCGGAGGCTAGGAGCTGGCCGCCATGGGTCCGCGGGAGGTGGACGGCGGAATGTTCATTTCCTCCCGGTATTTGCTCACTGTTCGCCGTGCGATCTTGACCCCTTCGGAGGTCAGCAGGACCGCAATCTCCTCGTCGGTGAGCGGACGAGTCTCGGCCGCGACGATCTCGCGGATCCGGTCTTTCGTCGGCAATGACTGATCGAAGAAGAGGTCGAAACTCACCACGCGTCCGGTGGGCAGCTGCACGAACTTCGCATCGAGCGCCCGGCTGACCGTGGATTCGCTGACTCCCAGCTCCGCGGCAATCATCGCCTTGGTCAATGGTTTCAAGTGGGCATCCCCGCGCTCGATGAACTCCCACTGCGTGCGGACGATGGCCTGCACGATATTGGCAAACGTCCAGTTCCGGCGCTGCACGGCATCGATGAACAGCTTGGCCCGGTTGACGTAATCCCGCACGTGCCCGCGAGATTCGTCGGAGTAGCCTGCGGATGCACGGCGCATTTGCCGGCGTAAGTCGTCGTAGAACGCGTTCACGCGCAGCGCGAAGGCATTTTGGCGGCACAACTCAATCGCAAATCCGTCGTCGGTGCGGCGCACGATGGCATCCGGGCGGGCGATCTCGGCGGGACGGACCCGTCCGCCATCTTGATCGCTACGATACCGCTCGCCGGGATACGGGTAGCAGCTCGCTTTCACAAACTCGTGGGCCTCTTTGACCTCGGTCACGGTGGCGTTCACCGCCTTGGCGACCTTGTCAAACCGATGGGCGGCGAGATCGGGCAGGTACGTCTCGACGATCCGCTGGGCCAGACGATTGACTGCGGTCGGTTCCATTACGCGCAGCTGCAGGAGTAAGCACTCTTCCACGTTGCGGGCCCCGACGCCCACAGGCTCAAAGCGCTGGATGCGGCCCAAGACGGCCTCGACTTCCTCCACTTCCGCGTTGAGCTCCTGGGCGACCTGCGCGGTGGACGCTTCGAGGTACCCGTTCTCGTTGATGTAGCCGAGGAGCCGCTCGCCGATGGCATGGTCGCGCGCGGACAGCCCTTGCGCCTGCAAGGTCATCAGCAAATGCTCCTGCAGCGATACGGGAGCGGCCATCCGCGAGAAGGGATCGAACTCTTCCTCATCGGGGGTCCAGCTTGTAAGCGACTGCCCGCCCTCCCCTGGTGTCCAATCTGTGTCCGGGGAGGTGGGTTTTTCGTCGAGTTCCAAGGCAGGGTTCTCGGACAGCTCCTGCTCGATGCGGGCGAGCAATTGGTTCAACGGCAGGACCAACAGCGCATTCACCATCATCAGCTTCGGCACCATGCGCTGGTGCAATCCGGTAGTGACACCCACTGAGGTGTGGATGCGCGGGGTCGTCGACACGGTCGTCTAGGCCGACTCCGACGCAGACATCGGCATGGTGTCACCTGGCGTCAGCGGCTGGAGATCGCCCGCGTGCAAACAGGCCAGCAGGGTATCGACGACCTGGGGATCGAACTGCGTCCCTCGGCCTGCGGCAAGTTCCGTCACCGCCTGGCGCACGGGCATGGCGCTACGGTACGACCGCGTGGTGGTCATGCTCTCCAAAGCATCGGCTCCTGCGAGAATGCGCGCCTCGATCGGGATCTGGTCTCCGCTCAGTCCCAATGGGTACCCTGATCCGTCCACACGTTCGTGGTGGAATAAGACCGCCTCCACCACGCGTGAGGAAAACTCCATCATCGCCAGAATCTTGGCTCCCATGAGCGTATGGGTCTTCATCCAGTCATATTCCTCAGCCGTGAGGTCTCCAGGCTTCCGCAAGACCCCATCATCGATACCAATCTTGCCGATATCGTGCAAAAGGGCGGCGATCTTCAGATCCTCCACCCGGTCAGCCCGGAGGCCTAGTCGCGTGCCGATGGCCACGGCGTATTGCGCCAGCCGATCAGAGTGGTTGCCGGTCGGATGGTCCCGCAGGTCCACGACCGCGGCCAGACCATACACAGTATTCCGTCGCAATCGGCTGAGCCGTCGGGACAGGCGGATGTTTTCAATCGTCATCGCGCCTTGCGCGGCGATGAGCCGAAGCATATCGCGATCAATGCTGCTAAACTTCTCGCCTGAGGCCGTGAGGACCCCAACGACGTTCCCCCCCGCTTGGAGGGGGATGGAGAGTGTTCCCCCACTCTCGTCGGCTACGGCCTCGGGGATACCGTTGGTGGTCAAGACATCGCCGGGCGCGATGTTCCAGGTGGAGGATTTCGCGCGGTCCACCGGGCCCGTCGTCGTGACCGTCTCGTCTCCCGCTGCCGACGATGTCGTCACGGTCAGCTCCTGTCCGTCCTCGGCCAGGGCCACGAGGTTGACGGTCGCGGCATCCAACTCGTCCAGCGCGGTCTTCGTGATGACCTGGAACACACGGCCGTGATCCAGGTCGTCGAGCTTATCACTGCGCAGCTCCAATAGGGGCCGCAGCGCGCGCAATCGCGTGTTGCGCTTGAAGTGCAGTCCCTTGCGCAGCCCTTCCCCGACGGTCTTGAGGAGGTCGTCAGGCGTGAAGGGCTTCATAATGAACCCGTTTACACCAAGCTTCACCGTCTCCCGGAGATTGTCGAAATCGTTGAACCCGGTCATGACGACCACAGAGACGTCGGGGGCTTCGCTAATGATCTGGCGGGCGGCCTCTAGGCCGCTAATGCCGGGCATCCGAATGTCTGTGAGGACGAGATCGGGGACTTGAGCGCGGGCCATCGCTAGGGCGGTCGGTCCATCACCCGCCACGGCCACGGTGTACGCCCGGCTCAGGATTCGGCTACACAGTTCGCGGATGGACGCTTCGTCGTCGACAACCAAAATCCGGGCTTTGGGTAACACGGTCATTTCCTCTCCGTCTGGTGCAAATGATGCCCAACTTTGGGCTAGTGCAGCGTCTGAAAAGCAGAGCAAGTTTCATGCCACGGTCCACCCGAGATGTTCGCCACGGTCGAGGCGGAACAAAAGGGACCAGAGGGAGGGGAACGGTGGGCCTAGGGCCCGGTAGACGCGTTAACCAGTTTCGGCCGTGATGTTGTACTCTTGCATCTTGCCCTGCAGCGCGTTGCGGTCGATGCCGAGGACGCGGGCGGCCTCATCCAGGTTCCACGCGGTCATCTTCAAGACAGCGTCGATGTGTCGGCGTTCGACTTCCCCCAGCGAAAAGGCCTTCGAAAACTTGGCCCCGGGAGCCGTTTGCTCGTCCAGCCAGATCTCCTCGACGTCAATCAGTTCCTTGGTGGCCAAAATGACCACACGCTGCACGGCGTACTCGAGTTCCCGCACGTTTCCGGGCCACTGGTGGCTGCGCAGCTTTTTCATCGCCGCAGGCGTAAAGCCCTTGATCCGCTTACCAAATGCGACGGCATACTTGTTGAGGAAGTGGTAGGCCAGAGCCTGGATGTCCTCCTTGCGCTCGCGCAGCGGCGGCAGCTCGACCGGCATGACCGCGAGCCGATAGTACAGGTCCTCGCGGAACTGCCCCTCGCTGATGGCCTTCTTCAAGTCCTTGTTGGTGGCGGCGACCACACGGGCGTTCACGTCGATGGGCTTACTGCCCCCCACGCGCTCGATCACCCGCTCCGCCAGGACGCGCAGCAGTTTCACCTGCATCGCCACACTCATGTCGCCGATCTCATCGAGGAAAATCGTCCCGTCCTGCGCGCGTTCGAACCGTCCGACACGACTCGTGATCGCGCTCGTGAACGCCCCCTTCTCGTGGCCGAACAGTTCCGTCTCCAGCAGCGTCTCCGGGATGGCGCCGCAGTTCACCACCACAAACGGGCCGGCCGCGCGGGTGCTCTGGAAGTGAATCGAGCGCGCCAGCAGCTCTTTCCCTGTCCCGGTCTCCCCATAGATGAGGACTGTGGCATCGGTGGGGGCCACGACCGCGGCCAGCTGCAGTACGCCGTGCATTTTCGGAGAGTCGCCGACGATGCCCTCAAACTTAAACGTGCGCATCAACTCCTGTTGCAGTTTTCGGTTCTCCCTCACCAACCGGCCGCGTTCGAGCGCCTGATTCACCACGATCATGAGTTCCTCGGGGCGAAAGGGCTTGCCCACGTAGTGGTAGGCACCCAGCTTGATCGCCTCAATGGCAGTGTCGATCGTGGAGAACGCGGTAATGATAATGACGAGGGCGTCGGGGTCGTGCTCCATGATCCCGCGGAGCACGCTCATTCCATCAAGTTTCGGCAGCTTGAGGTCCAGGAGGACGAGGTCAAAGCGGCTGGCCTTGTACTTGGCCAGGGCTGCTTCGCCGTCAGCGGCGGTTTCGACTACATGGTCCCCGTCGCTGAGGATCTTGCTCAGCAAATTCCGGAGGTTCTCTTCATCATCGACGACGAGGATCGCGGTGCGATCAATCGCCATGGGTTGTCTCTTCTGGGGGAGCAAATTGGGGTCCTGCGGAATCATACCGCCGCAGCTCGAAGGCTAGACCCGGCAGTCCGGGCGCAAGTGCGCGAAAGTTCCCCCTTCGGAGTTTCCGCATCCAGACGGAGACCGCTTGTCAGTGGGACGCGCCTTTCGCCAAAAAACCCCGCCGCTTGGCTCCGTGCGGGCGGTGTCGCAGCGTCCCCCCTGAGGTTCGTCTGCACCCATACCCGCTTTCAGAGCCAAGACGGCGAGGCAATCTATAGGAAGACGGCGCCCGTGCTCGCACGGGTCACGCCGCCGGCCGGTTTTATCTCATCGACGCTTTCGTCGCGGTGCCGTGGACGACGGGGCCGACCCTCGCCGCCACCACCGCCAGAGCGGTAGATGGCATCTCGAGGAGCACTGCCCCTGTTCGCGCGTCGATCAAACGCATCACCACGTGCTGCGTACGATCATTCATCGCTAACTGAACCGCCACCGAAGCCTGCGCCATCGGCGACATCGTAAGCGACGGTACAGCCAAGACATCGGCGACCGCGGGCGCCTGTTGTAGTTGCGACATCAACGCCTGACGGGCGCGTTCGAACACGTTCGGGGCGTCCCGCCGGTTGGATTCCTCTCCCATCGCGCGCGCGAGGTCAGAGTCGGACCGCCCTTGGGCGGCAGAGAGACCTCCGCTAGCGAGGTCCAGGGGGAGAGGGGGGAAGCCGCGGGAATTTCCATTAGTTCAGGTTGATGTACACGGGCCCCGACATGGGTATGAGGACATGCACTCCATCGGTCGGTACCTGCTTGTGCGATAACTGGCGGGTGGCTCGCTCAACCGCTGCCAGGCTGCGGACCAAGGACGCGATCTGTCGAGTGGAGCGGACTGGGGCACGGTGCGGCGTCTCCGTTCGGCGGAGGCGGGTCCGCGATGTCTCCAACTCGCGCAGCGTCACGATGCACGCTGCCTCCCGGACCGCCATCTCTGCCGCTTCCGCGAAGCGGCCTTGCTTCAACAACATGTGGCGGCTCCGAGCGAGGGCCAACAGATCGCGGTGGATGGCGACCTCTTGGGCCAGGATCCGGCGAAGTTGGTCCCCGCTTGCTCGTGCCACATCACACCTCGCAAAGTCTCGGGTAAATCTGTCCACTGCGAGTGGAAGCAATTCCGATGCCAGCACGCCGGGGGCCCGGTGGGGGAGAATTCCGTGCGTCGCCAGTAGCGTTGTTCATGAAGGCTAGAGGAGTTAACTTTGGGCATAAGGAGACGATAGGAGACAGTAGAGGCGCGAGTTGTCCGTTGACAGCATTACGCAGCTATGTTACGGTCAGCGCGCCACCGGTAGTGAAGACCGACTCGCATCTCGCTTCGGCAGGCAGAAGGATATGTGGTTCCTGGCCGGCGAGATGTAGGGTCGATCTCAGTGGAGATGTGAGGGTGAGTACATGCGGACAGTGATTGCGTCGTTCGTCTTCGCAGTGCTGATGTTCGTCGCCGCTTCTGTGTCGTGGGGAGCCACGCCGGATACCGCGACGTGGGAAACCGCGACCTGGGAGACCGTTGCTCCAGGCACCCTCTGGTAGTCAACGAAGCCGCCACGAGCGGTTAGTGCATCAAACCAAGTAGTGTGCGAGGGGGAGGACACCGCTCCCCCTCGCAGAGTTTTCACCCGCCGTTCTCTCGTTTCCGCTGAAATACCATCCAAACGGGCATGACCTTCTTAAAGGATCCGGAGAAAATGGGTACCATTCCGAACAACTTTCCGCCAAATGGCACGGGAATTGCTCTATTTATGGGCAGGAAACAGATTCTGTCGGGAGGATGCGCAGATGAAGAAGACCTTGATCACCGTGGCAATGGCCGCACTGGTCATGTTCATGGCGGTTTCAGTGTCGTGGGGAGCCACGCCGGACACCGCGACGTGGGAAACCGCGACCTGGGAGACGATCGCGCCGGGCACAATTTGGTAAAGAACCACCCTCTGGCGGACTGTTCCGCCGGGCGCTAGTGTGGGTGCAGGATCTCGACCCGGTGGCCGTAACAGGTGCGGCCGCCGGGCAAGTCTCTTTGACCACGGCCTAGGATGAAGAACCTCTCCCTGCCAGCTCGGATCTACGTGCTGGGCGTCATCCTCATCGGCGGCGTCCTAGCCGTCGTATTGCCGCAACTTCCGGGAGCCACTTCAAACCTTACCACCGTCCCCTTTGCCATCTTCCTGGCCGCAGCCCTTCTGACCCAGCTGCGGGGCGTCCGGGTGATCATGCCCGGGCGCGAGGGGATGGCCTGGTCGCTGATCAACGCGATTATCGTCGCAAGCCTCCTCCTCTTCCCTCTGGGCAACACCGTCGTCCTCATCTTGCTCACGTTTGGTGCGTACTGGATCAAACGGCGTGAACTCCCCTGGTATCAGGGCGCGTTCAACGTGGCTCAGCATGTGCTATCGGTGGCGGTCGCGGCGGCCGTGTGGACATTGGGACGGCCCTCGAGCGCCGCCGGCCTCTTGACGCTCGAGTGGTACGCGGCCGCGTTCGCCGCAGGCTTCGTGTTGTACTTCGTCAACGGGACGTTGGTGACCACCGCCATTACGCTCGCAGCCGGCAAGCCCGTCAAGCAGGTCGGAGTGATCTCGCGGGCCAGCTTCTATCGCGAGATGATCTTGGTATGGCTCGGGGCCGTCGTGGCCGACTTCTGGGCGGTGAACCCGTGGCGGACCCTCTTGCTGACGCTGCCGCTCGTCGGCCTCTCCCAAATGCTCCGCCTGCAGCTTGAGGACGCGGACCGCGTCCGACGCAGCCAGCAAGAGGCCGAGGGACGCACCTCGCAGCTGGTGAGTCTCAACGAACTGGCTCGAGCGTTAACCAGTAGCCTCGATATAGAGCAGATCTATGACGCCCTGCACGCTAAGGTCCGCAAAGTCGTCGACCTGCAGGTGTTCGCGGTCGGGTTGCCTGACGCACCCGCGAACACCGTAGTGTTCGGGACCTGGCGCGTAGGGGATCGCGCCCTACCCTCTAGCACCCGATCGGCGAATGAGCCGACCCTGGCGCGATTGCTCGGGAGCCGCGAACCCGTCGTATTGGAGGCCGGACGCGATCGTGAGACGATTCGAGAACTCGCCCCCGCGGGAGGGTGGGCCGATGTGCCCCACATGGTCGTCGTGCCCATGGCGCTGGGCGAGCGGGCCGTCGGATTGATCGTGCTCGGGCTCGCGTCTGCCCCGTCGGTCCAGCAACTGGACTTGGTCTCGACCATGGCAAGCCAGGCCGCGGTGGCCGTCGAGAAAGCGCAGCTATTTGGGCGAGAACGCCGGAAGAGTGCACAGTTGGGCGCCATCACGCAGGTGTCCAAGAAGATCGTCACAATTCACAGTGTCGATGTGCTGCTGCAGCAGACCTCGCGCTTGATCGAAGAGGCGTTTGACTTCGAGCGCGTGCAGGTGCTGCTGCAAGAGGGAGACTCACGCAGCGCGCCCCCACCCGATCCGACGGCGACTGACATCCCCATCTTGTACCGGGGACTGCCGATTGGTGTGTTGCGCGTCTGGCTGCGTCCCGGCGCGAGCTTCTCCTCAGACGACCTCTCGATGCTCCAGACGCTCGCTGACGAGATCGCCGTCGCGATCGAGAACGCGCGCCTGTACGAAAATCTCCAGGAACAGATGGCCATGCTCGAGCAGGCGCAGTTCCAACTGATGCATTCCGCGAAGCTTGCCACCATCGGGGAGCTGGCCGCGTTCATCGCGCACGAAATCAACAACCCGCTGACCAGTGTCTTGGGGTATGCCTCCCTGATCTTGAGCGAGACCCCCGCCGATGACCCGAAACGCTCCGACCTGGAAGTCATCGAAAAAGAGTCGCTGCGCGCACGGGCGATTGTCCGCGACTTGCTCGGCTACGCGCGCCAGACCGACTCCGCGATGGAACAGACCGGCATCAACGATGCGCTCGAGAGTATCCTCCCCCTCATCCGCAAGCGCGCCGAATCGCAGAATGTAAACATCGAGGCCACGCTGGATCCGCAGGTGCCGCGCATCATGGGCGACGTGAACCAGCTCAAGCAAGTGTTCATCAACATCCTCAATAATGCGATCGACGCCATGCCATCCGGCGGGCGCGTGGCGGTGACCACGCGCGAGATCGCGGGCAACGGCACCGGGCCGCAAGTGGAAATTTCGTTTCAGGACTCGGGGGTGGGGATCGCCACCGATAAGATCAGCCGCATCTTTGACCCCTTCTTCACGACCAAAGAAGACGGCAAAGGAACGGGACTCGGCCTCCCGATCAGCAAGCGCATCGTGGAGCGCCACGGCGGGTCGATTGCCGTGTCCAGCACACCGGGGCAGGGAACCCGGTTCACGATCTGCCTCCCCGCGTATACATGAGCGTGCCGGTGCAGTCCGCCCACAAGCATCCGGTCGCCGCCGCCCGCATCCTGGTCGTAGACGATGAGGAGTCGATCCGCGACCTGTGCGCCCGCGTGTTGACGCGTGCCGGATATGCGGTGAAAACGGTACCAAGCGGCGAGGATGCGGTGAGCACGTTGGCAGAAGCCACGTTTGACCTTCTTATCTCCGACATCCGCATGCCGGGGATGTCCGGATTGGAAGTGCTGGAACGGGCCAAGACGGAGTATCCTGACATCAAGGTTGTGCTGATCACAGGCTTTGGCCCGCCGCAGATCCTCTCGCGTGGACAACCGCCCACTGCCGATCGCATCCTGACCAAACCCTTCAGCCCCGCCGAGCTGTTAACCGCAGTCCGGGAGAATCTCCCCTCGGCAAGATAGCAGGCCGTACTCGCCCCGTGCCCTACGCGGGCACGACCTGGTAACCGTGCGGTCATGGGGTGTAGTACGATGAAGGCGTGAGTGCTTTTGGTGTCCTGAAAAGCTACTTCTCACGCGCGCCGGATGTCGTCGCCGCATACCTCTATGGTAAGTACGCGGACGACCGCACCTGGCCGGATAGCGACCTGGAAGTCGCCCTCCTGTTCGCCGACCGGCTCACCGAGGATGAGATCAGCGATCACCTGCAGAGTCTGGCCGCCGGCCGCCCCCTGGGGGACGCGCCGGGGATCTTGCTCCCCTTCGCGCTCAATACTCACATCTTGCCGGTAATCTACGAGATCCTCACCGGCGCGGAGCCCCTCGTCACGAACGACCCTCCGGCGGCAGCCGCGTTCGCCAAACAGGCGACCGCGCGTTTAGAGGATGAGAGGGCTACCATCCTGACGAATGCCCAAGAGGCCATCCTGCAAGCCCGCAAGCTCGGACTGCACGTAGTGGGCAGCACGAGTGTCGTGTTGCCGCAGCCGCCACGACCTCTGGACCCCATCCGCATTGGCTGGCGGCTCGCCCGTATCTTAGGGTCAGCGGCCGTCCTGGAACCCGCCACCCGCGATCCAGACGCAGCCGCGCGCGACCCGGACTCGCTGGGCCAGATCATCGGATGGTTTAGCAATGCCGCCGGGGCAACGACCGGCATCGCCAAGGCCATGTTGAACATTTTTTCCATACCCCGGCCCAGCCGGCGGTGGGAAATCTTCTTGCCCCTCGCCGATGCGAACTTGCTGACGATGGAACTGGCGCTGCAGTTGGGCGCGCTTGTGGAGTTACGGTGGCGGTTACTCGCCGGTGCTGGACTCGCGACTTCGGACCGTCTCACAGCCTCGATCCGGGGATCGCTGCCCCCGATTCTGTCGTTCGCGCGTCTCGCGGCGTTGTACTGCGAGGTCCCGGGGGTGAAGGGGGAACAAACGCTTCACTAGCGTGCCGTTTGCCGTCAACATCATCCTGCCTGGGGTGGAAAAGGAAGGTTTGCCGCCGGCATGCCAACGCCGAATAACTGAAGGGGCCGCGTAGAGGTAGTTGGTTAGGTGAGCGGGCGCGGGGCCGCTAGATTGACGAAGTCAACTGCTAGGCGAGAACGCGGACTTTCGTGGCCTGGGGGCCTTTCTGTCCCTGTGTCGCCTCGTACTCGACCTTCTGGCCCTCACTGAGGGTGCGGTATCCGCTTCCCTCGATCCCGGTGTAGTGGACAAAGAGATCCCGACCACCATCGTCGGGAGTGATAAAACCGTACCCTTTCTCGGCGTTAAACCACTTAACCGTGCCCGTTGCCATGCGCCTCGACCCCTACCCTTTGTGCTGTGCTATCCGTGGTTGCCCCCGGACGCTATTTCGCCTTCCCCCATTCCCTGGGTCCCGGTCGAGTCCTGCTGGTTTGGCCCCGCGCTGCGAGGCCGAGCGGGCGCCTGGTGGCCCGTAGCCGGCGGGGGCTCGGTGGAGGGACGCGCGCCGGATGTCATCGAAAAATGGACGGTTGCCCAGTGACCAGCGTGGTGTAGTCGACCCGCCAATGGCGGGAAGCGTCGCGCTCAGCCTGCGCTTGGATCGGCGCACGGATCGTGGAGATGTGGCCGTCGTCTCGAACCGTGGTGACCGCCACAAAGGTCGCGGTTGCCCGATCGCCTCTCACCTCAGCGTGGAGATCCTCCAAGGTAAACGCGATAAGCCGGCTGCGTTGCAGCGGTTGGGGCCATTCCGGCGGGGTGTTGGTCAGAAACCACTCGGCCCACTCGCGGGCAGCAGGATGTGTGGGGCGGGCAAACGCCTCATAGATCTGTCCCAGGGCGTCAGCGACCAGCTCGCGGTCGTCGACGGGGTATCCAGTAAAGATCCCCTTCGCGGCCCCGTCCTGCACAGCATCAAACGCCCAGTGCCATGGCGGGACATCGACAAACGCGGACGGGGCGGCCTGCGCGCCCGCAGACCCCACTGCGATGGCGACCAGCGCGAGCACTCCAGCGATGCGCCTCATGGGAGTCACCTCTTCTTTAATAAGTGTACGCCGCCACAGACGCCACAGGCAGGGAGATCTGTGCCTAGGGCATGCGGAGTCGATATCCTCGCGCCATCGGCGCGCTTGGGAACTCCAAGAGGTTACCGTTTCGACTTGATTCGAACAGGTTGAAGCGGAACATCGGCCTGCACTTGCGGGTCCGGTGGGAGTGGCACCTGTGAGGTCTCTGGGGCAGGCGACTCAACGGCAGCGACCGGCGAGGCGACTGAGAGCCCAAGCTCCTTCATTCGCTTGGATGCCACCAGCAACCGGGATTCCACAGCCTCAATGGCGCGTGTGAACGCTTCAGCGGCATGTTCCAGAGATGCTCCGATTTCGTAAAACTGACCGACCTCGCGGAAGCTCTCATCGACGGCCCGTTGCAGCTCTGTACCCCGCGTTTGCGATTTCTCGGTCAGGTGGGCCACGTCGCCCAGGGCCTTGGCGAGGTCGGCGGACAGTTTCGCGTGTGTCTCCGCTGCGGCATGACGTTCCTGCTCGTAGGTGGTCTTCAAATCGGCGAGGTCGTGTTCGCGGCGGTCCAGTTCGGCGGTGGTCTCTTGCTTCAGGCGGGCGCCGCGGACTTTCGTTTCGGCGAGTTGCTTCGCCATACCGGGATGCATCCGATAGTTAGTCCAATACCACCCCAGGGCAATTCCCACGAATAGCCCGACGGCTCCCCATATAGCTTCTGTCATGGCGCACCCCTCTGTAGTCCTTTGCCCTCCAGGGACTTGCCCGAGTCACCCGGGGTTGCCGCCTTTCGCTGGAAGCAATTCCAAGGCCAGCGCTCCAGCCTTGGGCTCCGATGACTCTGAGGGCGCGCGAGCAGGCAAAAGGCCCTCGCGAGGGGATCTTGTGACTGACCTGTGATGATCGGTATGCTACGCTTTTCTGGAAGAGGAGGTGATTGACGTTGAGAAACAGGTCAGTTCTGTTGTGGATAAGCATCCTGTTTGCGATCGCTGTGCTGGGGTCTCCAGTAACAGGCGCCGTGCCCGCCGGCCAAGTCGAAGGCACGATCAGTACGGTGGGCGCCGGGACGATCACGATCGCAGACCGAGACGGCACCCCTGTGCGGGTGGTAGTGACTGCAGACACGATCGTGATCCAACGAAGCGCCACCACGCTGGAGACAATCAAACCGAGTAACTTCGTGGGGGTCACAGCCCGGCGCGAATCGGACGGGTCCCTCACAGCGATCTCCATCAACATCTTTCCGCCGGAGTTCCGCGGCCGGGTGCGGGAAGCTCAGTTCGTGATGGACACGGGCAACGTTATGACGAACGCGACCGTGTTTCAGAGTGTGCGGCGAATCGCGGGGCGCACGCTCTACTTGAAGGTCAACGACGGCTCCGTCGTCATCGCGGTGCCCAAAGAGGCTGAGGTGTGGCGGTTGACGGTGGTCAAGGCGGTGAACATGCGCTCCGGAGCACACGCCGTAGCGCGGGGAGGCCCCGGAGCGGACGGTACGTTCGTGGCAACGGCAATTACAGTCGACGCTCGGTAACCCGAACGCGAGCCCACGCTTCTGCTTGGACGATCTTCCGGACCCGGGGAGCCTCTACTGCTCCTTGCGAAGTTGATCGAGTTGTTCTTGGGCCTTCTTCCGGAGGGCGGAATCGTTCGTGATCTCTAGCACTTTTTGGATGTCGTCGATGGCTTTCTGCGCTTCGCCCCGCAGCGTGTAGGAGAGCCCCCGATTGAAGTACGCGTTCGCATCGTGGGGATCGAGGGTCACCGCGGTGGTCGCATCGGCAATCGCCCGATCGAGTCGACCTAACAACAAATGGCTCGCCCCCCGGTCCCGGAACGCTGCCGCAAAGGCTGGGTCGATCTGGGTGGCGCGAGTGAAGTCCTCCACGGCCTGCTCGTAGTGGCCCAAAGCCGCCTGGGCGACGCCGCGTGCATGGTGCGCGGCGGCGTTCTGGGGGGTGATCCGCAGCGCGGCAGTGTAGTCCTCAATCGCACGTTGTAGCTTGTCCAAAGCCGCAAGACTTAGCCCGCGATTATAGTAGGCGATCGCATCCATTGGCTGCAGCCGAAGGGCACGGGAAAAGTCATCAACCGCGCGGCGATGGTCCCCCACGGCGGCCCAGCTCACCCCGCGATTCACGTAGGCCGTTTGGTCTTCAGGGTGTGAGCGAATGAGCCGATCGTACACGGCGCGCGCGGCCTCATTCCGACCCTGGGCGACATCCAGGGCCGCCTGGTTGACTTGAGTGAGCCGGTCAAACTGTATGGCGCGGGCGAAGTCCTCCGCAGCCCGCTCACGCTCCGCGAGTTTCAGGAAAGCGGCGCCCCGATTGGCGTACGCGTCCTGCAGATCTGGGTTGATCTGGATGGCCCGGCTGTAGTCCTCAATGGCCGCGGCACTTTTGCCCAGTGCAAGCAAGGCGTTCCCTCGGCTCAGGAGAACCTTGCTCCTCACATCGACCGAACTGCTCTCATCCACTGCCGCGCTCAGATGCTCTAGCGCATGCGCGTAGTCCGCGCGTCGGTGGTCGATCGCTCCGCGGACGAATTCGACGAGCCGCCGACCTTGCTCGGCGGTGGGATCAGGAAAGCGCAGAGAACTAGGCTCCACTAAAACAGTCGCGGTCATATAATCCTTCACGGACAAGAACGGCACGGCAATCGCGGGGGACATCTCTTCCACAAATACGGACGGGCCCGCCATCCCCAGTCCCGCCGATTCCCCCACGACAATCGCGGCATGGTACCGGCGCCCCAGATCGCGCGCTTTGACCGCACCATCGGGATCCGCGACCTGCTGGTTGACCTGGATGATCCGAACCTCGGGGAAAGTGGAAAACGCGTCGGCCAACTGCCGAGCCAGTGTGGTGCGGATCTCGAGAGTCTCTGCCTTCGGACCATCGGGAATCAGAAGAAGAATCACAAGCTGAGAGCTTGTGGCAGGGCGCATTGACCGCTGGATGACAACGGCTCCGACGGCCAAGGCCAGCACCAGGGGAACGACAGCAACCGCCTTACGGCGTGGAAAATTGAGGAGTGGCATGCGTGACTCCTGGACCCAGATTACCACACGTTGACCAGAGGTAGTCGAGCGCGGTTCTTCTCTGGGGCAGGAGGTTTGCTAGGCGTCCGCCGAGCGGTCGGAGCGCCCCGTGGTGGCTTCAGGTCTCGTGTACTCGCGCTCAGTGCACGTCGTTGTGGGCGACGTGCACAGCTTTGAGGGCACTGATGCCATCGAGGTGGGCGATCTCTTGCACGACGGCTTCTGACACAGGCGTGTCGACCGTGAGCACCATAACCGCCGTTCCTCCCACCGCAGCTCGCCCGACTTGCATTCCCGCAATATTGACCGCGTGCGCACCCAGCAAGGAGCCCACGCGACCAATCATTCCCGGGCGGTCGACGTTCCACACGAACAACATGTGGGGGGCAGGGACCAGGTCGATGCGGTACCCATCCAGGTGCGTGATCCGCGGCTCGCGTCGCCCGAACAGCGTCCCGCCCAGGACAAGACTTCCCGCCGCGGTGTGCAGACGCGCCGTAATCAAGCTGCTGAAATCCTCGCTACGGTCTCTTCCCCGCACGCTCACGTCGATGCCCCGCTCCCTTGCGAGGAGCACGGCGTTGACAACATTGATCGGCTGATCGAGGACCATCTCCAAGAGACCGACCAAAAAACTCGCCGTCAGCAGGGTAGTGTCGACTGATGCCACTTCGCCCTCGTAAGCGCATTCAATGGCCTGGATCGGCGAATCAATTAGTTGCTGCGCGACGGCTCCCAGGGTGTGCGCGAGATCGGCGAACGGACGCAGCCGCTGCCAGACCTCCTCTTGTAGGACCGGAAGGTTCACCGCGCCCTGCACCGGCTGGCCTGCCAGGGCACCCAGCACTTGCTCGGCGATTTCCAGACTGATGTTGTGTGCCGCTTCGGTGGTTGATGCCGCCAGGTGCGGGGTGACTATGACACGCGGATGTTGCAGGAGCCGCATCTCGCGGGGCGGTTCGCTTTCAAAGACATCAAGAGCCGCCCCCCCTATCCTGCCCTCGTCAAGCGCGGCCAGCAGTGCCTCCTGATCCACCAACTCGCCGCGGGCGCAGTTGATGACGAATGCACCCGGCTTCAGTTGGGCAAACTGGGGCCCTCCCAGGAGATGCTGGGTACGGGGAGTGAGCGGGGCGTGCACGGTGAGCAGGTCACTCTGGGCGAGCACGGTCTCCCAGGAGACAAGCTCCGCGCCGATGCGCGCCGCGCGCTCGGCGGAGACAAACGGATCGTATGCGATCACTCGCATCCCAAAGGCCGCAGCCCGGTGCGCTACCTCGCTCCCAATTTTGCCCAGCCCGACGACACCCAAGGTCTTGCCGTACAACTCGACCCCGGTAAACTTCTCCCGTTGCCACTCCCCCCGAGACGTTGAAAGATGCGCGGTGGGCAGGTGGCGGACGAGGGCCAGCATCATTGCCATGGTGTGCTCGGCCGTGCTGATCGTGCTGCTGTCCGGGGTGTTCAGCACAAGGATGCCGCGCCGGGTGGCCGCCTCAACGTCGATGTTGTCGACGCCGACTCCGGCCCGGGCGATGACCCGCAACGCACGCGCGTGGGCCAGCAATTCCCCGTCAAGACGGGTGCGGCTGCGAACGACAACCGCATCGGCGTCAGCGATGGCCGCGCGCAGGTCGCTGAGCGTAAGCCCCTGGTGGACGGCGACGTCGGCGTGGGCCCGCAGACGCGCCAGCCCTTCAGGGGCCAGCCCATCGGTGATGAGAATTTTCATCCCCGGCTAGGATCTCGGGCCGCCGCCTGCACGGCCGTCCCTTTCTTCACGGAATATCCCAGCTCGGAGAGAACGAGGCGCAGAGCATCGAGGGCGGCGAGGAGCTGCTCTTGTTGGACGTACCCCATGTGCCCGATGCGGAAGATCGCCTTTTCTAGAGGCCCCTGGCCGCCGGACAACACGACACCGTGCTGGGTCCGGAGCCGCCGCAGCATTTCCTTGCTATCAATCCCCTGCAGGACGCGGACCGCCGTCACCGCATCGGAAGCCCGCGATGGTTGCGCGAAGAGCTCGAGGCCAAGGGCTGTGACCCCCTCGCGCGTGGTCCGCGCGAGGCGCCTGTGATGCTCGATGTGGGCGTCGATGCCTGACGCCAGGATCATGGCCACCGAAACATGCAGGGCGAAGATGACCGAGACGGCAGGTGTATAAGGCGTGTAGGCAACCGCGGCGGCAAGCTGGTCGCGCGCCTGCGGAAATGAAAAGTAGTGCTTGGGCATCCGGGAGGTCTTGACGGCCTCCCACGCTCGCGGGCTGACGCTGAGGAAGGTCATCCCCGGAGGGCCCATCAGCGCCTTCTGCGAGGCGGTGACAACCACGTCCAGACCCCACGCGTCGGTCCGAAGGTCAATCGCCCCCAATGAACTCACGGCGTCGACCAGAAGCAGTGCCCCTGAGGGCCGCACTGCGTCGGCGATCCCCTTCAGATCATTCGCGATTCCGGTCGACGTCTCGTTGTGCGTGACGAGGACGGCTTTGACGCCCGGGTGTCGGCGCAGCGCATCGGTCACGCGCTGGGGATCGATCGCCCTCCCCCACTCCGCCTCCTCCTTCACCACATCGGCGCCAAACGTCGTGGCCACAGCGGCAAAGCGCTGGCCGAAGTGGCCGCAGCTGAGCGCCAGGACCCGATCGCCGGGAGAAAGGACATTGGTCACCGCGGCTTCTAACCCTCCGCTACCGGATGCGGTGAAGGGCAAAATAGGCGCCGTCGTACGGAAGATCTGCTGCAATCCGGTCAGGACTGCGTGCAGCGCCTGCCCGAACTCCTCGCCACGGTGGTTGATCATCGCAGAGGCCATCGCCTCTCGCACCGCTGGAGGTAGAGGGGTGGGCCCGGGGATCAGTAGGTTTATCTCAGCCATATCCACTCTCCCGAAACCGCAAGTGAAACGCCAGCCGGGGAACGATTCCCGACACCGGCCTCAATGCTCTCAGTCAGGTTCGCGCGGGTGAATCCGATCCGGAAATGTGGGTTAAGACGTCCCGCAGGTCGGTGACATCAACACCCACTTGCAGGGTCTGAATTGGACCCAGGGCCTGGCGCACCTGCGTCAGATGCATGGGTTTGTCGTCGACAAAGACGACTTCGTCTGGGCGCAGGGCCATGCCGTCACGGGCCAGTTCTTGCAACGTCGCGCCGATGGTGCGGTCTTTGTGCGGGTGCGCCTCTACTTTGGGCCGCACAAAAAAACTCGTCAAGTCCAGCAAGTCGAAGATGGCAAAGACGGGTTCGGGATGATTCCAGCTCGCCACGGAGGCGAGTACCCCTCGGTGGCGGAGTCCCTCGAGCAGCTCACGCGCCCCGGGACGCAAGCGGACACGCACGCCCTGGGCGTCCTGTACAGTCTGGTCATCCACACGCACAAAGGGCAAGGACAGTTCAGACACATTGTGGTGATCCCACAGGGTGAGGTCACAATCGAAGATCACAAGCCGAGCTGGCACAATACACGCCCTCACAATCCCCGTGAGCGAAAAAGAGGCCTAAGTCGACCTTGGGATTGCCTTTCAGATAACAGAATTTCTCGACGCCTGTCAAGCAAAAGTGTTCCCGATGTCCCCCTGATGTCCGACGCGGAGAATTCTCAAACCCCGAAGATGTGCGCATCCTTTCCCTCGGTCGATCGGCCGTGCACCTACACCTGTTTCAAGCGGGGGTCGAGCGCGTCCCGCAGACCGTCGCCTAGCAAGTTGGCGGCGATGACGGCGAGGAAGATCGCGAGCCCGGGAAACGTGGCGATGTACCAGGAGGAGAAGAGGTAGCTCTGCCCCTCTCCTAGCATCGTCCCCCATTCGGGGGTCGGTGGCTTGACGCCCAGCCCGAGGAAACCTAATCCCGCCGCAACCAAGATCGCTTCGCCCAATCGAAGAGTCGACTGCACGATGAGGGGCGCCAGGCAGTTGGGCAGCACGTGGCGCATCAGAATGCGCCCCTCGCCTCCACCGGCTGCGCGGGCCGCCTCGATATACGCCTGTTCTTTCACCGAGAGGGCCACCCCCCGCGCCAGCCGGACGTATTGAGGCACCGCCGCTAGACCGACCGAGACCACGACATTTGTGACTCCAACCCCGAGAACCGCGATCAAGGTCAATGCCAAGAGAAACCCTGGAAACGCGAGCAGCAGGTCGACCAATCGCTGCACGACCAAATCGACGACCCCGCCGCGGACCCCCGAGACCAAGCCCACCGGCACGCCAAGCGAGGCGCTGAATGCAACGGCAAGGATGCCAATCAAAAACGACACTCGTGTCCCGAAGACCACCCGCGTCAGCAGATCTCGGCCCAGGTGATCTGTGCCGAAGGGATGGACCAGCGACGGAGGCAGTAGGACGTGATCCAGGTCGGCCACATTGGGATCGTAAGGGAGGATGGCAGGGGCCAGCGTGGTCAGGACGAGGAAGCCACCCAGGACGATCAGACCCGCGAGGGCGGTCTTGTGCTTGCGCAATTTCCGCCACACGCCAAATCGGTCGCGCGACGAGGGCGGTGGCGTCCGGCTAACCGTAGTGGATCCGGGGGTCCACATATGCGTAGAGGAGATCGACGAGCAGATTCACGCCCGCAAACATTGTCGCAAAGGTGAGGACGATCCCTTGGATCACAGGATAGTCCCGAGACAGAATTGAGTTGACCAGCAACCGCCCCATCCCGGGCCAGGCAAACGTCGTCTCTGTCAGCACAGCTCCACCCAGTAAGGTCCCAAATTGCAGGCCGATCACGGTGAGCACCGGGATCAACGCGTTTTTCAGTGCGTGGCGCAGGACGACTCCGTGTCGGGGGACCCCCTTCGCACGCGCGGTGCGCACATAATCCTGGCTGAGCGTCTCGAGCAGACTACTGCGTGTCATCCGGGCGATGATCCCTGTGGAAAACGCCGCAAGGGCAATGGTCGGAAGGATGAAAGACGCTAGAGTCCCGTATCCGCCCGCCGGTAGCCAGTGCAAGTAAACCGCGAACAACAGCATGAGCATTAAGCCCAACCAGAAGACAGGGATCGACACGCCGAGCACGGCCAGAGTCATGGCCAGGTAGTCCAGGATCGAATACCGTCGCGTTGCGGAGATGATCCCCGCAGCCAACCCCACGAGGGTGGCCACCGCAATGCTGGAGACAGCAAGAAGTACTGTCGGCCGCAGGCGCAGCGCAATTTCTTCGAGGACGGGAGCTCGCGTCGCAGCTGAGAGCCCCAGGTTCCCGTGCAGAAGGCCGGTAAAGAAGATGAGGTACTGCATATATAAGGGTTGTGTTAGGCCGAGTTCGACCCTCAGGCGCCGGACCTCGTCGTCGGAGGCGAGCAAGCCGGCGATAATGCGCGCCGGATCGCCGGGAATCAACCGGATCAGGAGGAAGATGACAACGGTGACCCCGCCCAGCGTCAGGAGGGCGAGTGCGAGGCGGTGCAGGACGTAACGGCCCACGGCGATGCAGCAGGAACAGAACTCAACGAGTCACCGGAGGCCGCCATCGGCAGGACGGCGACCTCCGGAAGTCACTTCCACCACGCGGGAGGCGTCACTTCCACGTGGCGTAGATCGCGTCCCATTTCTCGATGGGCGTAATGCGGACGCCTTCAAGGTTCTTGACCGTGGCCACATACCACTTCTGGCTCCAGAGGAAGACCCACGGCGCGTCGTTCCAAATCTGCGTCTGGGCTTCTTTGTACAAGGTTGCGCGCTGAGCGACATCGACCGTGGTGCGGGCCTTGACGAGAAGATCGTCGACCTTCTCGTTCCTGTAGAACGCCGCAGCCAAACCGGCCGGAGGTTGCTGGGAGGAGTGGAACTGCCCAAACAGCACCCCGTCACAATCCAGCACGACCCAGGCCCACCCGAGGATGAACATCTGTGTGCGACTGCGGTCTACGGGCTGCGTTATGGTGGCGACGTAGGTTGGCCAGTCCATCGTACTCACTGTGGCGCGGATCTTGACATTGCGCAGCTGCGCGGCGGCGCCTTGCGCGAACTCGAAGTCTTGGATATAGCGCCCCTTCGGCGCCAGAAACTCCACGTCGAACCCATCCTTGTACCCGGCCTCCGCCAAGAGTTGTTTCGCTTTCGCCGGATCATATGGCCACCCGCCTTCATGCATGGGAGAGTGGCCAAACATCATCGCCGGGCATGCAGATGCTTCCACGGTACCCAGGTCAAATAACATGCTCGAGAGCAGCGCCTTCTTGTTGATGGCGTAATTCATCGCCTGACGGACACGCGCGTCTTTGAATGGTCCCCACTGGTTGTTCATGGCCAGGAAGATGACCCGATCCGTCGGCGCTTCCACCAGCGTGACGCGCGGGTTCTTGCGGAGGTTCTTGATATCGGGCGCGGGAGGAAGCATCGCCAAGTGGACGTTGCCCGCCAGCACCATCGTTTCGCGAGTCCCTGCGTCGGGCACCACTTGGAAAAGAACCTCTTCGAATGATGGCTTCTTACCCCAGTACGTCGGGGTACGCTCCACCAGGATGCTCTCGCCGCGACGCCACTCCTTGAAGGTGTACGGCCCTGTCCCGGCGCCGACGGGGGCGAGACTAAACCGGTCCCCGGCCCGCGCCACCGCCGCAGGCGAGATGATGGCGGTCGTCGTGTACGAGAGGTTGCGCAAGAGCAGCGGATTGGGCTGGCTCATGGTAAACCGGACGGTCGTGTCATCCACGACGTCGACCGTTTTGATACCTGCGAGCAGAGCCCCCCGGAGCGGGACCTTCGTCTTGGGATCCAGTAGGCGGTCGAATGTGGATTTGACCGCTGCCGCAGTCATCGGAGTGCCGTCATGGAACGTCACTCCCTGCCGCAGTTGGAACGTGTAGGTGAGTCCGTCCCGCGATGTTTGCCACTGAGTCGCCAAGTGGGGGACAACCTCGTTCTTCGCGTAGTCCATGTCCACCAACGTCTCAAAGAAGTAGTCCACCATGTTCGCGACCGTCGTGGTCGTTTGCCCGGCGGGGTCGAGCGTGTCTGCGTCAATGCCCACGGCGATGCGCAGCTGTTTGGGAACGGCCTGCGCGCCCGCGGGCGCACTTCGAAGGGAGAACACCATCGCAACTAACGCTACGATCGCTCCGAAGCGAGCGCCGATCTTGTCCACGCCGACTCCTCCTTGAGTAGGAATTGGATGATTTCTAAGTGTGAGCATTCACAGAACACTACGGCATGCGCTGCTGCTTCCCTCTGGGAATCCCCCCTTGCGAGGGAGTCGAGGTCTATGTACCCACGGGCGTGGGAGAGGCTCGATCCCCCCGGGGGCATCTGCCGCCCCCGGCTACAAAAGACCAGTCCGCTGCATGACCGTTTTGACGTGCTCTTCATCCTCTGCGGTCAACCCCTGCATCGGCTCGTGCATCCTGTTCGTGGCGATGACACCCAAAAGTTTCAGCCCGGTCTTAAAGCCTGATAGTGCGGCCGCGGAATACGATTGCGCATGGCGGCCCTGCCGGGTGATGGCGAAGAGGGTCGTCAGCTGTTCTTGAATAACCCGAGCCCGCTCCATCTGGCCCGCGCGAGCGAGCTCAAAGGTCTCCACGTACTGGCGGGGGGCTACGTTAGCCAAACCGGGCACTGCCCCCGCAACGCCCATCGCGACGGCGAGATCGACGACCATCTCGAGACCCGTGAGAACGCTGAAGTGTGGGACATCCCGGGTGGCCAACAGCATCTCGCGCGTTCTGGAAATATCCGGAGAGCTATCTTTGATCGCGCCGATGGTCCCTTCGTGCGCGAGTTGCGAGACCGTATCCGGTTCTATTGACACCCCGACCATTTGAGGAAGATTGTAGGCTACGAGGGGCAACGGGCTCCTGTGGGCGATGGCGCGAAAGAACTCGACAATTTCCGGTTGGTTCGTCTGGTAGTAA
Organism: bacterium; assembly: GCA_035300645.1. Taxonomy (GTDB): domain Bacteria; phylum Sysuimicrobiota; class Sysuimicrobiia; order Sysuimicrobiales; family Kaftiobacteriaceae; genus 13-1-40CM-64-14. The sequence goes on from DATGVF010000041.1 coordinate 24,681, forward strand.
TAGGTGGGTAGCGCCACGACCGCACTGGCCCCCAAGCTCTTGGCCATGTCGAGGTACGTGAAGATCCTCCGCAAGGAGGTGTCGATGACTCCGACCAGCACTGGTACTCGCCCCGCCGCCGTCGCCGTGACCGTCCGGACGACGCTTGTGCGTTCCTCGACATCCAGCGAGGCGGCCTCGCCCGACGAGCCCAAAACAAAGAGACCGCGCACGCCTCCGGCGATCAGGTAGTCGACGAGTCGGCTCAGTGAACGGGTGTCGATGCCGCCGTCAGAATCAAAAGGAGTAATCAGCGGAGGGACAATGCCGGTGAGCTCCATCAACCGGTCCTCACATCCTACCGGGGAAGGCGGCGGCTTCGTCGCGGAGATGAAAAGGCAAACTCCCCGCCCTGCTTACGCTGGACGGGGAGGTGTCTGTGCATGAATCTGGTAGCGGGGGGAGGATTTGAACCTCCGACCTTCGGGTTATGAGCCCGACGAGCTACCTGGCTGCTCCACCCCGCGTCGCACCACGATTATACCTCCGCGCGTAGGACAGTCAACCGACCAAACTGTTGATAAACTGGGACACGCCGCGAGAGCAGCGGCACGCGGAGGATCTTGAGGTGTCTGTCACGAGGCCGACTATGACAACGGACTCTGCTCGCAGTGCCACCCATCTCACACGCACCCTCTTTGCCGCGCAGAGCCTGAGCTCCGCGGCGACGGTCGCCATTTTCCCCATCGTTGCGATCGCTGGAGCCAAATTGAGCGGGCAGTCGACGTGGGCGGGCGTGCCCGCGATGGCCTATCAGCTCGGCGGGGCTTTTGCTGCCTTCTTGTGGGGACGCCTGATGGATCCGCTCGGCCGGCGGAGTGTGCTGGCCATTGGCATGCTCCTGGGCGCCACTGGTTCGACGATCTCGGCGGGCGCCATCATTGGGCAGTCATTCTGGACCTTCTTCGGAGGCGCTGTGCTCGTAGGCATGGCCGTGTCCGCCGTCCAACTGTCACGGTTTGTCTCCGCCGAGGTGCACCCCGTCGCGGAGCGGGCACGTGCAATCTCCACCGTCGTGTTGGGAGGAACTGTGGGAGCGATCTTTGGCCCGCTCACGGCCGGCCCCATGGGACGTGCCGCGGCGTCGAGGGGATTGGACGAGCTCGCCGGTCCCTACGGGGCGTCGATCGTCCTCTTCCTCGTGGGGACCGCGCTTATCGTCCTGTTCTTGCGACCTGAACCGCGCGACCTCGCGCGCGCCCTTACACGAGAGGGTCCCGTGGATGGGGCTGGACCCGCACGGACTCTCGCGGAGATTTACCGCGAGCGACCCGCTCAGGTCGCGACGGCGGCAATGCTCTTCGGACAGCTGGTGATGGTCATGCTCATGGTGATCACGCCCCTGCACATGCGCGTGCATCAACATGCGATTGGCAGCATCTCGTTCGTCATCTCGGCGCACGTGGTCGGCATGTATGCGTTCTCCATCATCTCCGGACGCCTGGCCGATCGCTGGGGACGTCTCCCGGTTATCATCACCGGCGGCGCCTTTTTGATCATGGCCTGTCTTGCGGCCACCCTGTCCCCCGAGGTGGTCCCTCTCTCCGTAGCGTTGTTCCTCCTGGGACTGGGCTGGAACCTGTGCTACGTCGGAGGCTCTTCGCTGCTATCGGACCAACTGTCGCCACCCGAGCGCGCCCGGACCCAAGGGTTCAACGATCTGCTCGTCGGCCTCGCGTCTGCGGCAGGGAGCCTGGGCAGTGGAATCGTCTTTGCGGGAATTGGGTACAACGCGATGGGTCTCGTCGGGACGGCCGCTGCGCTTATTCCTCTCACGATGACGCTGGCTTGGTGGTCGCGCCGCCGCGCGGTGGTGGGAGCGTCGTAAGACGTCTAGAGGAGACCGGCCAGCTCGGGGAGGGTTTCAAAAAGGAAATCCGGCTGTTCACTGCGCAACGTCGGCAGTGACGCAAAACCGCCGGCGATGGCGGCGGTCGAGGTCCCTGCGTTCCTCCCCATCTGCACGTCTTCGACCGTGTCCCCCACATAGAGAGCCTCTCCCGCGCGGACCCGGACCCGGTCCAACGCCTGCAGTAACGGGGCGGGGTGCGGCTTTCGCTGCGGCGTGTCGCCCCCGCATACCACGACATCGAACAGCGCCTGCCACCCCACACGGCGTAGGTCACGCTCGACCCGGGATCGCTCTCCGGAGGTCACTAAACCTAGGGCGCGGTGCGATGCTTTGACAGCCGCCAGGATTTGGACGGCACCCGCCCGAGGACCAGGCGCTTCCTGCGCATAGAACTTCAGCCACAACTGGTCCGCCTCGGGCCACTTGTCTCTGGGGACGTGCATGCGTTCATAGAACACATACCAGTTGGGTGAGTAGTTCCGCTGATACGAGTCCGGATCGAGGGGTATTCCTAAGGTGGAAAAAACGCGCTCGTAAACATGGAAGTGCGCGCGCAGAGAATCCAGCAGAGTGCCATCAAGATCGAACAACAGGGCGCGCATCCGTTGGAGCGACGGCCGAGGCAGCATACGTTGCGCGTTAGTCGATCTTCTTCTCGAAGCGTCTAATGGCGATACCAAACACGATCAGCCCGAGGACCACCAGCGGAACAATCTGCTGCCAGAGGAAGCCCACCCCCACACCTTTGATGATAATGCCGCGAACGACGGTGACGTAGTACGTCAGCGGGAGGGCCAGCCCTACCCACTGCAATGCGATCGGCAGGGACTCGCGCGGGAAGAGGAACCCCGAGATCAAAATGCCGGGCAGCAGTACGAGCTGCGCCAACTGCACCGCCTGCTGGAAGGTCCGCGACACCGTCGAGATGAGCGTGCCGATGCCTAGCGAGGAGAAGAAAAACGCCAACGTCACCACGTAGAGCAGCGCCACGTTGCCCTTGACGGCCACCCCAAACCACGCCCAGGCCAGCAGCAGGATGATCGTCAGGTTGATGTAGGCCAGTCCGATCAGCGGGATGATCTTGCCCAGGATCAGTTCGATCGGCTGAATGGGGGTCACCACAAGTTGTTCGAGCGTTCCCATCTCCCGCTCGCGCACGATCACCACGATGCTGAGGAACGTCGTCGCGAACTGCATGACGACTGCGAGGACGCCCGGGACGATGAACACCTGCGACTTCAGGTCCGGATTGTACCAGGCGCGGCTACGAATCTCGACGGGCAGCGGAGGTGCGCGCTGCCCCTGCCGCCGCAAGATCGCCACCGCCAGATTCTGGGAGACAGTTGTGCCCACCCCGGTTGCCACCGAGAGCAACGTGTTCGCACTCGTCGCATCCGTGGCGTCGACGACGACCAGGACCTGGGTGGGCTTGCCGGCTTGAAGCTGCGCGCTGTAATCAGGTGGAATGACGATCCCCACCTTTGCTTGCCCGCCATCGAGGTGGTGTTCGACGTCGGCCATGTCGCGCGCGAACGCCCGGACGCGATAGTACCGGGTGTTTTCAAACGTCTGGATCAGGGCTCGGCTCTCGGTGGAATTCGACTGGTCCCAGACCACCGTGGGCTGGTGGAGGACCTCGTTCGACAAGTAGCCGTATAACACGAGCTGGATGACCGGTAGGCTGATTATGGAACCCAGCGTCCGCCGATCGCGTAGGGTCTGGGCAATTTCCTTGCGCACGATGCTCCCCATCCGCTGGAGGTTCATGGCCCGCTACCCTCGGCCCGCTTGGTCTTTTCCGCGTCGCGAGCTTCCACCAACGCCACAAAGACGTCTTCTAGCGACGGCGGGATGGGTTCCACGGACTCGACAGCAAAGCCCCGCGTGCGCAGGTACTCGGCCACTATGCCGGCAACGCCCGCGTGCTCCACGGTCGCGTGGATCGCTGATCCATAAAGGGCCGCCTCGCGAATTTGGGGATGGGTCTGGGCGACGCCCAACGCGTCGAGGAATCGATCGGTCCGAATTTCCAGCACGACGCCGGGCATCAGGTCTCGCTTAATCTCCTCTGGAGATCCCCGCGCAATGATCCGCCCATCATAGATGAAGGCCAACCGATCGCAGTGCTCGGCTTCGTCCATGTAATGTGTCGTAACCATGATCGTCGTGCCTTCGTCGGCGAAGCGGTCGATCAAGTCCCAGAACTGTCGGCGCGAGATGGGGTCCACCCCCGCTGTCGGCTCGTCCAGAAACACCATCTGGGGTCGGTGGAGGACGGCACAGCCCAGGGCGAGACGTTGGCGAAACCCGCCAGACAGTTCGCGCGCGGGCGCGTGCTGACGGTCCAGCAACCCGGACCGCTCCATCCACTTGGTCACTTGCCCGTGGAGCGTGGTGCCGCTCAATCCGTACGCGCCGCCGTAGAATTCCAGGTTCTCTCGCACGGTCAGGTCCGGGTAGAGACTGAACCGTTGGGACATGTAGCCAATCCGTTCCTTCACGTCCTCGCTCTGGCGGGTAACATCAAACCCGAGGACTTCCGCTGTTCCCTCTGACGGGTCCAAAATCCCGCACAGCATGCGGATGGTGGTCGATTTCCCCGCGCCGTTGGGGCCGAGGAAGCCCCAGATTTCCCCGGGCCGGATTTCAAAGGAGACGTGGTCCACGGCCACAAAATCTCCGAACTTGCGCGTGAGCCCGTCCGCCCGCACGGAGAAATCGAGGGCGGGGATGGTGGTCATGCCGCGGCTACTCCAAGGCGCGCGACGAAAACATCCTCCAGGGACGGGGGAATCTGGCGGATACTCTTCAGGGTGACGCCCGCAGCAGCGAGCGCGGATTCCAAACCCCCCTGGGCCTCCGCTGCGGGAACGAGCACATGGAGGCGGTCTCCAAAGACCTCGAGGCTCCGCACGGAGGGGTGCCCGCGCAACACGTTCTTGGCGGCTCCCTGGGGCTCGGCCACGACTTCCAGAATTTCGCCTTCCATCAGTGCGCGCAGGGAGGCGGGGGACCCGGTCGCGATGATCCGGCCCTGGTTCATCAACCCCACGTGCGCCGCGCGCTCCGCCTCATCCATGTACGGCGTGCTCACGAAGATTGTGATTCCTCGACGATTGAGGTCGTACAAAATCCGCCAGAACTGCTGGCGCGAGACTGGATCCACCCCCGTCGTGGGCTCATCGAGCAGAAGGACTTCTGGTTCGTGAATGAGCGTGCAGACCAGCGCCAGTTTCTGTTTCATTCCGCCGGACAGATGCTGGGCGAGGCGGCTCTGGAACGGTGAGAGGCGGAAATCGGCCAGAAGTTGTTCTGCCTTGTGGGGAAATTCTTTTGGGGGCACCTCGTGGAGTCCGGCATACAGCTGCAGATTTTCCATCACCGTCAGGTCCCCATAAAGGCTGAAGCGTTGGGGCATGTAGCCAATCCGGGTCTTCACGCGCTCTGGATCAGCGACAACATCGAATCCTGCCACCACCGCCTCCCCAGCATCCGGCGTGAGCACGCCGCAGAGCAGCCGGATCAACGTCGTTTTTCCCGCCCCATCAGGACCGACCAGGGCGAAGACTTCTCCGTGGCGGACCTCGAGGTCCAACTTGTTCACGGCAGCTAGAGTCCCGAAGCGCCTGGTCAACCCCGCGCAGCGGATCGCGAGGCGGTCTGAGGCTCTATTGGCAAGGATGCCGACGCTACGCTCCATCAGGGGGTGACCGCAGGCACGACGAGAATCACTGCGTCGGCGGGCAGACCGGGCTTCAGGACGCCATCGGGGTTGGGGAGCGCGACTTTCACGCCGAAGATGAGTTTGACCCGCTCTTCCTTGGTCTGGACGTTTCGCGGGGTAAACTCGGCACTGCTGTTGATCTGGTCTACCGTGCCTCGGAACGTTCGGCCAGAAAACCCATCGACCCGCACGTCAACGGGTTGCCCCAACTTCACGCGGGCCAAGTCACTTTCGGACACGAACACGCGCAAATAGACTTGGCTGAGATCGGCCACCGTCACCACCGGCGCGCCGACCCCCACGAGGTCCCCGACTTCCGCGTTCTTCGCGACAACCACACCGGCCATGGGGGCTTTAAGAATCGTATAGCTCCGTAGTATCTCGACCTGTTGCAACAGCGCCTGCGCTTGGGCGAGCTGGGCCCGGGACGCGACCGCATCCTGTTGGCGAATCCCGACTGTCTGGCGGTTGGCCTCCGCGACTGCCAGCGCGGCTCGCGCTTGCGCCACCCCGGCCCCAGACGCCCCTAACTGGATCTGGGCCGCATCCCGCTGCGCCCGGGCCGCATCCCGCTGCGCCCGCAAGGCCTTCGCGGCGGCACGCGCGGTATCGATCTGTTCTGCCGACACGGCACCGTCGCGGTAGAGGGCCTCTAACCGCGCCAAATCGGATTCTGCTCGGGCCACATTGGTCTCAATGGCTTGAAGGTTTGCCTCCGCGGCGGCCAGGTTTGCTTTGTTCGCCTCCAGCACGGCGAGCGCGGATTCGATTTGGGCGCGGGCCTGCACGAGCTGGGCGTCGACCGAGGCTCGGGCCAAGGTCACGGAGGCATCGGCCTGTGTGGGGCGTGTCCGGGCGGCGTCCACCGCGGCTTGAGCCTGCCGCGCTTGTGCGTCGACCTCTGCGGCATCCAGCTCCGCCACCACCTGCCCGGCCTCGACGTGTTGACCCTCTTGAACGGAAATCTTGATGACCCGCCCAGCAATCTTCGGGGCCACGCCAACCTGCGTCGCCTCGATCGTCCCGGACGCCTGGATGGATCCGGTGGGGTTATTGGTGCGCGGCCAAAGGACCCAGACTCCTATACCGATCGCCACAACCGCGATCGGGATGATTAGGCGGCGCCGCGCTTTCATCGCATTCCCCTCTCACACAGCCCGGGAGCGGGCGAAGCATCTCGGGAGCGGTTCCGGACCGCCGCGTCTCTCGGCATCAGGTGTCTCACGAGTTTGCCATCAGAGAAACTGACGTGATCACTGGACAGCTTCCCCCACGGCGCGCTCTAGCGCCGCGCGTGCCACACTGTAGTTGAACTCGGCTTGGGCTTTCGCGACTTCCGCCTGGGAGGAGGCCGTTTGCGCGCTGACGACTTCCAAATTCGTTCCTACACCTGCCGCGAACCGAACGTTGGCCAAGCGCAGCGCTTCCGCCGCCTGCGCTATTAGCGCCCCCGCACCCACCAGCTCCTCACGTGCCGACTGGAGGTTCAGGTAGGCTTGGCGCACATCCAGTTCGACGGTTTGCCGCTGCTGCACCTCAAGGACCTTCAACTGTTCTAAGCGCTGCCACGCTTCGGTGACGCGCTCTCGCGTTAATCCCCCGTCGGACACCATAAGTGTCGCGGCCAGCGTGACGCTCCACCTCGAGGAGAGGTCCGTGCCGGGACCAAAGGGGCCAGAATTTCCGTAGTCATACATTCCAGACAGTCCGAAGTTCAGACGCCCCCCGCTTTCGGCCACCTCGATGGCCGCCTGAGCTGTCGCCTGCCGTGCGTGTACTTCCAGAACTTCCGAACGAACCTCCAGCGCGCGGGCGAGGAGGCGGTCGATCGGTGTCGCCACCGAGGTCATCGCGAACTGATCGGGCAGGATGAGCGGTGTCTCAAGGGGCAGGTTCAAGAACGCGTTGAGTCCCTGCATGGCCTGCGCGACAGCGTTGCGCGCCCGGACCTGAGTCTGCAGGGCAGTCGCCACGGCGACTTCCGCCTGCACCTGGTCAAAGCGCGGAGACACGCCGGTGGCGACGCGGGCTTTGGCCACGCGGAGAATCTCGTTGGCCTGGGTCGTGCTATGTTCGGCGGCCCGCAAGCCCGCCTGCGCGAGTAATAAGGAGAAGTACGCCTGCCGCACTCCGAAGACGATCTGCTGCTTGACACGCTCGAATGTGGCCTCCGCCCCTCGGAGATTTGCCTCAGCCATCGCGACTTGTGCCTCGATGCGCCCCCCTGAATACAAGGGGTATTGGAGGACCACACGCGCGTCGTAAATGTTTGAGGAAGGGGCGGGGATGGTGAGGGACCCTACCTGAGGGGGACCCCCTCCAACCGACCACACCGGGATCGTCGTCGCGACTCCATCCTGCGTGCGCGTGTAGCTCCCCTGGACAGACGCCTGAAAGGCTGTTCCGGCCCGCGCCTGGGCGAGCTGCGCCCGGGCCACCAAGACCTCAAAGGCCGCGACGCGCAACTGTTGGTTTTGCTGCAGGGCCATTGTTAACGCCTGCGTTTGCGTGAGCGCCGTGGGCTGCGTCTGGGCCGAGGCCGGCGCAGTAAAAGTGATCAACAGGAGCACAAGAAGGACCATCCCCAGCACCGATCGCCAGTTTCTCACGTGTGTCTATGCCTCCCTTGGGCCCGGAGACCGGCCAGTCGTCGGGCCGCGCGCGGTCGCGACGCGGACCCATACAGAAACAGCCGGACTACCTCCGAGACGATCACGTCGTAGTCGTAAGGAACCACCCGCCGCCCCACTAGGACTTCTTGGATCATTAGAAAGATAAACAGCATCCCTGGAAACGCCAGGGCGACAATCGCCGGGTTGAGATCTTTGCGGAGGTAGCCAGCGCGGACACCGTCGCGCAGCATGCGCTCCAGCCGGGAGACGGCATTGATCTGCACTAGTTGCAGATAGGTGGCGCGCCCGGACGGGCTGAGGTGCGGGAGGGCCGAAAAGAAGACTTTAAACAACCGCGCGTGTGTGCGGACGCGCTCGACGGAGGCCGTCCCGAGCTGGAGCAGAAACGCTTCCATCTCTTCCGCGGACGCCGGGGACGGGAGGCGGTCGAGCAACTGCGGGAACACGGGTTGCGCCAGCTGGCGGGGGATCTGGGCGAGTAGTTCGTCTTTGCTGCGGAAGTAGTTGTAGATGCTCCCTTCAGCCAGACCGGCCGCCTTGGCAATGTCGGCGATCGTCGCCCGGTCGAAGCCTTTACGGGCAAAGATCACCGCAGCAGCGGCCAGAATCTGGGACCGGCGAGTGCTCTCCAGGCGAACTTTAGCATCGGGACGGATGCGCGGCATCGTTCAGCTCTATAATGAATGAGTGCTCACTCATTATATTACGAGGGGCGTGTCTGTGTCTACGGGCAGGACGGGAGCATTGCCATACAGACGTCGCCCCCGCGTTTCCATCAGGGGGCAGTCCCTGATCTCAGCGCCTCATCGGGCTAGACCCTTCCATACGGATGCCGGGGAGGCCGTTCGGCACCGCCTACGGTAAGACCCCTGCGCTGATCATAACCATCGGCTGGGAGAGACGAGAATCTCTCCGCGATCGTTGACGCCTCCAAACTCAATGAGAGACACATAGCGATCGATCATCTTCTGGCGCGGGACGGTGGTTTCGATGAAGACGCCAATGCCAATAACCTCGGCGCGAAACTCGCGCATCAGGTCGTGCACCCCGCGGGCCGTACCGCCCGCGCGGAGGAAGTCATCTATGAACAAGACCTTGGAACCGGGCATGACGGCGCGCAGAGGCAGCGTCATCGATTGCACGGTCTTCGAGGACCCTGATACATAGTTGACACTCACCGCCGGCCCCTCCGTGACATGCGCGCCGCGGCGAATCGTGACCAGCGGGACGTCGAACGCACGCGCCGTCATGAGGGCCAACGGGATTCCCTTCACCTCTACGGTGAGAACCACGTCTGGCCGATTCTCCCCAAACAGGCCGGCCAGAGCTTCGCCGAGGGCCGTCGCGTAGCGGGGCGTGGAGCTCAGGTCGCTGGTGTAGAGAAACCCTCCGGGCAGCAGGCGAGTGGGATCGCGTAGCCGTTGGCAGAGTTCCTCCACGAGGTTACGCCTGCGTTCCTTCCCGGGGATGGGTAAGTATCGCACGCCCCCCGCTGCCCCGGCCAACGTCTCCACCTTCCCCAGGTGAAAGCGGTCAAACGCTTGGCGCACGAAACTCAGGTCTTCACTGACCGTCGACTTGGCCGCTTTGAGGAGTTCGACAAACGTGCCCAACGAGAACAGCCGGTACGGGGCGTTCAGCAGGTGATAGGCCATCACCACCATCCGCTCGCCGCGGCGGAGGCGGCCGCTAGGCGCTCGCTCGGGCATCAGGCGTTCCGGCCGGGCAGCCACAGCGCGTGGCGGCTTAGGGCCGACCTCGCTGTTCCAGGGCGTGACGAATTAACTCCAGGTTGTCCGGTTTGCCCACGTCGACATCCAGCGCGATCTCTGGTCGCGGAATGATCACTGGCTGTACACTAATTCCGACGACCTCCGTCACTCGCGCCACGAGATCCGCGATGCTGAGCTGGTGGGAGATCATCTTCATCACGGTGGCCCAGCCGAACAGCTGCGCCATGAGCCAGGGCTTCTTGCGGGCGGCGATCACACGCTCCACAAACGGCCGCACACGGTCCACGACCCGGGGATTGAACAACATGAGGTTCCCGCCGCAGAACGTCCCATCCGTCAGAGTCACGTAGGTCTTCTGCGCGGTAGGAAACCGCTGATCCATCGCCGCTTTGGGGACGACGGCATAGTGGAAATCGGAGGGCTGCCGGGCGCACGCGGTCAGAAACTCGTCCACGACCTCCCCGGTCAGCAGCGGCACGTCGGACGTGGCGACCAGAACCGATCCACTGCTCCCGAGTGCGTGCGTCGCTTGCACCACGTTGTCCATGATGCCGCCGGCCTCAGCGACCTGGAGCAGTCCGCTCGGGAGCACCGACTGCAGAGCCGTCGGCCCCACGACAGCAATCCGCCCGAGCCCTCGGGCTCGCTGGAGCGCCGCCACAACGTACGCGACGAGGGGATGACCCGCAACTACCACAAACGCTTTGTTGGGGACGCCGGGAGGCAGCCCCGGCTCGGGGCCGCCTCCCGCTAGTACGATGGCATCAACCACGCCGGGAGAAGTACTTACAGCCGATGGCAGCACAACGCTGCCGGGCTGGAGAAAGCGTGTGTCACGGCGCCTGCGGCTGCGCTATGTCAGCGCCACGCCGCCACGATCGCGCCCATGACGACCAGGGAGACAAGCTGGTATCCGTTATTGAGGATGTAAAGATTCACCGACCGTTTTTCGTAGAGCACGCTGGCCAATGTGACCGTGGCGATGAACCCCAGCCAGACCAGGGCTCCGAGCGCGATCCCGGCACCCAGCGAATGGGCCGCCACCATGGTTGTGAATTTGCGGAGCACCCCCGCCGTGACCAGGGAGCCAATGAAGCTCCAAACGAGGGTGGTCGTTCCCATCCCGCCGCCGCTCATGGATTGCTGCGTCACACCCATCAGCGACCTCCATGTCTTGCCGAAGAGAGGACCATACCAGAGGAATCCGAGGAAAAATTGCACAAGTGCGGCTACAATCACAGCAAGATAACTCAAGCGACGTCACCCCCTCTTGGATTTCCTGCCCGCCTGGCCTGGGCGCATGACGATGCTCTCCAAGACGGACAGGAATCAGTTCACTTCCACCGGACGAGTCGCGGGATGACCCGTAACCCGTTTACCGCATCTCTGCAAACGTGCGTGTCACGTACACATCCACATCGGGAAGAGCCTGTAGATCCGCGGCGACTTTACGCGCAGCCGCTTCATTGGCCATGAGCCCGAAGACCGTGGGGCCTGTCCCGCTCATCCCCGCTCCATAGCATTCTCCTCGCAAGAGGCGCGCCTTCAGGTCGGCCACGCCCGGATGCACGGAGTAAATCAGAGGCTCAAACACATTGGCCAGCAGCCGGCCGACCTCGCGGACGTCCTCCCGCTTGATCGCCGTGCCCATCGCGGCGGAGTCCGGGCGGGACGTGACCACCATTGGGTTGAACTCGCGGTAGGCCCACTCGGTCGAGACGGCCACCCGGGGCCGAGCCAGAACCATCCACGTTGTGGGCAAAGGCGGCAGGAGGGTCAGCCGCTCCCCCCGCCCGCGGGCAATCGCCGCTCCGCCTTCTAGGAAAAAGGGGACATCTGAACCCAATTTCCCGGCGAGCGCAATCAGATCCCGCCCATCCACGCGGAGTTTCCACATCTGGGCCAGCCCGAGCAACGTCACGGCCGCATCCGAGCTGCCGCCGCCTAGGCCGGCGGCCACGGGGACGCCTTTGGTGAGCTCGATCTGAACGTTGCGCTCCACCCCGAACGTTTCTCGCAGGAGCGCGGCGGCGCGCGCCACGAGGTTGCGATGATCGCTTGGGACCTCGTCATCATGCGCGACGACTTCCACGCCCTCGCCGGCCTCGCGCAGCGTGAGTGAATCATGCAGCGCGATGGTGTGCATCACGGATTCAATCTCGTGAAAGCCGTCGGGGCGGTCCCCCAGGATATTCAGAGTCAAATTCACTTTCGCGTAGGCGTGGAGACGGAGCTCCTTCACCGGCTTCCCTCCCTCCACCGGCTTGCCCACCTCTACAGGCATGGCGGGTATACCTCCGCAGGGCGATTTAGTGGTGAGGACGTGGTCGCGGGACTAACGATGAGGGCTACGACTCTCGACGTCACGTGGGATCCGTATCTATGGTTAGGTATGCGCCGACCAAACTCCTTGCGCGCGAACGTCACATCCGCTATGGGGCCTACGTTGCCTCATGTCTTGACGGAGCGTATGATGGGTACCGTTTCGGTAGCCGGGGGGAGTCATCCCCCCTAAACCCAGAGAGAATGAACCCGCAAGGCGAAACCCCAACAGCCGGCCCTGAACGGCCTGGGGCGACTCGGCGGCGAACGATGTCGCGCATTTGGGACGTCCCCCCGCGCTGGCCGTGGATTGCCTGTCCGATGCTTTTGGTCGGCGCGGCCATCGGGGTCGGTCTATACTTCACAACGCACGGCAAAGCGTTTACGGGCACGACCAGCGCGCTCACTCCCCCCGCGGCGATGCGTCCGTTTGGGTGGCCGTTGCGCCTGCAGCGGCGCGTCAACGTTCTCGTCATCGGTATCGACTCCACCATCGACGAACACCGCCGGGTCTTGCCCTTCTCCCGGTCGGACACGTTGATGTTGGTCGGCTTTGACCCTCGACAACGGCGCATTAACGCGGTATCCATCCCCCGCGACTCATACGCGCAGATCCCCGGAGCATCGGCCCAAAAGATCAACGCCGCGTATGCGATCGGCGGGCCTCGCCTCACAATCCAAACCGTCGAGAACCTGCTGGGTGTGCCGGTGCCTTACTACGTGAAACTGGGCGCAGCCTCGTTTTCCCGCATCGTGGATGCCTTGGGTGGGATCGAGATCGACGTTGAGAAGAATATGCAGTACACCGACACGTGGGCGGATTTGCACATCAACCTTAAGAAGGGCCGCCAAGTATTGTCGGGTGATCAGATTGGACAATATATCCGGTACCGCGCCGACAGCGAGGGAGATCTCGGCCGGGTGCAGCGCCAGCAAAAGGTGTTGCGGGCCATCTTCCGCAAACTGAAGTCTCCTGCCACTGTGTTGTTGTCAGCCCCGCGCCTAGTGCAAGCGTTCAGGAAGAACACACAAACAAACCTCAGCCCCGGAGATCTTCTCACGCTGGCGCTGTTCGTCATGCGGCGGAGTGCGGACGAGGTCCACACCGCCACGCTGCCTGGGGAAGCCGGGCCAGTGTATGTCGCCTTGGATGAGGCCCAGATGCAGCGCATGGTCGCCGACTGGTTTGTGGGGATGGATGTCCGAACGCTCTCGTCCGCCGGGGTGGAAGTCCTCAACGGCAGCGGGGTCCCGGGACTCGCCCGGCTCACCGCGACTCGCCTGGAACGGCTGGGATTCCGCATCGTGCGGATCGATACGGCCCCGCAGCCCGCAAAGGCAACCACGGTCATCAGCCACCGCGGGCGCCCTGAGGTGGCCCGGGCCCTGGCTGACCTGTTGGGACAACAGAGGGTTACGTACGCCCCAGGCCGCGGTGCCGACATAACCGTCGTCGTGGCGCCGGACCTGAGACCATTCTACTCGGTGAAGGTGTCAGGATCGGTGAAACCTCAGGCGGTGCCCACGTCGTCGACGCCTACGGAGCAACCGACGCTGCTTCGCTCACGAGGCTTTGACCACTGACGGCAGGTGCTTGCGAACCAGGCGGGCCAGCCGGCGGATTCCCTCTTCGATATCGGCTTCTGACGGGAACGAGAAGTTGAGCCGCATGGTCGTGCGGCCACTGCCGTCGGCGTGGAAACCCACCCCCGGGACATAGGCCACGCGTTCTTCCTCTACAGCTGGAGGCAGAAGCGTCTCAGTATCCATCCCCTGAGGGAGCGTCACCCACAAGAACAGCCCGCCCTGAGGACGCGACCACGTGACGCCCTCAGGCATCTCGCGCGCCAGCGCGCCCAGAATGACATCGCGCTTGCGGCGGTACAGCTCCACGATCTGGGGAAGCCGACGGTAGATCTGTCCGCTCGTGCAGAAGTCTGCGGCAATGGCCTGCGTGAGCGCCGGGCAGCACAGATCCATCGCCTGCTTCGCGATCACACACTGGCGAACGATCTCCTCCGAGGCCGCCAACCAGGCGATGCGCAGGCCCGGGCAGAGGGTCTTACTGAACGTGGACAGGTAGATTACCAGGCCGTCGCGATCCAACGCCGCCAACGGTGGCGGCGCGGTCCCCTCAAACCTAAGCTCCCGATACGGGTTGTCCTCCACGACGAGGACATGGTACCCCCGGGCGAGATCGAGTACCCGCTGCCGGCGCTCGCGGGAGAGCGTCAGACCCGACGGGTTCTGAAAGTCGGGAACCACATAGATGAACTTCGGCCGCCTCCCCTTGCGCGCTAGATCTGCTAACGTCTGCTCCAGCGTGTCGGTGCGCATGCCGTCCGCATCGAGCGGCACGCCGACCATCTCGGCGCGATACCCGCGAAAGACCTGCAGCGCAGCCATATACGAGGGCACTTCCACAACGACCACGTCGCCGGGATCGAGGAAGACACGCCCGACGAGATCCAGCCCCTGCTGTGAACCCAAAGTGATGAGCACCCGCTGGGGAGGGACCTCAATGCCGTCTTTCGCCATCCACTTCACCAGCGCGTCCCGCAGGCGGGCGTCCCCCTCGGTGGGGCCATACTGCAGAACCAGGTGGGCCTCCTGGTCCAGCAATCGCGCGGTGATGGCCTTGAGGTCGTCGACAGGAAAGGTCGCCGGATCGGGGAGGCCCCCGGCAAACGAGATGATTCCGGTCCGGCGAGTGAGTTTGAGCATTTCCCGGATGAGCGAACGCGTCATCACCCGGGCATTGGCTGAATAGGGCGGCTGCCACGCGTTAGTCATTGTCGTGGGCGAGTCCTTCCGTGGCCGGGCGGGCATTCCTCTGGCCTGACAGCATTGGAGCCCACCGCGTCTGTGAGGGTGGCAAATTCTGCTATGTCCAGTGTCTCTCCGCGTCGCATGGGCGCGATTCCCGCGCGTTTGCAGGCCTCCGCCACGGAAGAAACCGGCATCGGGATCCCACCAGCCAGGGCGTTGCGGATCGTCTTTCGACGCTGACTGAAAGCCGCGCGGACGACCCGGAAGAACAGAGCTTCGTCGTGGACCACACAGGCTGGCTGCGCCCGCACATCCAACCGCACCACCGCGGACTCCACATCGGGAGCAGGAAAAAACGCTGACGCGGGCAGATACTCCACCACCGACACGTCGGCACGATACTGCACGGCGATCGACAGAATCCCGTAGTCGGACGTCGCGGGGCGCGCGGCCATTCGGGAGGCCACCTCGCGCTGGACGGTCACCACGAGCTGTCGGAGTCCCAGCGGTTGCTCCAACAACGCGACGACCAGAGCCGAGGCGAGGTTGTAGGGCAAGTTGGCCACGACTTTCCGAGGACTGTCGTCCCTCGCAAACAGCGCCGCGCGATCGAGTGTCATGATGTCAGCACAGATGACCTGCACGTTGCTCCATGGGGCTACTGCGGACCGCAAGGACGGCACCAAGGTCTCGTCCACCTCAACGGCAATCACACGCCGCACACGTGGGGCCAGGGCAGCGGTCAGCGTCCCCAACCCGGCGCCAACTTCCAACACGGTGTCATCCATCGACAGGTTTGCCGCGGACAGAATCTGACCCAAAGCGTGTGCATCGACGAGAAAGTGCTGCCCCCAGCGTTTACGCGGGTGGACACCTAACGTCCTCAGAACGCGGGCGGTGCCAGTCCGCGTGGCGAGAGCATCAACTTCGTCAGGTGTCATTACCATCATCCTAACAGGATCTCGGCCCGACGGTCCCGCCGAGGACCTAGGCTCCCACTGCGAGCGGATTAATTGGGGGTGAGGAGGTAAACTCTGACACGCTGAACCCCGTAGTGCAGCGCCGCGTTCTTTGTGGCGAACCCCAGGTCGATCCGTCGCCCCTTGATCGCCCCGCCGATATCACCGGCAACCGCGTGGCCGTAACCATCGATGTACACGTGGCTGCCGAGCGGGATCACCGCCGGATCCACGGCCACCACGCCGGGGCCCGCCCTCATCCCAGTCGCGGTAATCTCCCCCACCCCCCGGCAGCAATTCGGAGCGTAAGCAGTGGCCACCATGTCCAGATACTCATACCCGGCAAACAGCCCGCGGGATGCCGTCTGGACCCACGCGCTCCTGTGGCTGAGCTGGTCCAGGGGTGTGCGCAAGAACCGTTCTCCGATCAGGCTCTGGCGGGCGGTGGAACCGTCGACCACAGTGACACGATACAATCGCTCTACCAGCACAGTGCGGCGGGGCTGAATGACTCGCCGCGAACCCCGCATTGCGGTGAGGGTCGGGGAGGTGCGGAGATCCAGGGGTATCCGTTGCCCCGCGGCCACGAACCGATATTCGGAGAGGTCAGCCGAAGGCCGAGGGGAAACGCTCGCGTTTACGAGAGGGCGTTCTGCGGTGGTGACGTGATGCATGGCGACCCCCAAGACGACAGCCAGGCCCATGCTCACGATGAGCGCGCTGATCCGACCGTTGCGGTTCGGTCTAGGATGAGAGTAGATCGCGATTGTTGTCACAGTTTCACTCCGTTCATCATCGACACATCAGGAGTCGACCGGACGATGGCGTAGGACACTACGACCCACGCGACGGGCGGCACGGAAGGGATAGAGGAAGATGGAGATACGTCCTGGTGGCTGTGCGATTATAGCGGACGGGTTGACCCTCGCGCAAGCGCCTCGTAGGTCAGGGTAGTGTACGGTGGATTGTGTAAAAAGGGCCCGCAAAGAGAAGGGCGTATCCCACTCCAAAACTGAGGCCGTCGAGCCTAAGGAGGGAGATACACCCCATGGCCAGTGTGAAGGCACTGACCGATTTAACCCTACGCGACCTGTGGCG
>DATGVF010000042.1:0-3949 GCA_035300645.1 bacterium
TGACAGGTGGCGCGGCAGGTCGCGCCGGAGCGCTGGGGGCCGGGGTGGGGGCGGTTGGCTTCGCGGCGAGGCCGGGGCTGGGGGTGGGTGGGGGGGAGACTTTCTGGCCGGGGGCGCCGATCACGGCAATGTTGGTCCCGACCGCCACAGTCTGGCCTTCGGGGACGAGAATAGTCAGCAGCACCCCGGAGTCTTCGGCCTCGATGTCGACGTTGACCTTATCGGTCTCGATCTCGGCAATCGGCTCCCCCTTGGCCACGGGATCGCCCGGGCGTTTCTTCCACTTAAGGATCTTGCCCTCTTCCATTGCATCGCCCATCTTAGGCATGATGACGTCGGCCACTGCGACACCCTCCCGCCTCAGGTCTGCCCGGCCTGGGGCCTCAATGCACCATCCGTGCACTTAGGATTCTGGCTCTCTTTTCACTTCCGGCCGAGTGTTTTCTTCACGGCCTCAATGACTGCGGTCTCGTGCGGCACGGCGGCGAGTTCGAGTGTCCGGGCGTACGGCATCGGCACGTCCGCGCCAGTGACGCGTTCGATCGGAGCGTCCAACTGGTCGAAGGCCTCCTCGTAGATGCGCATGGAGATCTCGGCCGCCGCCCCGAAGGGTTTCCACTGTTCTTGCACCACAACCGCGTGATGGGTCCGCGCGACCGATTCCACCATCGTCCCGACATCCAGCGGGCGCAGCGTGCGCAGGTTGACGACCTCAGTCTCGATCGCCTCTTTCGCCAGCTGGTCGGATGCGGCCAACGCCACGTGCAGCATACGGCTGTACGCGATGACTGTGGCGTCGCGCCCACGCCGGGCGATTGCCGCCGCTCCGAAGGGAAGCGCAAAGTCAGAGTCCGGCACGTCGCCTTTCATCCCGTATAGCGCCGCGTTTTCTAGGAAGATGACGGGGTCCTGCCCACGAATGGCCGTCCGCAGGAGCCCGGCCGCGTCCGATGGGGTGGCGGGGGCGACAACGTACAGGCCGGGAAAATGGGCGTACGTGGCTTCCAGACTCTGGGAATGCTGGGCGGAGAGCTGCACGCCGGCTCCGTTGGGGCCGCGGATGACGAGCGGCACGTCGACTTGCCCACCGGAAAAGTAGCGCACCTTCGCCGCGTTGTTGATGATTTGGTCGAGAGCCAGGAAGGCGAAGTTCCACGTCATGACCTCCACGACTGGTCGCAACCCGAGCATCGCCATCCCGATGGCCGCGCCGACAAACCCCAGCTCGGAGATGGGCGTGTCCATGACGCGCGTGGGACCATACCGCGCGAGCAAATCAGCAGTAACGCGAAAGGTGCCTTGGTACACCCCAATATCTTCGCCCAGCAAGAGGACGTTCGGATCCCGATCCATCTCGGCGATGAGAGTAGACCGCAGTGCGTCGCGGTAGGTCAATTCGGCCATGAGGTCACACCAGACCTGGTCTCGTCCCTACGAGGGCGTACCGTAGACGTCCCGATAGAGTTCGTCAGGTGGCGGGGGTGGGTTCTCCTCGGCAAAGCGGACCGCGTCTTCCACGGTGCGCTGCGCGGTTTGCGAGATCGCTTCCGCCTGCGCATCCGTCAGGCCGCCCGCAGCCCGCAGTCGGTCTTCGAGGAGGGTGATGGGGTCGCGCTTGCGGGCTAGAGCGACTTCGTCCTTGGTGCGGTACGGCTGGAACAGATCCGCGGCGCCGTGGCCGGCAAACCGGTAAGCCAGCAGTTCCACGGCATACGGCCGTCCGTTCTCGCGCGCTAGTCGGACCACCCGATCGGCCACCCGGCGCACCTCGATGAAATCCATCCCGTCCATGCGCTCTGCTTCAATGTCGTAGGCGGCGAAGCGCGCGGCCAGGTTGGTGACCGCTGAGGAGCGGGCGACTGGCGTGCCCATGGCGTATTGGTTGTTCTCCACCACGTACACGATCGGGCACATCTTCTGCTGGCCCCACAAGGCGGCCATGTTGACGGGTTCGTGGAACGACCCGCTATTCATCGCCCCGTCTCCCAGAAAGCAGATGCAGATCCGGTCCGTTTCCCGATACCGCAGGGCATAGGCCGCGCCGGTGGCGAGGGGGATGTGACCGCCCACGATGCCGTAGCCGCCGTAGAAGCCGCGGCTGACGTCAAAGAGGTGCATCGAGCCACCCTTCCCCTTGGCCACGCCGGTGGCTTTCCCATACAGTTCAGCCATGACCGCCCCAGGGGGGACCCCTCGAAACAGCGCATGGGCATGATCGCGATAAGACGTGAAGAAGATGTCGTCGCTGCGCAGCACGGACAGAAACCCGGCGGCGACGGCCTCCTGGCCGCTGTAGACGTGCAGGTAGCCGCCGATCTTGCCGCGGCGGAACCCCCGTTCCGCTTCTTCCTCGAACCGGCGCGCCAGCACCATCTTGGCGTACCAGTCCAGGGCAGCGGCAAGCTCATCGGAGCTGAGCTGCGGGGGTGCGGTGGTTCCCACCGTGCGTGATCCGGTAGAGCCAGCAGAACCGGTCATCCCACGGGTTCCTTGGCGGGTGGGTTTCATTGCGTCGGCGCCCATAATAGCATATATTTCATCTCTCTCGCGATGACGCCTCTACCGACCCCCTCGCCCGCCGAACTCCGCGCCCGGCTGCTTGCGCACCTCGATGAAATGCGCCGGGTGCTTGAGCAGACGGCGCCTTTCCTCCCTGACGACCAGCGTGGCGAGTACCAGCGTCTGCGCGAGGCGCTCGACTCCCTCGACCGCCGGATTCGCGAGATCATCGCGGAATGAATCACTGACGAGGGTCGCAGAACCCGGTATAATCGCACCACCGTGAGTGAGCGCTCCATGCTGGAGTTCATCCGCGCTCTTCCGAAAGTCGAGCTCCACCTGCACCTCGAAACTTCGTTGCGCCTGCACCGTCTCGTCGAACGCCAGTACCGTCTGGATGGTGATCCTCCGGGGAGTGGTGTGCGTGCGGCGGCGGAGGGCGAAGGGTCCGGAGTCGCCGACCCCGAGAAGTTTACGGGGTACGATCGGCTCCGGCGCCTGCGGTACCTCAGTCGCGCCGGAAAGATTCCTGATTCCTTCTACTCGTCTGAGAACATCGAGCAGATCACGTTAGAACTTCTCGCCGAAGCAGCCGCGCAGCGCGTGCGCCACGTGGAAGTCCGCGTGGGAGGGCGGCGCGGCTTTGCGCTCCTCGGCACGCGCCGCATGCTCGAGGCGATGGCGCGCGCTCGGGGGCGGGCTGAGCGGGAGCAGGGGATCACAAGTGGGTTTCTCATCACGCTGGTGCGCGAGCGCGGATCCGAGGAAGCAGAACAGCGCGTGCGCGAGGCGATCGCCTGCCGCGATTGCGGTGTGGTGGGCGTGGATCTGGCCGGCGATGAACAAAATTACCCACCCGCACTCTTTGCCCGCGCCATGGATCTCGCGCGAGAGGCTGGCTTGGGCATCACCGTGCACGCGGGGGAGTTTGCGGGTCCGGCCAGCATCTGGACGGCCGTCTACCAGCTTGGCGCGCGGCGCCTCGGCCACGGCATTCGCGCCGCCGAGGACCCCGAGTTACTCTACCGCCTGCGTGAGCGCGGGGTCACGCTCGAGCTATGTCCCACATCGAACCTGCGCCTGGGATTGTGTGACTCGATGGAGGCGTTGCCTATCCGCCAACTCATGGCGGCGGGGGTGTCGGTGACGGTCAACAGCGACGATCCGGTGCTCTTGGGTACCGATATCTCACGTGAGCTAGAGATCGTGGCGAGAACGTTTGCGCTCACCTCCGATGAGGTGCGCGCGTTGGTCGACACCGCCTCGCGTGCGGCCTTTTCCGTGCCGCCGGGCCTTCCTTGACAGCCTGGGGGGCTCATGACACAATGAACCTGAACTCAGTTGTTGAGTAATTTAGTCCAGAATTTTCCCCGCCATCAGGGCGGGTAGAAGAGGGGTCATGGCCGACCTCGAGATCAAAGATCTTGGTGTGCAGGTCGAGGAGAAGGTC
>DATGVF010000043.1:0-11937 GCA_035300645.1 bacterium
GCCCCTGGTCGCAGACGGCGGAATCGCCGTCGGCGGCGATGTGGCGAAGGCGATCGCTTGCGGTGCGGACGCCGTCATGTTGGGATCGGCGCTGGCCCGTGCCGAGGAGGCCCCCGGACGCGGATTTCACTGGGGGATGGCCACCCCGCACGCGGCGCTGCCGCGCGGGACGCGCATCAAGGTGGGGACGACCGGGACCCTCCGCCAGATTTTGCTGGGGCCCGCGGAGACCGACGACGGCTCGCAGAACCTCGCCGAAGCGTTGCGGACCGCCATGGGGATTTGCGGGGCCCGCACGATCCGCGCCATGCACGACGCGGAAATTCTCATCGCCCCCGCGCTCGCGAGCGAAGGCAAGGCTCTCCAGGTCGCTCAGCGCGTAGGGCAGGGGCGATGACGTCTACCCCGCGGGTGTCCGAGCGGAAGCCTTCTGACGGGACGGCGCGCTCCGCGCCTCGCCAGGTCCCCGGTGTGCGACCGTCTGCAGTGGACACCGTGATCGTGGTGGACTTTGGGGCGCAGTATGCGCAACTGATCGCTCGCCGGGTCCGAGAGAGCCGGGTGCGCAGCCTGATCCTTCCTTATGACACGCCGTTCGAGCAGCTTATGGCGCTCCATCCCAAGGGGATCATCCTGTCGGGCGGGCCGGCCAGCGTGTACGCTCCGGGGGCGCCGCGGTGCGATCCCCGTCTGTTCGACGGGAGTGTGCCGATTCTCGGGATCTGTTACGGCATGCAGTTGATGGCCCACGAGCTCGGAGGCCGCACAGTCGCCTCCGGTCAGCGCGAGTACGGGCGCACACGGCTGTTCGTCGACGACCGGTCGGATCTGTTCGAGGGTCTCGAGCCCCGGCTCATGTGCTGGATGAGCCACGGCGACTCGGTGGAAGAGTTGCCCTCGGGATTCACCACGCTCGCGCGGACCGACCACAATCCCATCGCTGCGATGGCTCACCGCAGCCGGCGGCAGTTCGGGGTGCAGTTTCACCCTGAGGTGACCCACACGCCGTGGGGCGCCCAAGTGTTGCAGAACTTCCTCTACGGAGCCTGCGGCTGCGCTCCGCAATGGACGATGGCGTCGTTCATTGAAACGGAGGTCGCAGCCGTCCGCGAGGTCGTCGGTAGCGGGCGCGCGATGTGTGCGCTATCCGGAGGCGTTGACTCCGCCGCGGCGGCCGCGCTCGTGCACCGTGCCATTGGAGGCCAGCTCACCTGCATTTTCGTGGACCACGGCTTACTGCGCGGCGGGGAGAGCGAACAAGTGATTCAGACGTTTCGAGACCACTTCCAGATCCCGCTGGTGCACGTCAATGCGCGGGCGCGGTTCCTCCATCGTCTGGAGGGGATCAGTGACCCCGAGCAAAAACGCCGGGCGATCGGCGACGAGTTCATCCGCGTGTTCGACGAGGAAGCCAGCCGGCTCGGCACAGTCGACTTCCTGGTCCAAGGCACGCTGTACCCGGATGTTATTGAAAGCGGAACGCGCACGGCGGCGCGCATCAAAACCCACCATAACGTGGGAGGGCTGCCCGAGCACTTGCAGTTCCGTTTGATTGAGCCGTTCCGGGAGTTGTTTAAAGACGAAGTGCGCGAGGTGGCCCGCCAACTCGGTCTTCCCGATGACATGGTGTGGCGGCATCCCTTTCCCGGTCCGGGGCTCGCGATCCGCGTGCTGGGAGACGTCACGGAGAGCCGCCTGGACCTCGCGCGCGCGGCGGATGCGATCGTGCTCGAGGAGTTGCGGACGGCCGGGCTGATGCAGAAAGTCTGGCAGGCGTTCGCCGTCCTGCTCCCCGTGCACTCCGTGGGCGTGATGGGCGATGCCCGCACTTATGGGCACACTGTTGTGGTGCGAGTGGTCACCAGTGAGGACGGCATGACGGCCGACTGGGCGCGCTTACCCGACGATCTGCTCGAACGGCTCGCCAACCGGATTACGCGGGAAGTGCCCGGGATCACCCGCGTAGCCTACGATATTACCTCCAAACCGCCAGCCACGATCGAGTGGGAGTAAAGTCACAGGTAGCGGCACTACCGACGCATCTCCTGGCTCCCGAAGTTAGCCAACTTGGCTCATCTGGACAACACTCTGATTCACACGGAAACCCGCCCAGCCAGTGGCTGCTGACACCATGTTGTAAGGATGCTACTCTCGGGATGGTGACCATGAGAAGAATTCAGATTCAGCTGGACGAGATTACCTACGAGAACTTGCGGCGGCTGGCGTTCTTGCGCCTGCGGTCTCTTGCCGCAACGATTCGCGACCTGCTGCACCGGGAGCTGGGAGTTCCTGTTGGTAGGCGCCGCCGGAAGGAGTGGTCCTTTGTCGGCGCGGGTTCGTCGAGGGATCCGTATCCAGTATCTGAGCAGCATGACCGGGCGTTGGCGGAAAGCGAATGGTAGTCTTCGTTGACTTCACGCTCTATCAGCCGCAGGGCGCGACAACTACTACCCCCTGATGGATTTTCTCGATGATCTGAATCCTCCCCAGCGCGCTGCAGTCACGCATGGCGCGGGCCCGCTGCTTATCCTAGCGGGGGCGGGATCGGGCAAGACCCGTGTGCTGGCGTACCGCATCGCCTACCTCCTGCGCAAAGGGGGCGTGTCCCCCGCCCGCATCCTGGCGGTGACCTTCACCAACAAGGCGGCCGAGGAGATGCGGAGGCGCGTGGACCAGTTGGTCGGGGGGGCCGTGGGCCGGTCCATCTGGGTAGGTACGTTCCATCACACTTGTGGCCGAATCCTCCGCAAGCACGGGGAGCGGGTCGGGATCGACCGGTCGTTTGTGATTTTCGATGGGGACGACCAACGGGCAGTCATCCGGCAGTGTTTGAAGGACCTGGGGCTCAATGAACAGCGCTTTCCCCCGGCGGTGATCGCGGCGCTCATTGATCGCGCCAAGAACGAGGCCATCGACCACCTCGCCTACGCCGAGCGGGCGACGGGTTGGTTTGAAGAAACGGTCGCCCGCGTCTTCACCGCATACCAGCGCGCCCTCCAACAGCAGGGTGCGTTAGACTTCGATGACATGCTGTTAGAAGTTCTCCGACTCTTCCGCGAAGCCCCCGAGGTCCAAAGCGAATACCAGGAACGGTTTTTGCACGTCCTCGTCGATGAATACCAGGACACAAATCGCACGCAGTACCTCCTCATCCATGCGCTGGCCGAACGACATCGCAACATTGTGGTCGTGGGCGACGACGATCAAGCGATTTACAAATTCCGCGGTGCGGATGTCCGGAACATCTTAGACTTTGAACGCGACTACCCGGATGCCACCATCGTCAAACTCGAGCAGAACTATCGGTCCACCCAGACGATCCTGCGGGCGGCCGGCGAGGTCATCCAGCACAACCCCCACCGGCACGCCAAGGCGCTGTGGACAGCGAACCCTTCGGGGGACCGTGTGGCACTGTATGAAGCCTCGGATGGGCACGACGAGGCCCGCACTGTGGCCGAGGAGATCCGGCGGCTCAAAGGCGGCCTGCGCTATCGCGATATGGTCGTCTTGTACCGGACCAATGCCCAGTCGCGCCTGTTTGAAGAACAGTTCCTCCGCGTGGGGATCCCGTATGTCATTATTGGCGGGGTCCGCTTCTACGAACGCAAGGAGATCCGCGACATCATTGCCTACTTGCGTCTGGCGCATAACCCCGCCGACGATGCCAGTCTGACCCGCATCCTCAACGTCCCGCGACGGGGCATTGGGGATGTGAGCCTGCAGCGCTTGCAGACATTTGCGCAGGGGCACGGGCTCAGCCTGCTCGAGGCCATGGGCCACAGCGAGGCCCTGGAAGACTTGCCGCGGCCGGCCCAACGCGCCGCTGGGGAGTTTGTCGGTCTCATGGCGCGGCTGCGCGACAAAGCCGCGCGCGTCAAGACGACCGATCTCATGGACGGTGCGATTGTGGAGACAGGATACCAAGCGATGCTAGAAGCCGAGGGCACGGAGGAGGCGTACAGCCGGCTGGAAAACCTGCGGGAGCTCGTTACGGTGGCCCAAGAATTTAGCGAGGTGACGGGCGAAGAAGACCTGGCGGCGTTCTTGCAGCACCTGATGCTGGTTACGGACCTCGACACCTGGCAGGAGGATGTGGATCGGGTGACGCTGATGACCCTCCACAGCGCTAAGGGTCTCGAATTCTCTATCGTGTTCTTGGCGGGGATGGAAGAGGGGCTGTTTCCGCATGCTCGCGCGTTAGAGGAAGACGGGGGGCTGGAGGAAGAGCGGCGCTTGTGTTACGTCGGGATGACCCGGGCCAAGCAGCACCTGTACTTATCCTATGCACGCACCCGCACCATCTTCGGTGCCACCATGCCCGCTGTGCCCTCGCGCTTCCTCGACGAAATTTCCCCCGACCTGATGACCCGTCTCCAGAGTGCGCCCCCACCCGTCCCTTGGGTCGAGGAGGAGCGGGAGATCCTCACGTTCACGGTGGGCGACCGCGTGCGCCACGCCAGCTTTGGCGAGGGCCGGGTGCTCGAGGTCGAAGGTGAAGGGATCCGGACAGTCGTGACGGTCCATTTTGCGCGGGGTGTGAAACGCCTTGCGCTGGGCTACGCGCCGCTGGAACGGGTCTAGCGTGTCGGATCCTGCAGGCGGCGGGACGTCCGCTCACATCCGCGTGGGGGGCAACCGACGCGGGGGGAGGAGGCATTTCGGGGGGGTCGCGACACCGGCAGGACTGCTGGTGCTCACGGTCGCGTCCGCCCTCGCCTCCGCGCAGCCGCTCTCCCCGTCGGGGTCGACCCTTCCTGGAGTCCTCACGCCGGCGCCGGAGATTGGCCAGTACGGGGGCGCGTTGGTCAGCTCGCAGATCGCCGAGCCGCGCACCTTCAACCCGGTCATCGCTGCCGAGGACTCGTCAACCAACCTCCTCGCGCCGGTCTTTGAGGGGTTGGTTGAGCAGAACATCCTGACGGGAGAGATCGAACCTGCGCTGGCCGAGTCCTGGAGGATCAGTCCCGACAGCCGGGTGCAGACGTTTACCCTCCGCGAGGGGGTGCAGTGGTCGGACGGGCAACCCCTCACCGTTGATGATGTCGCGTTTACGTTGGCGGCCATTTTCACAGATGGCGTCCAGACACCGCTCCTCGACCTCTTGACGATCGACGGCAAGCCGGTCCGGTTCCGCACGCTGGACGGCCGCAGGATCCAGTTCACGACGGACAAGCCTTCCGGACTCCTGTTGCGGCTTCTCACCTTCGTGAAGATCGTCCCGCGCCATCGCCTGGCCAGTGTCCTTGCGCGGGGAGGGGCGGAGATGAATAAGGCCTGGGGGATTGCGACTCCCCCGCAAGAGATCATCGGGACCGGGCCGTTCGTCCTGCAGTCGTACGCCCCCGGCGGGCGGGCGATCTATTTGCGCAACGCCCGATATTGGCGCGTGGACGCCAAGGGGAACCGCTTGCCGTACCTCACGCGCTACGAGGTTATGATCGTGCCGACCCGCGACGACAAGCGCCTGAAGTTTATGGCCGGGGAATCGGATCTTTACGATGCGCGTCCAAAGGAGTACGCCGACTTTACGGGGCAGCAGAAGGCCGGGAACTACACGATCCACGACGGCCCAGAGGCCCTGAGCGCCCTGTTTTTGATGTTCAATCAGAACCCCGCCGGTCTCGCGGCGCCCAAACTAATGTGGTTTCAAGATGTCCAGTTCCGTCGCGCCCTCAACTACGCCATCGACCGTAATGCGATCGTGGAGCGGGTGTACGCTGGTCGCGCCACCCCAGCGTGGGGACCGGTGTCCCCGGTGAACACGCTGTACTGGCACCGGGATCTGCCCCAGTCTCCCTATGACCTCGGCCGTGCCCAGGAGATGCTGGCTGCAGCTGGCTACCGCAAGGGCGCTGACGGGGTGCTCCGCGATGGACAGGGCACGGCGGTCGGGTTCGTCCTGTCCACCATTTCGGGTAACGCTGAGCACGACGCCATCGCGACCATCCTCCGTCAGGACTTTGCCAAACTAGGGATTCAGGTGACCGTGACGCCAGAGGGGTTCAATGCCTTTGTGGGACAACTACTCGGCACTTACCAGTGGGAGGCGGTCATCGCCCAACTCCTCGGGAAGATTGAACCGGGTGTCGGCGCCCAGGAGGTGTGGGTGAGTTCGGGCCCGCTGCACCTATGGTCTCCCAAACAGGAGCGACCGGCGACAACCTGGGAAGCGGAGATCGACCAGCTCTTCGACCAGATCGGACACGAGGTCCGTCAGGCCCCGCGCGCCACCCTGTACCGGCGGTGGCAGGAGATTGTCGCCGCGCAGCTTCCCCAGATGTACTTCGCCTACCCGAAAACTCAGCCCGCGGTGCGGAACACGGTGGGAAACATTCAGCTCGGGCTGGGAGATGCGGTGGGGAGTCTGAGCACGCTCTATCGGAAAGGCCCCTTCCGGCCATGACGCTACGGTCGGACCGTCACACGGGAGCGCCCAGCAGAGGGCGCAGGCGGGGGTTGAAGAAACACTAGCGTCAGGCTTTCGCAGAGTCGCTCGGGGTAGAGCTAGGTTCCCGGAGGGGACAGGATGAAATCGCGCGGACACAGAGTTGCACACCTCGCCACACTGATCGCGATCATTTCTTTGCTGACCGTGGCCCTCCCCGGTCTGGGGATCGCCCAGGAGCGGGTCGGAGCGTGGGTGGACACCGTGCTGGCCATTCAAGAATCCAATGATGCCGCGGCTGTCAGCCGACTGGAGGCCAACGACATCCAGGCGTGGTTCGCGGACACGTCGCTCCCAGATCTGCGCGATCGCATTGCCCGGAACCCCGCTCTGACGTCCACAAGCTCGTTTGGGCTGAGCAGGGAGCTGACCTTCAACCCGGTGGGCCCGGTCTTTCCAGGAACCGAGAAGCTGAATCCATTTTCGTCTGCGAAGATCCGCGAGGCGATGAACTGGTTGATCGACCGCCGCTTTATCGTCGAGGAGATCCTCCATGGAATGGGAAAGCCCCGCTACCTTCCCATCAATTCGGGCTTTCCCGACTATGCACGGATGGCCGACGTGGCCCGCCAGATTGAGATCCGCTACGCCCCGAACCCCACGAAAGCGCGAGCGGTCATCTCGGCGGAGATGGGTAAGCTGGGGGCCACACTCGTCGATGGTAAGTGGCAGTACAAAGGTCGGCCGGTGATCTTGACGTTTCTCATCCGGTCCGAAGATGATCGCAAGGCCATCGGCGACTATGTCGCCCGACTGTTAGAAGGGCAGGGGTTCACAGTCGAGCGCCGTCTGGGGACCTCCTCGGACCTGAGCCCGATTTGGAACAGCGGGGATCCGGCCAAAGGGTTGTGGCACTTGTACACGGGGGGGTGGATCTGGCTGGTGATCGTTCGGAGTGAAAGCGGAATTTTCGATAGCTACTTCACGCCGCGTGGTGATCAGCGTCCCTTGTGGCAGGCTTACAAACCCTCCCCCGAGTTTGACCGTCTGGCGGATCGGCTGGGCCGGAGTGATTATTCGACGATGGCCGAGCGCCACACGATGTTCGCCCGGGCGCTTGAGCTGTCCATGGAGGACTCGGTCCGGATCTTTCTGGCCGAGGAGGCTTCCGTCTCCCCGCGGCGGGCAGAGGTGAAAGTCGTGGCCGACCTGGCGGGGGGCGTGACCGGCTCTCTGCTGTGGCCGTACACGATCCGCTACGCAGGCCGCAGTGGCGGCACGCTCAGAATCGCCCTCCGCAACTTGTTGACCGAACCCTGGAACGCGCTCGGGGGCGCGAACAACATCTTCGATGGCGCTCTGTACCACGCCACGCAAGACTACGCGACAATTCGGGATCCCTATACGGGTCTCGATTTGCCCCAACGCATCGAGCGGGCCGAGGTGTTCGTCAAGCAGGGCCTGCCGGTCACCAAAACGCTCGATTGGGTGTCTTTGCAGCGCGTCCCCGAGATCCGGGTGCCGCAGGATGCGTTCATCTCCTGGGACCCGAAGGCACAGCGTTTCCTCACGGTGGGCGACAAGTACCCGCAGGGCCTCACCGCACGCACGAAAGCCGTCGTCTACTTCGAGCGCGACCTGTTTAAGAAGGTCCAGTGGCACGACGGGACCCCGCTCTCCCTGGGCGACATGATGCTGAACTGGATTTTGACCTTCGATACGGCGATGGAGGCGAGTCCGATTTACGACGCGTCCTCCGTGCCGTCGTTCCAGTCGTTTGAGCAGACATTTCGGGGCTTCCGGATCGTGCAAAAGGACCCGCTCGTCGCCGAAATTTACAGTGACGGGTTTGGGCTGGATGCCGAGGGAATCGCTGCCGGCGCGGCGGGGGCCTTCTGGCCGACTGGTCTGGGTCCAGCCCCCTGGCATACGGTGACGCTGGGGATCCGCGCGGAAGCGGCGGGGGAGGCGGCGTTCACCGCCGACAAGGCATCGGAAAAGAAACTGGAGCAGCTCAACTACATTGCCGGTCCGACGCTGGCCGTCCTGGACCGCCATCTGGCCGCGGCGCGCGAGCAGAATTACATTCCGTATGCGCCCACGCTGAGCAAATACATCACCCCCGACGAGGCCAAGACCCGGTGGACGTTGCTGACGCATTGGCGCGAGGGCCGGGGGCACTACTGGGTCGGGATGGGCCCGTTTCTCTTGCAACGCGTGTCGCCCGTCGAAAAGATCGTCGAGCTACATCGGTTCAGCCGCTTCCCCGATCCCTCGACCAAGTGGGTGCGATTCGAGGAACCCAAACTCGCTGCCGTCGCCGCGAGCGGGCCCGCGACAGTGCGCATCGGGGATGAGGTTCCCGTCGATGTTCGGATTACCTTTCAGAACCGCCCCTATCCAGCAGAGGACATCGCAGAGGTCAAGTTCCTCCTCTTCGATGCGAAAAGTGAACTCATTACGACCGGCGTCGCCACGCACGACGGGGAAAAGTGGTCGATTACTCTCTCCCCGCAAATCACCCGGCGCTTGGGCGCGGGGGCCAACCGACTCGAGGTGATTGTCGTCTCTCGTGCTGTCAGCATCCCCAGTTTTGCGACCTTCAGCTTCACCACGCTTCCCCGATAGGGATATCTGAAAAGGGAGCGTCGAACACGCCGCGGCCATCTCTGCTTGGTGGGTCGGGGATGAAACGTCCTGATCCCCAGGTCTCTTCTCCGGTGCTGATTCGTCACGAGCCCCCGAGTATCGATGTGAGGAGGGGTGGCGTATGAGCGCGGTGCTCGCTCTAGGACGACCCTCCCGCCAGGTGCGGGACACGGTAGTTCGCGTCGCGACCTATTCGGCCACACGCCTGTTCGCGCTCTTCATAACCGTGGTCGTCGCCGTGTATCTGACAATCCTGGTCGCCAACATGGGTGGGTATGTGGACATCATCAAACGCGGCGAGATTCGGGAAGCGGCGATGATGCGGGTCCAGCTCGATCCCAAGCTCACGTTCCTGACGCCTGAGGACCGGTCCCGGAGGGTGGAAGACATCATACGGCTCGATGAGCAGCGGCTGGGGTTAAACCGGCCCTTCTTCCCGCGCAGCCTCGTCTACCTACGCGATGCACTCCAGCTGCGTCTGGGGTTTGCCGAACGCATGACCAGCGATACCGGCTCGCGGCTGGTCCGCAACATTATCCTGGATCGCCTCCCGGCCACCCTCTTGCTCTTCGTGACCGCCGAGCTGTTATTGTTTTTCTCGACGCTTTTGTTGTCGCTGGCGTTGTCGCGACGGTACGGGAGCGCGCTGGATCGGCTGGTGATCGCGCTGGCTCCCACTTCCGCTGCCCCGGCATGGTTCTATGGCATCTTCTTGATCTTGATCTTCGCATCCATGCTGCGCGTGCTGCCCTATGGCGGCATGGTGGCCGCTCCGGCCCCCGAGCACCCCCTGGCTTATGCGTTGAGCGTGCTGCAGCATATGATCCTGCCCATCGGGGCGATGGTGCTGAGCACGTTCTTCATTGCCATTTATTCGGGGCGAACGTTCTTTCTGATCTTTTCCAGCGAGGATTACGTCGAGGTCGCGAAGGCCAAGGGACTCCCCTCTAGCGTGATCGAACGCCGTTACATTTTGCGGCCGACTCTCCCCACGATCATCACCGGATTCGCCTTAGGGTTGATCGGGACGTGGACCGGGGCAATTGTGCTGGAGACGGTGTTCAACTGGCCGGGACTGGGGCGGGCACTCTATCAGGCGGTGGGGCTCTTTGACACGCCGGTCATCGTCGGGACGACGATCATCTACGCCTACCTCTTAGCGATCACCGTGTTCGTCTTAGACATCCTCTACGCGTGGGTGGATCCCCGGGTCAAGGTAGGGCTGGAGGGGCGTCGATGAGCCGGACCCTGCGCGAGTTGCGGCGGTATCCCTCGGCCCTGGCCGGATTGGCGATCATCGGTCTGTTGGTAGCGATCTCAGTATATGCAGTGGTCGCTATCCCGTACGGGGAAGCCATTCGTCTATGGAATGGGGGGGAGGGAGTGTGGCAGCGGACGCCGCGCAATGCGTGGCCGGCCTGGCTGACTGTGTTCCCAGGAGTTCACCTTTCCCGAACGGTTGTGGTGAGCAGCACCGGCACACCGCGGCAGGAAGTGGACCTCGGGAGTGGAGTCCGCCAGATCACGATGGCGCTGCCGTTCGATTTCCCCTACCAGAGTTTTCCCCAGGAGTTGGCGGTCTTCTGGGACACGAGCTACACCGACAAGGCGCCTCAAGTCACGCTCCGGTGGCGACGTCCGGATGGAACCGAAACCGCGCTGGCTGAAATCGCGGTGAAGCCCTCAGACAGCTACCGGATCTCTTCGGACCAACCGTTGCAGCAGGCAGTCGGCGGACGCCCCGAGGTCGCCCTCTTTGCCGACCCGCGTCATCCAGACCAGCCGCTGCGCGGGCGGTACGAACTGCTGATCCGTGGGTTCCTGTTTGAGCCGGCCTCGCACCTAGACGCGCAACTTGTCGTCTACGGGCAAGGCTACGGGCTCGCGGGCACCGATGGCCAGCGGCGCGATCTGATGATCGCGCTACTGTGGGGCACCCCGATTGCGCTCGCATTCGGGTTGTTGGCGGCGGTGGGATCAACCGTGAGCACATTGGTGATTGCAGCCATCGGGGTCTGGTACGGAGGGTGGGTTGACGGCGCGATTCAGCGGATCACGGAGGTCAACCTGATCTTGCCCAGTCTCCCAATCCTGATCATGGTCAGCACGCTCTACTCCCGCAGCATTTGGGTGATCCTGGGCCTCGTCATCGTGCTGGGTGTGTTTGGGGGGATCAAGGGCAACCGCGCGCTATTCCTGCAGATCAAGGAAGCCCCCTATATCGAAGCGGCCCGGGCGTACGGGGCCGGGAGTTTGCGCGTGGTCCTCCACTATATGTTGCCGCGGGTCGTGCCCGTGCTCGTCCCCTCATTTGTTACCCTCATCCCGTCGTTCGTGTTCTTGGAGGCCACCCTGGCCGTCCTCGGTTTGGGAGATCCCTCGGTGCCCACCTGGGGGAAAGTGCTCGAAGATGCGTACCACTCGGGAGCGCTCTTTGTGGGGCAGTACTACTGGGTGGTGGAGCCCGCCGTCCTCCTTGTACTCAGTGGACTCGGGTTTACCATGTTGGGGTTCGCTCTGGATCGCATCGTGAACCCGCGGCTGCGGGAGATGTGATGACCCCGACCCCGTCTGAGACGTTCGTCATCGAGAATCTGCGGCTGTACTTTCGGACCCACCAGGGTCCGGTGCAGGCCGTCGACGGCGTGAGCCTCACCCTGGGCCGGGGACGCACCATCGTCGTAGTCGGGGAGAGCGGGTGCGGTAAGACGTCGTTAGGCCGGGCCATCTTGCGCCTACTTCCTCGCAACGTCCAGACCTACAGCGGGAGTGTCTGGCTGAACGGCGTCGACGTGATGGCGTTACCGGAAGAGCAGTTCCGCCAGCAAGTGCGCTGGACCCAGCTGGCCTGGGTCCCCCAGGGAGCGATGAACGCCCTCAATCCCGTCATTGGGATCGGCGAC
>DATGVF010000044.1:0-5451 GCA_035300645.1 bacterium
TGTGCGTTTTTAGACAAACTCTTGACAGTGCTTTCTCGTGTGCGGCAGCTGCACCCGCGCGACGCGGTCTGAGGCGAAGCGGCCACGCGCGTGGACTAGGGTGTGCCGGAGGCCGCGGGTGTTGCGATCCGGCGCGCTCCGATGTATCGGGCCACGTAATACAACTCGTCTAGATTGGCAACCATCACCTGCTGGGTGCTGGAAGCGGCGTGGATGAACTTGCGTTCGCCCACATAGATCCCGACGTGAGACGCCCCGGGGGCGTAGGTTGTGAAGAAGACTAAGTCGCCTGGCCGCAATTCAGCCTGCTCGACCGGGACACCCATCTGGAAGTAATCATACGAACTGCCGCGGCCCAAGTCCGGCGCAAACGTGGAAAACACGATGTAGATCAATCCCGAGCAATCCAACCCCCCCGCCGAACGCCCTCCCCAAACGTATCGAGTCCCCACGTATTGCATCGCTTCCCGCACAATCGCGTCCCCCGTAGCGTGGCCCTTTCCGATCGCTCGCGTCACGGGAGCACCGCGCAGTTCTTCCCGCCGTACCCACCCCGCGTCGCCCTCCGGTAACGTTACTTCCACCCATCCGTTGGACTCGGCAGTCACCTGCGCTTGGGATTGCGGAGCCACCAACGCCGTGGTCGTGAAGTACGTCCCGGGCCCCCGGCGAAGACGCAGGGGATGCGGGACTGTGACCGTGTCGCCAACTGCTAGGGTCGCGGGAGTTTGTTCAGGGGTAACCTGAGTGTCCGGGGAGGTTCCCGTGGGTACTTTCACCGTGACCATTGGTCCGGGAGGCGGAACTTTCACCGTAACCTTTGCCCCTGGGATGATCAAACGCTGGCCCGGGTGAATGAGGTTTGACTGCAATCCGTTAGCACGCATGAGGTTCTGTACTGTAATTCCGTACCGCCCGGCAATCAACGCGAGCGTGTCCCCTCGACTGACGGTGTACCGATAGGTGACGGTCTGTGTGGGAGCTGGTTTGGGCGGCAGCTTTTGGGATTGAACGGCTCTTGTCCCCGTGGGGGGGAGGCGGAGAATCTGGCCGATCGAAAGACGAGTCGGATCGCTGATGTGATTGTACGCGGCCAAAACGGACACGGACACCCCAAATCGGTGCGCGATGCGGTAGAGGGTCTCACCGGGCTGGACAACGTACGTCGTCCCGTCGGCGGCAAACGCAGGGACCGCCGAGACAACAAGCAGTGCGGCAGACAGGATCGCAGCCGCGGTCGCCCAGCGCATCGTTCCCCCTCCGACACGACGTGTACTACAGCCATGCCACCGGGCACACAGCGCTAGACGGCCTACAAACGCAGGAGGCAGGGACCGTGTTGCTCGGCCTCTGCCTCCCTGCGCCTCTCCCGTATTCAGCTTGTGAATCTGTGCCTTTGTGAGCCTGTTAGTCCCCGCACGTGGCTGACCCGCTCAAAGGCGGGCCCTCTGCGGGCGTCCCGACCTCCGTGTGATCAGCGCTTGGAGTACTGGAATCCCTTGCGAGCCCGCTTATGTCCGTACTTCTTGCGCTCCTTCATGCGGGGGTCGCGCGTAAGGAAGCCTCCCTTGTGCAGCGCCGGCCGGACGGTCTCATCGTTGCGAGCCAAGGCCCGCGCAATCCCGTGCCGGACCGCGCCCGCTTGCCCGGAGTTGCCGCCCCCGTTCACCGTCGCCAAGATGTCGAATCGCCCCTCGGCGTTCGCGACCTTCAACGCTTGCAGGATGCTGGTCTGTAGTGGCAGCCGAGGGAAAAAGTCCTCCATCGTCCGCCCGTTGACCAGAATCTTTCCGCTGCCCGGCAGCAGCCGCACTCGTGCCACGGCATTCTTGCGCCGGCCTGTTCCCCCCGCTACTGCTTGAACTGCCACCGTGCTCACCTCGTCAGTAGACGTGCGCCTGCTACTTCGTCACGTCAAACTTCTCTGGTTTTTGTGCAAAGTGCGGATGCTCCGCGCCAGCATACACCTTCAGCCGCGTAGCCAACTTCTTGCCCAACTTGGTTTTGGGGAGCATGCCGCGGACCGCCTCGGTGATAAGCCGCTCAGGCTTGGTCTTGAGCAGGGTGCCCTTCGAGACGGCCTTGAGGCCCCCGCCGTAGCCGGAGTGGCGGTACAGAAACTCTTGCTGCGCCTTGCGCCCAGTCAACCGCACCTTGGCGGCATTCACCACGATGACACCATCCCCGGTATCCAGGTGGGGGGTGTACTCGGGTTTGTGCTTGCCGCGCAGCAGGATGGCCACACGCGTCGCCAAGCGACCCAAAACGACGGTATCGGCATCCACGAGATGCCACTTGTGGTGGATGGATTTGACTGCGGGTAAGAACGTCTTCATGGGGTTCTCGCGCATTACAGGCGCGAGGCTCATTCTACCCGTAGCTCGCAGGAGCTGTCAACGCGCGGAGCGGATCAAAGGCGGCGCGCGCTCGCGCCTAACCGACAAGAAGAGGCATCGGTGGGGTTGTGGTCATTTCGTGCTCATTTCCGGGCGAGGAGCCTCTCAATTTGGGGGATGAATTGCTCCGCAGTTTGAACGGCCTCGCGAATCTGGCTCTGCGAGACAGTACCGGGTGCATCATACGTGATCCGGTGGCGTTGCCGACGCATTCGGTCCATCGCCTGGACTACTTCAGTTGACGAGGAGCCCAACCAGATACGCAGGAACTCGATCACGACAACGTGGCCACCTGTGCTCGTCGGTCGGTATCCCTCGGAAAACATGGCCGCCCGTCCGGCCGACAGCATCGCGTGGTAGGCAATCGCGTATGCCCATTCATCCTCATCAGCGAGGAGCTTGCGTGCTGTCTTTAGGTCCCGTCGGGCAGAGGACAACTGCTGGGCTACCTGCCCTCGGACCCCTGGTTCCCGCTCGATTCTTCTATCCTCGAGCAATCGTGAATAGTTCGTCATCGCTGTCGCCCAGTATGAGGACATTTGGCCCCGCGAGCACGTTCCGCACAAAAGAGCCGCGTCGCTTGGCTTTTTCGCGCGCTTCCTTGCGCGGATAGCGAGTGTAGGAAACCTCACGCCCCAAGAACTCCTCAGTACGCGCAATCGCAGGCACTAGGGCACGGTCTGTGACGTCGCCGACGATCAGAAGGTCAAGGTCACTTTGACTCGTCGCGCGCCCCTTTGCGAAGGAGCCGTAAACTAGCGCTAATTCCACACCCCGAACCGGTTGGAGGGCCTCACGGAGCACCGTGTCCGCTGCGGCGGTTTTGATGATTATGCGCTGGAGATCAATGTAGAGCGGGTGCTTTCGATTCAAAGAGTAGCGGACTTGATTGCCTACCCGCTCTGATTGCAGGAGCCGGGTTGCCTCAAGGCGGCGCAGGTCGCGTAGCAGATTCCCAGGCGACTCGTGAAGCAATCGAGCGAGTTCGCGGACGTGGAAAGCGTCCCCGGGGTGAAGAAAGAACTGGACAAGCAGCTTCGCGCGGCTAGTCGACCCTAGTAGCGCTTTGAGCCCCGACGGGACCAACGGGGCCTGTTTTGATCTCGTCACATCCGTTCTCATTTCGAGTACAATTGTACTCAAATCGAGA
The DNA here is from genome assembly GCA_035300645.1 of bacterium. GTDB lineage: Bacteria > Sysuimicrobiota > Sysuimicrobiia > Sysuimicrobiales > Kaftiobacteriaceae > 13-1-40CM-64-14. Next base: position 3,547 of record DATGVF010000044.1, read on the forward strand.
ACGATCGTCAACCGCCGTCTTGCAAGCTATCGTGGCCGAACGTTGACGAATTACCAAGACACGAAAGAGCGGTCCGGTTTCCTCAGTTGCCGGGATTCACAATCCTGCGGACACCAAGAAACCCCGGCCCATAGTGGGGGTCGTCGAGGGATGAGATGGTCACGTCAGACCCGGTCGAGGAGGCATGGATGAACTTCCCTTCCCCGATGAAGATCCCGACATGCGATGGACCGGGGCTGTCCGTCGTGAAAAACACGAGATCGCCAGGCAGGATGGCCTGCGCCTCCACCGGCTTGGCCATGCGGTAGTAGTCCTCCGAGCGCACCCGCCCCAGGGATGGGACGAATCGGGAGAAGACGAGATAGACCAGTCCTGAGCAATCCATGCCGCGGGGGGATGCGGCGCCCCACACGTAGCGGATACCCAGGTAGCGCTCTGCTTCCCCCACAATCCGCTCCCCCACGGAACCCGTCCTCACCGTCCGCAAGAAGGCCACGGGCGGAACAGGGATAGGTTGGGGCATGGGCATGTACCGCCGTCCCAGCGCTGCGGCCGATCCCCGCGCGGGAATGTCGAGCCTCTGCCCGGGCACGATGATATCGGTCCACAAGCCATTCGCCTCTTTAAGGGCGTCCGCCGTCACGCCATATCGCGCCGCGATGCCATAGAGTGTGTCGCCCCCACGGACCCAATACACCGCAAGCAATGCCGGTTGAGTCGCTCGCGATGCCGCAGGCTGCGCCTGAGGTACCCCAAGCGCCGCACGCGCTCGAGGAATCTTGAGGACCTGTCCGGGGGTGAGTCGCGAAGGATCGGACAGCGTGTTCACTGAGGCCAAGGTCTGAGCAGTCACGCCGTATCGCAGACCGATTTGGGTAAGCGTATCGCCAGGACGAACGACGTATGTGGAGGCGGCTTCTGCGGCATAGCCCGCTCCCGGGGCGAGGAGCACGCCCAACACCAAACACAGGAATGTCGTGATCGCACGATGTCTCATGGAAGTTCCGTTCGCGGTATCCGGCGCATACCTACGCCGGGTGCTGCCTCTAGACTTCTTGCCCTAGGTCAGGTCCAGAACCGATGCCGCTCCCACGTTAATCTTCCCCTGAACTTTCCGGATGACCGCGCCTTCTCCTACAACCGACTGTTCCAGGCGCGCCCCCTCAAGAAGGGCATGCGCATTGATGATGGAGTCCTTCACAACGGAATGGATGATCCGTGCCCCATCCCCGATCGACGCGTGGGGTCCCACGACGGATCCTTCCAGCACCGCCGATGGGCTGACGGACGACGGCGGGATGACTTGGGAGGCGAGGGCGGCAGGAATCGGCGGCGGGGCGAGCTGGAGCAGGTCCCGATTCGCCTGGAGCAATGCGTCGACGGTTCCGCAGTCGTACCAGTGCTCGATCGGGAACGTGCCCATGCGCTCTCCACCGTCCACCATTAACTGCAGGGCGTCCGCCAGCCAGAACTCCCCGCGCATGCGTCGGTCTTCGCGCACCAAGCGATCCAGAGCTGCGCGGAGGACCGATGTGTTCTGGATAAAGTAAGCGCCGATGACAGCCATGTGACTGGGAGGGGTTTGAGGTTTTTCGATGATCCGGCGGACGTTGCCCGTACCGTCGAGTTCCACCACGCCGAGCCGACGGGGATCCTCGACTTCCTTCACCCCCGCCATCGACCGTGTGCTGTGGAGGAGCCCGGCGACATCGCCCTTGATGATTGTGTCTCCGAAAATCACCAGGACCGGCGCACCATCGAGGTACTCGCGGGCCACGTACACCGCATGCCCATTGCCCAGCGCCTGGGTCTGGACGACAAAGTGCAGCCTGAGCCCGCCGTACTGCGCCCGGGCCCAGGCCTCGATCTGCTCGCCCAGGTAGCCGACCACAAAGATAATTTCAT
>DATGVF010000045.1:0-25602 GCA_035300645.1 bacterium
GGATGAGCAGCCATCCCCTCGGTGCTCACCGCGTATGTACGTATTCGATTATGGGCTAGACGTGATGAAGATCCGTGTTCCCTCCCGTATCTTACAGGCAAATTTTATTATAGGCCCGAGTCAAACCTTGTCAAGACATTGCCAAGGATGGGTCAAGCTCTCCGCCCTGACCCCCTGGCGGGTGGTTACGACCGGTCTTCCCTCACACCCTCCCCGCTTTCGTTTGAGGGCGTGCCATCTGTGATTCGGCGACGACCCCACCGCCTAGAATGGCGAGCAGAACGGCGAGCTGCGCCTCTGCCGAGACCGCGAGACCAACGATTCCGGTCGACAGGGCCAAGACCGCGACAATGAGGCGGACACCAAGCGGCCCGGTGCCCAAGAGTCGCCGAAACCACGCCAACCCCACGACGTACGTGGCGCCACCACCCGCGAGAAACCATGCCGCTGGCGCCGGGACGGGTTGCGCGGAACGCACGATGGCAAGCAATGACTCCGGCGGCGAGCACAATGATTCCGCCCAAGATCACGAAGAACGCATAGCCGAAAGCGTAGAGAGCCAGCCAGGGACTTCGCGCGCGGTCCGCGCCGCGAAGGGCGCGCTCCGCGCGCTCGTCCTCGCCGTCGAAGTACAACCACCAGAGAGCGGCGGCGACGGACAGACCCAGGACGGACGTCAGAATGAAACCAGGGCGCAGATCGCGTCCGGCTAGGCCCATGCCGAGGGCGACAACGGATTCGCCGAGTGCGATGAGAATGATCAAACCGTGGCGCTCGACAAAATGAGCTGAGCGGATTGAAAACCCAGACACCGGAATGAAGTATGGGGTGATCCAGTGCAGCACAAAACTTGCAGACCACAGGGTCCACCGCACCGCGCCATCCGTGAACCCGGCGAGGAGGAGCAAGAGTGCGCTGATGGCATTGAACGGTCCCAACCGACCCAGGGCCCGCAGCGCGCTCTCCTCACTTGTCCGCAGGAACATCTCGGTGTGGACCACCGTCACCACGAGATAACCTAGACCGAAGACCACCCCGCTGTCACCAAACGCGTTGGGGGTCGCCAGTGCAACAATCAGGAACCCGGCCATGCCGACCAAGATCAAGAGCCGGAGGGCAGGCTCGCGGGGCGGGACAGCGTTCGTCAGCCACGCGTAGCCCCCGTACATCCACCAGATGTTGCCGAAGATCAGCACGATGCGCACGAGGCCGATGATCGTGGGGTCTTGGGCGAGCAGCGTTGTGAGCTGCGTAATGGCAAAGACGAAAACCAGGTCAAAAAACAGCTCGACACTCGAGACACGGATGTCCGTCGGTGCAACCCTGGTGCTCACCTAATCACCATTCGACAAAGCAGCGCTGCGTTTCAACAAAGATAGGGTGACGCGGATCGTGATGGAAGGCGCAGGCCTTCTACGGATCAAGTGGAGGTGGATACTTAATCCGGCATGATGAGGTGGAGGTCCCCGAACTCGTGCCAGAGGTAGCCGGCATCCAAGGCGGCGTGATACGCGCGTTCAACTTGCGCCCGCCCGGCGATCGCCTCAAGGAGTGCGAGGTGCGTCGACTTCGGTTCGTGGAATCCCGTGAGCAGCCCATCCACAACATTCAACGTGTGCTCAGGGGTAATGACCACATCGGTCCAGCCGCGTGCGGCGATCGGGCGGCCGGCGGCGTCGACAGCGCTCTCCAGGGCCCGGACGACAGTCGTCCCGACGGCAATCACTCGGCCTCGACGCTTCTTCGCGCGCTCGACGGCCGCGGCAGTTTCGTGCGACACCTCAAAATACTCTTCGTACGGTGGCTCATCGTACTCCAGACTCGCGACCCCTGTGTGCAGCACGATTGAGGCGAGGAAGATGCCTCGGAGGGCGAGCCGGTCGAGGATCTCCGGGGTGAATGGCCGCCCGGCCGACGGCATTTCCGCCGAACCAGGCACGGATGCATATACGTTTTGGTACATCTCGATCGGCCAAGTACCCTGCACGTATGGGTAGGTGATCGGTCGGCCCCACCGCGCTAAGTACGTGAGCAAAGACTCGGGGAGATCGAATCGGGCGACCCATAGGCGCGTCGACCCAGGATAGGGCACAAGTGCCGCGACGGAGCCCGCTCCAGGCAGCGCAAAGACCTCTCCGACCGATGGGGTTACTTTCCGGAACTCCACGACAACCAATCCGGCTGGCAAATGTGTGGACACATGCAAGGCAACCTCGGAGCCATCGTGGCGACGGGCGGTTAACGCCGCCGGCAGCGTACCGGACACGTTAACGACGACCAGATCGCCCGGACGCAAGAAGGTGGGGAGATCGCAAAAGCGCGCATAGAAAATATGATCGTCGTTCGCATGGGAGACTAACAGCCGCACCGCGTCGCGCGTCAGGCCGCGGGCTTCGGGAGGCTCATGCGCCTCCAGGCGGCTCGGGACGGTAAAATCCAGACGTTCTAGTGGAGCATGCACGCCCGCGGACATCGCTCAGCGGACTCCCACGTGAGGCATGGTGATGAGTTTCATCGCCTCGTACCGGCCCGGAGGAAGGCCCTCATCTTCGACGAGACGCACGAAGGCAGGCGCGGGCACCTCGGGACCGGGCAAGTGCGTGAGGTCGGCTCCGGGTTCAGCGCGCCGGTGCATCTCGGTATTCATGTCACCCGGATCGACGATGTAGACGCGAATCCCGGTGGCCTCTAGCTCGACGGCGAGCGTACGCGAGAGATGTTCTAACGCTGCCTTGCTCGCCCCGTACCCACCCCAGCCCGGGTAAGAGTTCACACCCGCGTCTGAGGTCACATTGAGGATCACGCCCGCACCGCGGTCTTTCATCCGGGGCACCAGCAACTGGATCAGGTGGAGCGGCGCAACCGCGTTGATTCGCAGCACGCGCAGCAAGGCATCCCAAGGATAGGCGTCGAGTGCGGGCATCGGGCTGGGCCCGATTTCGGAGGCGTTGTTGATGAGGATGTCCACGCGGCCGAAGCGGTCAAGGGCGGCTTGGGCAATCTGCTCGGCGTCCTCGCCCACGTCGGCCGGTATCGCGAGAACGTCCGTGACGCCCCGGATCTCGTCGGCGGCCTTCTGTAGGTCAGGCGCCCCACGTGCGACGAGGACGAGTGTGGCTCCGCGCGCTGCATAAAGCCGCGCAATCTCTCGTCCCAACCCCTTGGATGCACCCGTAATGACTGCTACCCGGTCGCGCAGTTGCATGAACGAGTCCTCCCGTGAGTACTGCCGGTGAACCACGGCATGCGCTAACCTCAGCATGACATCGGCGCCGTCGGATGCCAAATGGTCTTACGACAGGGTCAGCGCCTGTACTAAAGGGAAGGTGGGACGAGACGGAAGGAAGAGAGGCCTACAACAACCCGCGCTGGGTCGCGAGGGCGACCGCTTGGGCGCGGTTCTCGGCACCGAGCTTAGTCAGAATCGAGGTCACGTGAAACTTGACGGTCCGTTCGGTGATGCCCAGCGTCCGCGCGATTTGCTTGTTGGCCTGCCCGCCGGCCACCAGCCGCAGGACCTCGCGTTCCCGTTCGCTCAGGGCGGCGGCCCGTGCGTGGGGATTCAATGCGCCCACCACCTTGGAGGCGATGCGCGGGTCGAGGTACGACCCGCCGGCATGCACCGCCCGGATGGCGCGGGCGATCTCCTCTAGCGACGCACCCTTCAGTAGGTAGCCCTGGGCCCCGGCCTGCAGAGCCCCTATTACCCGCTCATCGGTATCGTAGGCCGTGAGGATGAGGATCTTGGACTGCGGACGAGCGGTGCGGAGTTTCGGGATTGCCTCCAAGCCGCTTTGAGCAGGCAGCTCCAGATCCAGCAAGACGACATCCGGCCGCAGGGCGCCGACGAGCGGCAGGGCGTCTTCGGCGGATCCGACCGCCCCGACAACTTTGAACTCCTTCTCGTCTGAGAGCGTCGCCACCAAACCCTCGCGCACGACCGGATGGTCGTCGACGACGATGATCCGAATCATCGCCCCGCCCGCGGGAGGGAGATGGAGGCGACGATGGTCGTTCCGGTGGGTGGGCGGCGGCGACTCTGCACCCGCAGAGTTCCCCCGAGTACCCGCGCGCGTTCGCGCATCCCCGTAAGGCCATGCCGATCCGGTGGCACCGTCCGGAGATTGAATCCGCGTCCGTTGTCGCGGATCGACAGCTCCACACGCCGCGGGGTCAGGTGCAGGCGGAGCTCGACCTCCGTGGCCTCCGCGTGACGGCGAATGTTTGCGAGCGCTTCTTGTGCGATGCGAAACAGCTCCCCTTCGACTCGCGACGGCAGGGCCCGCGGGGCGTCTGCGATCACGTGGACGCGAATACCCGTCTCGGAGGTAAACGCACGTGACAGGGCCCGCAACGCCGAGCCGAGCGGTTTGCCTTCTAGCGGCGCCGCCCGCAAATCCAGCACCGACCGACGCGCCTCCTCCAGACTCTCCCGCGCCGTCTCTAGCGCGCGCTTGAGACGCTGCCGGGCGCGGGTGGGGTGTTTCCCGAGTTGGCGGAGCGCGCCTTCGACGTGGAGGGCAATCGCGGTCAGTCCCTGCGCTAGGGTGTCATGGATTTCGCGGGCCAAGTGAGCGCGTTCTTCGGCACGGGCCAGTTGGGCGGTTTCGTCGGCGAGCCGGGCCCGCTCGATCGCGATCCCGACCTGATACGCAATCGTCGACAACAGATGGAGTTCATCATCGGTCAGCCGGCGCCAGGAGGGACCGGTGACGTTGAGGATCCCGAGCGGCTTGTCTTGAAAGTAGAGGGGAATGCTCGCGTGATACGCGAGCCCCTCGGTGAGATCGGCGGCCTGCCGCAAGACAGCCGGCCGAAGCCGGCTACACTCCAGCACGTCGATGTTCTTTGGCGTCAGCTCCCCATCGTGGAAAGCCTCGAGACACCAACACGGACGACCGGTCATCCGTACGGGGGCCTGGAGGTATGGGGGCAGATTGCGTGCGGCGGCGTTGTAGAAGTGGCCGGTGTCAGTATCCTTCAGCCAGACCCAGCCGGTGCGGAGACCGAGTAAGTCCGCGACGAGCTCTAATGCGCGTTCTAGGGCCTGCTGGACATCAGGGGAACTGTTGAGCGCTTCGGCGATGGCGTTGAGGATCGACAGCTCGCGTACGTGCGGGTCGCGTGACTGCCCTGAAGGAGTGGCGGGCATCCCTGCCCCCTCATCCGCCACGGCGTCGGGCACCTGCGATGAGATTGGGTGGGGCCACAGTCAGAAACGCGTCTTCGATCAGCGCCGCGATCTCACTCCAGGGGAGATCCCGGTCGAGGCGCACACCCACCCAGCCCCGATGGCCCACGTAGGGCGGCATGAAGTAGCGCTCGGGTGAGGAGGGGATCAGCATCTGTTGGATCTCGGGGGTGGCTGCGCACCATAACGCGAGCCGCCCGTCATTGTGGTGATTGTCCATGTACATCACGAAGGCGGTCTTCCCGCCGATGAAGAACGTCGGCTGGCCGTGGCTCATCCGCTCGCTCGTCTCGGGGAGCGCTAAGCAGAGCTCGCGCACTCGCCTCAGGACGGAGCTTCGTGCCACCCGCGGCGTCCGCGGATGGGAGGAACGCACGTGCTGGCGGGGTTTCATGCGCCCTTAGAACCCATCTGTGCCGGCGCTTGCACGGCTATGACCTCACCGCGGGCACAGACGTCCCCCGCCGCGGATAACACCACCTCCACAACCACCTTGCGCCCTTTGACCTCCTTGGCGCGGCCACGCAAGTGGAGCGGCACTCCGATGGGCGTGGGTCTGAAGTAGTCCACATGGAGGGCCGCAGTCACAAACCGAAACGGGGGATCAGATCCTAGGTCTCGACCTGCAGCCTTGTAGGCCGCGGCCGCCGCGGTCCCGGTTCCGTGACAATCGATCAGAGACGCGATGAGCCCGCCATAGACATAGCCGCGGATCGCGGTGTGGTAGGGCTGCGGGGTGAAGGTGGCGGTGGTGTCATCTCCTGTCACGTACGTCCTCAGGTGCAGGCCATGCTCGTTACGCTGGCCGCACCCGTAGCAGATGTTAAAGTCGTCGGGATAAAAGTCTTGGACGGCTTTGCGCTCCACGGGCGTTCCTCCGACACGCGGCATATGTTAGCTCGGTCGAGTGGGGAGCCACCGGCGAACGGTGTGACGATAGTGTGTGTACGAGTCGCCGAACTTGTGCTGGAGTGTGGGCTCCTCGACGGCGGTCACAAAAAAATGGAAGGCGCCGGCCAGAACGATCGCGTAGAGGAACACTTCCGTCGAGTGGAAATAAGCCGCCCATCCCAGGACCACCGCCACCGCGGATACGTAGATGGGGTTGCGCACGAAGCGATATGGTCCCCGAACGACAAGATGGCGCGGGGGATCGATCGGCGCGGGCGTCCCGCGCCCGGTGACGGCGAACTCCCACAAACACCAGAAGTATCCCGCAGCACCGGCGGCGAGGAGCACCAGGCCGACTATCGACCCGGCTTCCGTCGTCGGCGCCGGGATCCGTCGGGCGGCGGCGATCCGCAGGGGGATGAGCACACCGGCCGTTCCCGGCACCAGCAGCGTGAACAAGAGATTTTTTAGCAGAAGCATGCCCTTAGGAGAGGTGCAGGCGAGGAGCCTGCATCGCGTAGACGCGGCGCACCGCCCCGCTGGGTCTGAGGGTTTCCTTTTCGAGCTGCATGCCGATCTTTTCGGCCACCCGCGCGGAGGCCGCGTTCTCGGGATCGATCAGGGCGATCAGCCGGGCCACCCCGAGGCGGCCAAACGCATCATCGCGCACGCTGGCGGCAGCTTCCGTCCCGTAACCCTTTCCCCAGGCGTCAGGAGCGATCACGTAGGTCAGCTCAATTTCCGCGCGGCCGTCGACGTCTTTGCGGATCAAGCCGCAGTCGCCGACCACGCGCCGCGACACCTTCTCGACGACCACCCAGAAGTGAATGGGATCCTCGGTGTGAGCTTGGAGTTCGTCTTCGAGGGTCCGGCGGACCTGCGCACTGTCTCGCGGCCCGCCCATGTAGTGAGTGACCTCCGGATCGCTCCACAGGCCCACGAGCACGTCCACGTCGGATGCTTGGAGGGACCGCAACACCAGGCGCGCGGTTTCGATCTGGGCCATGCCTACCCGACGCGCTTGAGCCGGACCAGATACTCCTTGCGGAACTTGGCCACTTTGGGCGCGATGACCATCCGGCAGTAGCCCTGGTTGGGGTTGCGGCGGAAGTACTCCTGATGATAGTCCTCCGCCGGATAAAAGGATTCGGCCGGGACGACCTCGGTCACGATCGGATCGTCCCAGAGCTTTTCCGCGTTGAGCTCGGCAATCACTTCGTCCGCGACCTTTTCCTGCTCGTCGCTGTGGGTGAAGATGGCCGATCGATACTGTGTCCCCGCGTCGCCTCCCTGACGGTTGAGCGTCGTGGGATCGTGAATCGCGAAGAACACCTTCAATAGGTCCCGGTAGGAGAGAACGGCGGGGTCAAACGTTACCTGGACGACCTCCGCGTGCCCGGTATCGCCGTTACAGACCTGCTTGTAGGTTGGGTGCGGCACGGAGCCGCCCGCGTATCCCGAGACGACGTCTTGCACACCCTCGAGTTCGTCAAACACCGCCTCCAGACACCAGAAGCACCCCCCGGCTAGGGTAGCAACTTCGGGGCGCGATGGGCGCATCGTGCGACTGACCTCTTGGGGCATTTGGTGACCTCCCCTTTAGTTTCTTGCTTTCTGTCTTCCGACCCTATGGAACGACGGCGCGGCCGCGATCGTTCCCGCTCCTACCTACCGTCCTCACGGAAAGCAAATTACGCGGCGCTGGGAATTAGCGGAGGCGGGGGCACGAGTTCCTTCTACCTGGGTTTCGGGCGGAGGTTCTAAGACCAGCCCACGGTCACGAGAGCTCCCGCGGACGGGCGGCAGACTCGGGGGCAAGCAACAGACAGGCCGCGCCCATCAAGCCTGAATTGCTTCCAAAGGCCGCAAGCGAGACCGACGGGGGCATGGCCCCAGACAGGGATACCCCTTCCACGGCAGCTGTGACGGCCGCCACCAGCGGTGAGCCGGCAAAGAACAACCCACCGCCCAGAATCAGTTTCTGCGGATTGAGCAGCCGCACTAGGGACACGGCCGCTTGGCCGAGGTACACGCCGGCATCGTCAATCACCGCTGCGGCCGTCCGATCCCCGGTCGCTGCCGCCTGAAATACGGCTTCGACCGTCAGGGCCGCCTCGCTGGACCGCCCCGGCCCCGCACCCACGCGCAGCATCCCCGACTGCGCCGCACGGTGCACGATCCCCCACCCGGATGCCACGGTCTCTAAGCACCCGACATTTCCGCAGCTACAGCGTTCTCCGTGGGGGAAGACGGGAGAGTGGCCCAGTTCGCCCGCCGCTCCCGAGATACCGCGGTAGGGACGCCCGTCGTCAATGACCGCTGCGGCAATCCCGGTTCCCGCACTCAAGTAGATCATGTAGCGGGTCCCCTTCCCCGCTCCCCACTGATACTCGCCCCACGCGGCAGCCCGGACATCATTCTCGACCGCCACGGGGGCCGGGATGATCTCCCGCGCGAGCGCCGCCAGAGGGACGTTGTGCAAGTCCAAGTTGGCCGAGTAGTGGACAAGGCCGTCTTCGGGCTCGACGACACCGGGAACTCCAATCCCGACTCCGGCCGGATAGCGCGCGTGCGCAGACATCCAGCCAGATGCTTCGCGCAGCGCGGATTGCAGCAGGGCCCCGATCGGGGCCGCGCCTCGCCGGCCCTCGATCTTGTGCACCCAGTGTTGGGCAATCGTGCGATCGGCGGTGACGACCCCGACCCGCAGCAGCGTCCCGCCCATATCGACGGCAACGACCTCTGGGATGTCGCTCGTCGACTCCCTAGCGTGTTGTGACAACGGTGATTAACCCCCGGGTGATGTAGCGACGGAAGAGCAACGCAAACGCGACCGGCGGCAGCATGGTCAAGACGACCGTCACCGCCACCACGCCGAAGCTGACATCGGGGTTCACGGCGGTCGCCGACACAATCACAGGGATGGTTTGTGATCGGATCGTCGAGGTCACAAAGAGCGCAAAGGGAAAGTCGTTGTACGAGAACATGAAGGCAAAGGCCGCGGCCGCAGCGAGTGCAGGCGCGGCGACGGGAGCCACGATGCGTACGAGCACCTGCAAGCGCGTGCACCCATCGACCAGCGCCGCGTCCTCCATATCCGGTGGAACGCGCTTGAAATACACCGCCAAAAACCACACGGTAAAGGGCAGCGTCACCGCCGAGTGGATCAAGATCAGGGCGCCGTAGCGGTCCAGGAGGCCGAGCCGGGCGACGATCAGGTAGTACGGAATCGCGAGAGCCATAGGTGGCAGCAGGCGACTGGCCAAGACAAAAGTATACAAGGCCCCCGCGCCTCGAAACCGCAGGCGCGAGAATGAATACGCCGCCACCACCCCCAACAATAAATTCGCCGCAGCCACCGTAAGGGCCACGATCGTGCTGTTCATTAAGGCGGGCAAGGCGTCGCGGGCTTTTTCCGAGATCCGCCCACGCAGCAATCCGGTCTCGGTGTAGCCCGCGGGGAACTTGCCGGTGAAGATGAACCGGTAGTTATCCCCCGTGAGAATGCGCGGCACCCAGTGGGGAGGGACAGAGAACAACTCCTTCTCGGGCTGGATGCTGCTCACGGCGACCCAGGCAAAGGGCGCGAGGATGTAGGCGGCCGCCAGCAGGGCAAGTGCGGTCACCAGAAGTTGCTGGGTGCGGCTGTGCCTCATTCCCGGTAGACCTCCTCGCTGTTGAGGACCCGCAGGTACACTAGGATGAAGACGATGAGGGAGAGCGCCAGGATCACCGCTAACGCAGCACCCTGCCCGAAATTATACGACGTGAACATGCGGTTGTAGATGTAATAGGAGATCAGCGACGTCGCCCCCGCCGGGCCCCCACCGGTCATGACGTAGAGCAGGTCGAACGTCACGATGGCGACCATGCTCTCATAGATCACGACGATCAGCGTCGTGGGGAGCACGAGAGGGATCGTGATGCGCCGCAGCATGGCGAGCACACCAGCCCCATCGGCGCGCGCCGCATCGTACAGTTCGTCGGGAATGGCCTGCAAGGCCGCCACGTAAAGGATCGAGGTCAAGGGGAGTTCTTTCCAGATGTGGGCAAACAGCACACAGAACAAGGCGGAAGATGGACGCGATAGCAACGGGATATAGGAGCGTATTAGGCCCAGGGAGTACAGAACCCCGTTAAAGGCCCCATAGGTGCTGTTGAAAATCCAGGCCCAGATGACGCCGCTGATCACCGTGGGAATCGCCCAGGGCAAGAGCACGGCCGCATTGAGAAAACCTGCAAGGCGGCTGCGCACGCGCAGCAGGTGGGCGGTCCCAAATCCCAGCACCGTCGCGAGCGGGACCGCAAACAGCGTAAACGTCAGTGTATGGGCCCACGCCGTGGGAAAGAAGTCGCCCCGGACAATGTCGACATAATTCTTGAGGCCCACAAACGGGGTGCTATCGGGTCGGTACAAGACGACCTGGCGTAAGCTGGTGGACACGGCATAGACGACGGGATAGATGGTAAAGAGGGCGACCACGACCACCACGGGGAGAACCGTGGCGTACGCATAGCGCGTCTCGCGGGCTTTCCAACTCATGGGAATGGAACGGGGGGACAGCCGCACGCGCTGTCCCCCCGGATGTACGCGAGCGAAAGGGGTATTACTTCTTCATCTCCTTCCATTTGGCGGCGGACGCCTGCAGAGCCTGCAGAGGGGTTTCTTGGCCCAGCAGGGCCTTGTTCATCTCTTTCTGGAATTCCAAGCTCCACGAGCCCCAGAAGGGAGTGAGGGCCTCTTTGGCCCGGGCGAGTTTGGACTGCTGCTCTTCGAGCGTGACGTTTCCCCACTTATTGATCGCCGCGCGGATCTGCGGGTCCTTGTAGAGGGGGAGCTGGGCAAATCCGAGCCCCTTCTCTAACGCCCAGCGCTTGACGACGGTGAACTCGCCGCCGCTCTTCCCTCCGAAGTACTCCAGGAACTTCCAAGAGGCATCGCGGACCTCCTTGCCCCTGTCCGCGGCCATCTTGGTCATCGCGTAGAACCGCACGAAGCCCTCTGTCCCGTGGGTCTCCCCCGGCATCAACGCCATCTTGAACTTCCCCGCCTGCGCGTGCGCGCCCGTGGTGTTGAGGTCGGCGAGATTGTACTTGGGCAGCACGGCAAAGGCGACTTGCCCGGCCCCCATCGCCTTCACGAGCGGGACTTCGGTCATCTCCAGGGAGGCGGGGTTAATGATCTTCGTCGTGCGGAATCCGTCGACCAGCCAGCGTGCGACTTTGTGGGCGGTACTGGATTCGGTGTCATAGGTGGGGTTGAGGGACTTGTCAAACATCGAGGGGTTCTTATTCGAGTACACCATGGACAAGAAAACCTCAATGTACCACGGCGTGATGTCCTGGAACTGGAACATCAGCGGGTACTCGACGATCTTCTTTTGCTTCATGGCCACGGCCATCTTCGTCACGTCATCCCAGGTGACGGGGGGCGTAGAGAATCCCGCACGCTTGAGCATATCCTCGTTATAGATGAAGATGATCGTGTCCGCGTAGTAGGGCAGTCCGTAGAGCTTGCCGTTGTAGGTCATCCCCTCGATCGCGTACGGCGCGAAGTCGGGTTTGTAGGCGGCGACCTGCGGGAAATAGTCATCAAGCGGGACGATCCAGTTCGCTGCCGCCCACTGCTGCAACCAGTGATCGGATGAGTACGAGACGTCCGTCGACGTCTTGCCGACAAACCGCGCGGTCATCACGTCGGTGAATTTCTCCCAGGCGAAGTCATTCAAGCCGACCTGGACCCCCGGGTTGCGCGCCTGAAACTTCTGAATGTTGTCCTGGATGACGTCGTTGCTGTATGACCACACCGTGAAGGTCAACTGCACGGGCGCGGCTGCGACTGCCACAGCACAGACAACTAAGATCAGGGCCATGAGCCCTGAGGCAAGTGCGAAGTACCGACGGATCATTTTCTACCACCACCCCCTTGGTGTTTGGATGTCCGCTTGCTGCGGGACGGAATTAACGCACTGTGACGCGTACGGGCTGGCGTCGGTGGCTCTTCTGTGTCCGACTCGCTCCCTGCGAGCCATTGGGTCGCCTGCCGCCAGAATTGCTGATACCCTCCCCACTTCATGAAATTCACCCCCCAGTGAGGAGTCGTGTCGGAAGAGAAGACCATAGTCCGGCCGCGTTCGTACTCGCGCACGACGATCAGCGGGTCGTCCAGCCCGCGGGGACCGGATCGCACGGTCGCGAGGACCTGCACCGCCGGTCGCGCGGTGGCCCGGTTGTAGCCCAAAAGAGGAGGGAACTTGTCCCAGGCAATGCCGCGCATCACCGGATGGGTGCGGTTCTTGATGGACACCGTTGCCCCGTGCGGGGTCTCGACGCGATCATCGGTCGCCTGGAAGACGACCGGGAGGGCCTCTTCTACGGGCGTGCCATGCCAGACCCCATGGCCGAAGCGGCCTTGAAAGGACAGCCACCCGCCGACCATCAGCAGCCCGCCGCCTCCGGCGATGAACTCGCGCAGCAGCTCGAGACGGTTAGGCAACACGAGGATCTCGGGGGATGTCCAGGTGTCGGGGGAGTAAAACTCGGGATAGAAATAGAAGATGTCGGCTTCCACTTCCTCGATGATGACGACGTCGTACTTTTTTAGATCCTCCAGCCGCCGGGGGAAACTACTGTAGACATCCCAGCTCGGAAGCTGCGTGACCTGGATGTCCTTGCCGCGCTCCAGACCCTCGATGAACGCCTTGGCCCAGTTGTGAAGCTGAAACCCCTTCACTTCCACCGAAAACGGCGACAGTGCGAACTGGGGGCCTATCGTTGCGCCCGCCCCGCCCGCGTAGAGCACTTTGATCATCTCTCACCCCCACAACCCTTACAGTCGACGCGGTGCGTACGGATCAGCACTCAGCCGCTGGTGGGCAGCATCGCTTCGCCGTCCGGTTTCCACGAGTGACGGGGCGCGTCCTGCTAGGGAGCGAGAGCGCGCGAGGGGCGACGGTGCGTCCTGCGCGCGGGGTTGTGCGAGGGGGAGATGTCAGTGCAGGGTCAACTCCCCCGTGGGCGTTTCTGCCGGTGCGGAATTCGTCTAGCGGGGTTCGTTGTCTCCGGTCGGAACCACCGTGCTGCGTTCGACCATCAGAATGATGGTACGCGCGGGCGCTCGCGTGCGATGCGATACCCCCTGAGGCACCACGAACCCCTGCTGGGCTGAGAGTTCGACGGTCCGGCTCTCCAGATCGATCAGCAGCTTGCCGTCCACGACGTAGAAGAACTCCGCTTCGTTGTCGTGCCTGTGCCAGTGGAAGTCGCCTTCGATGACGCCGAGCCGGACCACGGACTCATTCACCTGACACAGGGTCTGACTGAAGACCTTGTCGTATACTGCGCCGGCAAGTTGTCGAATGTCGATACGCTGTAACGGGGGGAATTTGACGTCGGTGTGGATCGAATACTTCGGCTCTGCGCTCATCGCGATCTCCTCTTGCCCGCTGACGTGCGGCGTCGGGCCGGTTTGCTGACCTGGGGCTTCCGAGTCTGGCGCAGGCGGTACTTGGGCTGATAGAGTTGGACCTCGTCTCCGCCAGGAATCTTGAAACGGGTGGCCCATCCCCAGTCCTCTTCGGCGATATCTGCGGTAAACTCGACGCCCCGACGGCGCAACGCGGCCATCGTCTGCTTCAGGTCGTCGCAGTAGAAGGAGAACACCTGAAATCGCCGGTCAGCCGGGTGGCATCCGATCTCCACCTCGGATACCCGGAAGATTAGCCACCCCCCGCCCGTATCCGTAAACGGTAGGTCCAGCTTGTCGCGAAGAAATGCTCGCAGCGCCTCGGCGTCGGGCGTGTAGAACATAGCGTGCACTCCTGTGATCATGTCCTTCCCCCCTTAAGCAGATCCTCTGACGGGCTCATGGGGATCGAGAACGACGACGGGAATTTGCCGTGTCGTACGGGCCTGGTACCCCCGATAGCCGGCATAGAGCTGGACCATGCGATTCCAGAGCCGCTCGCGTTCGGCGCCCTGGGTTTCTCGAGCCTGGACACGATACACCCGCGATCCGACCTGGATCTGCGCTTCTGGGAAGGCACGCAGGTTGTGGAGCCACGCCGGATGCTGCGGCGCCCCGCCGTTGGACGCGACGACCGCATAGTGCGCACTTTCAGTCAGGTAAGTGAGGGCCGTTGTGTGCAGCTGTCCGGACCGTCGGCCGGTGGTCGTCAACAGTAGCATCGGCAAACCCAAGAGTCGCTCGCCCACCCGGCCGCGGCTGAGGCGGTAGACCCACCGGTGGAGCCGCCAAAGAAAGCTTATCATCGGCCCCAGTCAGGGATACGAACTCCGTGTACTTTGTTCAAGCCTCCGAGACGACGACAAATGTCGCAAGCCGCTCCTAAGCACAAACACCGCACCTCCAACTAGCTGATAACTTCCCACAGCAAGAAAGAGGACGAAGAACAGGCCGGCGAACGTGAAGCGCTCGGCAGCTGAGACCCTCAGCGGGAGCAAGCGGGCGTATTCGACTCTTCCCGTTAGCCCCCCGGCTCGGAGGACGCGAAACAGCGCAATGTTGCGGATCTGCTCCCTTCCTACGGAGCTACTTGATGATCTTGAAATTGAAATACGCGGTACCCAGTGTGCCCATTAGTCTCACCCACAGCGCGAGTCTCTGCTCGGTGCCGCGCGCCGCCGTGATGTCTCCCAAATCGATCACCGACTTCCAGCCAAACCAACCCTTCAAGATTTCTATCACCTTGGCCTTGGCGGCGCGGTCATTCCCACTCACAAAAACGTCGTGCTCCCCAGGCAGCAGGGAGGGATTCACCATGATCTTGCAGCTCATCTCTGTAAGCGCAAGGACAAGCCGCTGCGTTTTCATGTCGTCCTCCCAAGTCGCGTGCCTTGTTCCCACACGGTCCTTCACTCACAGAAAACGCTATCCTGCCGAACACTTCGTCACAAACGAAAAGGGCTGCTCTTTCGAGCAGCCCTCCGTCTGAAAACTGCCAGCGGTCGGGAAATCCGCGGAACCCGAGTCACCACCGCGGGCGACTCGTGCACCAGTTCTCCTTAGAAAGGAGGTGATCCAGCCGCACGTTCCCGTACGGCTACCTTGTTCGTGTAGTTCCCCATGTCGCCACAGGGCACGGACTATATCTTCATCCTGGGAGAGACTCCCAGGAGCCGGCGTGTAGTCTCTGAGGGGTCAACCCTTCGCCGAAGCTTAGGGCGACTTCCCTGCTGATTGTCCGCCTCACCCGACGCATTGTCACCCGAGTAGCTAGGCACATGGCTTTCGAACCTTCGGGTAGCGCGGGATTCTTGCGGAGGTTCCAGCAAATAGCCGGATTTTGCACCCACCGTTACCGGTGGGGGTCGCAACGGTTGTTACGACTTCGTCCCAGTCATCGACTCCACCTTAGGCAGCTCCGTCCCTTGCGGGTTCAGCGGCTGGCTTCGGGTGAAGCCGACTTCCATGACGTGACGGGCGGTGTGTACAAGGCCCGGGAACGTATTCACCGCAGTGTGGCTGACCTGCGGTTACTAGCGATTCCGGCTTCACGCGGGCGAGTTGCAGCCCGCGATCCGAACTAAGACCGGGTTTACAGGATTAGCTCCCCCTTGCGAGGTGGCAACCTATTGTCCCGGCCATTGTAGCATGTGTGTGGCCCAGGTCATAAGGGGCATGAGGACTTGACGTCATCCCCGCCTTCCTCCGGCTCGTCGCCGGCAGTCTCCCTAGAGTGCCCGGCTTGACCCGCTGGCAACTAGGAACAGGGGTTGCGCTCGTTGCGGGACTTAACCCAACACCTCACGGCACGAGCTGACGACAGCCATGCACCACCTGTGCAAGCTCCCGACTTTACGGGTCCCTCGCCTTTCGGTCCGGTACTTCCTGCATGTCAAGACCTGGTAAGGTTCTTCGTTTAGCATCGAATTAAACCACATGCTCCACCGCTTGTGCGGGCCCCCGTCAATTCCTTTGAGTTTTAGCCTTGCGGCCGTACTCCCCAGGCGGCTCACTTAATGCGTTAACTGCGGCACTGAGGGAGTAACCCCCCAACACCTAGTGAGCATCGTTTACGGCTGGGACTACCGGGGTATCTAATCCCGTTCGCTCCCCCAGCTTTCGCGTCTCAGCGTCAGGGATGGCCCAGGTGACCGCTTTCGCCACTGGCGTTCCTCCCGATATCTACGCATTTCACCGCTACACCGGGAATTCCATCACCCTCTGCCACCCTCAAGCCCGCCAGTCTGACGCGACGTCCTGCGGTTGAGCCGCAGGCTTTCACGCGCCACTTAACAGGCCACCTACACGCTCTTTACGCCCAGTAAATCCGGACAACGCTCGCCCCCTACGTCTTACCGCGGCTGCTGGCACGTAGTTAGCCGGGGCTTTTTCTGGAGGTACCGTCACCTTGCAGCTTCGTCCCTCCTAAAAGGGGTTTACGACCCGAAGGCCTTCATCCCCCACGCGGCGTCGCTGGGTCAGGCTTGCGCCCATTGCCCAAGATTCCCAACTGCTGCCTCCCGTAGGAGTCTGGGCCGTGTCTCAGTCCCAGTGTGGCTGACCACCCTCTCAGGCCAGCTACCCGTCGTCGCCTTGGTGGGCCGTTACCCCACCAACTAGCTGATAGGCCGCGGGCCCATCTCACAGCGTCTTGCGACCTTCCCTCCCCAGGCGATGCCGCCCGAGGAGCGTACCGGGTATTAGCCCCGGTTTCCCGAGGGTATCCCCGTCTGTGAGGCAGGTTGCCCACGTGTTACTCACCCGTTCGCCGCTCGAGTTGATCGCGAGTTGCCCCGCGACCAACCCTCGCTCGACTTGCATGTTTGAGGCACGCCGCCAGCGTTCGTCCTGAGCCAGGATCAAACTCTCCGTTGGATTCCTCAAGGCTCGTTCGAGGACCAACAATCCCCTAAACGAAACGACACCCCGCCAGATCCTTGCGGACCCGCCGGGGAGATTTTCGCTTAGAGGGTGTGTGCAATCGGCTCCCGTACCACTATGCAGTTTTCAAGGTGCAGGGCGGGATGCGACCCCGCCAACGCACCCTAACGTTAGCCCAGGGGGACAGGCTTGTCAATCCCGAAACCCTTCGACCATGGCCCCCGTCCCGTCGGGCCCAATCCCTCCCTTCGTCGTCGGCTTCATCCTCAGTCTCGGCGTCAGCCTCACCGCTCGAGTGTTGCGGTGGCTGACCACCGACGGTGCCGTCGCCGCCGTCCTTGTCGGCACGCTCGTCTTCGCGTCGGGGGGATGGGCACGCGCCGGGCTCCTCGTGTTGTTCTTTGCCAGCAGCAGCGTGCTCACACGATGGCAGGCCGCGCGCAAACCTCACCCAGAGCACGCCGCCGGACGCAGCGCGGCGCAGGTGCTGGCTAACGGCGCGGTCGCGACCGTGCTATCGGCATACGGAGCCTTGCACCCGGCACCGTGGGCCACTGTCGCCTTTGCCGGGGCGATCGCGGCGTCCACCGCGGACACCTGGGCCACGGAGATCGGGTTACTCAGCAAAACGCCCCCGCGGCTCATCACGGCAGGCATGCGACGCAGACATGCGACGGTCTCTCCCGGGACTTCCGGCGGCGTCACCTGGCTTGGGGCGATCGCGGCCTGCACCGGATCCGCGGTAATCGCCGGCATGAGCACGATGTGGCTGGGAACACCACTCGCCCCCGTCTGGGCGGGAGGAGTCTTCGGAATGGCGCTGGACAGCCTGCTTGGGGCGACGGTGGAAGGGCGATCGAGGTGGATGACCAACGACGCAGTCAATCTGCTTGCCACTGTCGGCGGGGCCACCTGCGCCGCTTGGCTGACCAGATGGTAACCGTGAGCGCGGCGCTCTTCAGTACGCTTCCAAGACCCCAACCATCCCAGCCTCGCGATGGCCCTCAATCGTGCACGCGAACGGGAACCGACCCTTGCGCCGAGGCGTGAACACAACGGCGGCAGAGGCGCCCGGCTGCAGGCGGAGGATCTCGACACTAACCCCTTCGAGGCGAAGCTGCTCATCGCTGACAGTCAGCGCAAGACCCTGCAGCGCCGTGGTTTCGAATTGATGCGCGATCTGCCCTCGGTTCACTAAGCGCAGAGTTACCGGGCGACCGATTGGCACCCGGAGGAGCGCGGGACGGAACGCGAACTCTCGCATTTCGACCATCAACGCATCCGACGGTGCCGCGGCATGAGCCGCAAGGATCATCGACGCCGTAGCGACGACGACGCAGGCCAGCGTGCGCATCCTCTTTCCATAAAGAGGAGAGGGCGGAGTGACCCGCCCTCTCCTCGTCAAGTTCACGGAACTAGTCGTTATTGAACGGCGTCAGCAGCGGGTTGAACTCGCCGTACACGCCGGTCGGATTCGGATACCAGATCCACAGGTGCAATGTGACAAGCGGCGGGTGCCAGAAGTTGAACGCGGCTCCCGTCTTCGGATTCGCCTTCCCGCACTTACTCTCGGCGGCTGCTTCGACAAACGATCCATCCACATAGTGACAGGCCGCCGCAAACGCGCCATACTCCGCGCCCGGCAGCGGGGACGCGGCCGGCCGCTTCGGATAGACCCATTCAATCGCGACTAACTGCCAAGCGTCGTTCTTCCGGACATACACCAAGATGGGGGGCTTCGTCACGTCAAAGCCTTGGATTTTTCCGTTCAGAAAATGATAGCCCATGTTGGGGATCATGGGGGTGATGATGGCATAGCCATCGGCCTTTGCCGCCTCCAGATTCATCGCGTACTTTGCCGTCGCCAGGCGGGCCCGGGCAATCTCCCCGACCACTGCAGATGGGATCGTGGACGATGACATCGACTCCGCCGCGGCAGGGATGAGGCTCGCCGCAACGATCAGGACAACGGCAACTGCAAGAAACGTCCGTGCTCGCATGCTTCTCTCCTCTTTACCAGGTGGTTTTGGTGTACGCATCGGGATGGACTTCCCGGACTTCGGTGACCGCGTCGCAGGGAATTTCCGCCAAACGGGCCGCCTCGCGCACCGCCTGCGGACTGGGAGCTTCGTACTCGCAGAAGAACTTGCTGCGATCGACCGACAGGTTGCTGTGGATCCAGCGCACCCCGGGCAGGGTGCTATTCACCGCCACGGCGCGTCGAGCCGCCGCGTCGATATCCGCTTCCGACAGACCGGACGGGAGATTGCGTTCGATCACATACCTCGGCATGGGGTTCCTCCTCACCCGCAGGACTGCCCTCGCGGGTTGAAGAAACCGTAGCAGATTCGTGTCGGTACCCGCATGGGCAGAGTTACCGATCTTGCGCGAGAGAGGCCCCCAATCCGGATCCTCGAGCGGGACACGTTCCTGAAAGACCTGAAGGCCTGGCGCCGGGAGGCAGCTGCCGGAGCGGGCCGCCTCGCATTTATCGGGGGCGAGGCCGGCGTGGGCAAAACCGTTCTGGTCCGCATCCTGGCTCAGACGGTGGAGGGCATGGCGCGCGTTGCCGTCGGCGCCTGTGACCCGCTCTCCACCCCGCGTCCTCTGGGTCCCCTCCTAGATGTCGCCATCGCCGTGGCGCCAGAGACCGGACGACTGCTGGAGGCCGACGCCGAACGCGGCGATGTGTTTCAGGCGTTCTTAAGCGAACTCGGCCAAACACCCACCCTCGTCATCTTCGAGGACGCCCAATGGGCTGACGAAGCCACGCTCGACCTCCTTCGATTCCTGGGGCGCAGAATCGGTCAGACCAGGACGCTACTGGTCGTTACCTACCGCGCCGACGAGATCGGCCGCGGGCACCCGCTAACGACTGTGCTGGGAGATCTCGCGACCGCTGAAGCAGTCAGGCGGATGACCCTCTCTCCGCTGTCCGAGGCCGCGGTGCGGACCCTGGCTGCCGGGAGCACGCTCGACCCGGCGGCGCTACACCGTCAGACGGGCGGAAACCCGTTCTTCGTCACCGAGGTTCTGGCGAGCGGCACATCTGGGATTCCGGCGACAGTGCGGGATGCCGTCCTGGCGCGGGCCTCTCGGCTGTCCGCGAAGGCCCGGAAGGTGCTGGACGCTGCGGCCGTGATCGGGTTTCGGATCGAGCCGTGGTTGGAGGCTACCGTGGCCGGCGGAGACGCGGATGCGCTGGACGAATGCATCTCGGTCGGGATGCTGCGCGTCCAGGAGACGACCCTCTACTTCCGACACGAACTGGCCCGGGACGCGATCCTCGAAACCATTCCGCTTCAACAACGGCTGGCACACCACCGTGCCGTGCTGGCAGCCCTGCGATCGTCCCCGATGACCCGCCACGACTTCCCCCGGCTCGCGCATCACGCTGAGGCGGCGGGTAATAGGGACGCGGTCTTGGAATACGCGCAGCAGGCGGCGCGGCGGGCCGAGGCGCTTGGAGCCCATCGCGAGGCCGCAGCACAGTATGCAAGAGCGCTCCGTTTCGCAGAGGATCTGCCGCTCGAGACACAGGCCGACCTCCTCGAGCAGCGGGCCTACCAGTGTTTCCTCACTGCCCAGTCCACAGAAGCGATCGCAGCACAGGAACGTGCCCTGGAGTGCCGCCGGTCGCTCGGGGACCGGCGAAAGGAGGGGGACTCGCTTCGCGCACTCTCGCGGGTCCTTTGGTGCTTGGGCCGGATCCCAGAAGCCGACAAGCGTGCCCGGGAGGCGGTTGTTCTGCTCGAGGAGCTCCCGGTGGGCCGTGAGCTCGCAATGGCATACAGCGCCATGTCGTCAGTCTGCATGAACGCGGAGAATGCCGAGGGTACTGTCACCTGGGGTGCCCGTGCGCTGGAACTGGCAGAACAGGTTGAGGACACAGAGACTCTCATCCACACCCTGAACAACATCGGAACGATGGAGCTCCTGCGAGGGACGATGGAAGGGAGACAGAAGCTTGAGCGGAGTTTGGAGCTCGCGCAGCAGGCAGGCCTCGAAGAGCACGTCGGCCGGGCGTTCATCCACCTCGCATGGGCCGCGGCGCGGACTCGCCGATTCGATCTGATCGACCGGGTGGCGGCCGGTCTTGAGTACGCCAGCGAGCGCGACCTGTACCTGTGGCGACTCTGGCTGGTTGCACACCGGAGCCGTCTCGAACTCGACCAGGGCCGTTGGAACGAGGCTGCCGCCTCCGCCACATTTGTCGCCCACTATGCGCACGGCGAGTCAATGTCGCGGATCCCTGCTCTGTGCGCGCTCGCTCTGGTGCACGCTCGCCGCGGCGATCCGGATGTCTGGCCGCTCCTCGACGAGGCGCTGGCGCTGGGTGGGCCGGCCGGGCAGTTCCAGCACATCGCCCCCGTTGCCTCGGCACGGGCGGAGGCTGCGTGGCTCGACAATAATCTCGAAGCGATCGACGCCGAGACCCGGAGTACGTATGACCAAGCGTTGGAAGTTCGTGATCCCTGGACGGTCGGCGAGCTCGCGTGCTGGCGCTGGCGCGCGCGCCTTCTCCATGAGCCGCCGCCCGGCGCAGCGGAGCCATACGCGCTCCAGATCGCCGGCGAGTGGCAGCGGGCCGCGCAACGATGGAGCGAGATCGGTTGTCCGTACGAGACCGCCCTCGCACTGGCCGACAGCGGCGAGGAGGCGGTGCTGCGCCAGGCGCTGGAGACTTTCGAACAACTGGGAGCCCGCCCCATGATGGGAGTGGTGGCGAGACGCCTCCGCGAGATGGGAGTCCGCGGGATCCCCCGGGGTCCGCGTGCGTCCACCCGCGCCCATCCGGGGGGCCTGACCTCGCGCGAACTGGAGATCGCGGCCCTCATCGTCCAGGGGTTGAGCAACCTCGAGATCGCCAAACGGAGTTACCTTTCCGTGAAGACGGTCGACCACCACGTCTCGTCGATTCTCGCGAAGCTTGGGGTACGGGGCCGCGTGGATATCGCGCGCGAGGCAATGCGGTTGGGTTTGGTGACTGAGCTCGCGACGGCCACGAGGACGGGCAAGTAACTAGTACGACCATAGAGCGTCGGTTCTTCACTACGGTCAGCACCTTACTGTAACCGCGGTCAGCCCCGAGTTGTCATCCTCCGTTATTCCCTGACATCAACCGGTAACGGCTGCGACCTCCAACTACACTAGCGGCATCCCGGGGTAGCGCTCCGCACAATCCAGAACGTGTAGGTGTCGCAGTCATCAGCAGCCGGAGGCCGGTCTGACGGAACGACCCTCGTCACCGGCGGGAGAGCGCGCAGATACACGATGAGCGCCCTCACGTCTTCCTCGTCCAGATTGCTGAAGTGGTCCCAAGGCATCCCTTGCCAGTGCAACGTGTGTCCGTCGGCTGAGACACCACTGCGGATGGCCCGAGCGATTTGCGCGTCGGTCCACGTCCCAATGCCGGCCGTCGGGTCGGGGGTAATGTTTTTGACCCACAGGGTTCCAAACGGCTTCCAACTGATTTTGGTCCCGCCGTCTCCGGTGTTGCCGTGACACAGCACACACGGAGTCACAGAAAAGAGGTACCGACCGCGTTCGGCGAGTGCGGCTTGCTCCGCGGTCTTGAGGCGCGCAGGGTCCGGCATGGGAGGAGCGGGAGAGGCTGCAGTGACGAGTTGTTCGGTCGGGATGATGCGCAGCGTCGGCAGGGCGTAGACCGCCCAACCGGTCGCGCCGAGCAAAACCAGCCCTAGCAGTCCCAGCACCCGGAGCCAGCGGCGCCCTCGCCGGGGCGGATGCGGCGTCTGTCTATACAGAATGACGCCGGCGACTAGAACCGCCCACTGCGCAGCGATCAGAAATCGTGCGGGCCAGTCTTGGCGGAATGGCCGTGCCGTAAACATACCATCGGCGAATGTCAGGTTAACTGGGATAGCCGCCGGGAGCCCGCGGGCAATTTTGGCCACGATCGTCTCGATCACTCCGTAGTGGAGTGGGCCCGCAATGGGATGCTGGACAGCAGGCAGAGCTGTCTTCAAATAGCCTGCGATCGCACGCGCATCATCGCTGTGTAAGCGGTGAAATGCCGTCCACGGCATATCGAAGAAGTTGAGCATCCGGTCCCGTGAGATGCCCGTCTGAAGCGCTCGGACGATCTCCTCGTTCGTCCACTGACCCAATCCCGTGGCCGCATCCGAGGTCAGATTGCGGCTAATGAACACGCCGTGCGGGTAGGCACCCACACGCATGCCGCCGGCGAGGTAGAAGTCATCACCCCGGTAGATCCCGGTCCGATCGATCGGGGTGTGACACAACCCGCATACGGAGGCGTGAATGAGATAGCGGCCGCGACTCTGAGGGTCTACGTGGTAGCCGGGACCCTCCAGACGCCCCCCGGGTTCCCACGGGGGCGTGCGTGCCAGGGAGAGCACGTAGTTCACGAGATCCCACCGCTGCTGCGGCGTCGCCGCCTCGCGGAACGGAGGCATCGGAGCAGGCGCCAATCCGGTCGTGATCCGGAGCCAGATCTGCTCGGGGGCGGTGCCGCCACGGAACGTCCACGGAGCCGTCAGATCACGGGCGATGACCGGGTACCCCTTGCTATCCTTCAGCTCCGTCTGCAACCGACCATCGGCTCCGTGACAGCTCGCGCACATCGTCTGATACAGTGTCTGGCCCCGCCCCACGCTCGCCTTGTCGGGGGTGACGCGAGGAGAGATCGTAAGCGCCTGCGCGGATAGCTGAGCGAACACCGGCGAGAACTTCTTAATGTGATCCACGACCGCGCGAATCTCCTGGTCGCTCAGCAGATCCCGCCAGTAAGGCATGGCGCCCCCCGGCAATCCGTCGCGCACGGTCCGGATGAGGTCTTGGTCGGTCGGCGGCTGACCGAAGGGAGTGGATTTGTACTTGAAGTCGCCGCGCGTAAAATCGCGCGGACGAGGAATCATCGATGGCGCCGCCGGACCATTGCCCCGGCCATCTGGTCCATGGCAGACGGCACACCGCTGTGCATAGATGTGTTCACCTAGTGAGGCGGTGGTGGGGAGGTCGACTCCGGGGGGCCAGCTCAGATCGGCGTACACGGAACTGAGGGGTTGCCAGTCTTCGGTGGGACGCGCGTAGCCTATGCGCGCGTAAAGAGACCGACCCAGATCGAGGAGTCCGAGCACCACGAGCGTGCCCAGAACGACCCGTGTTCGAGTGGAGAGCACCCACCGCATAGTTGACGGGCGCCTGAAGGGAGGCGTGCTAAAGCAGCCCCGAGTGCTCAGTTAGACGAGTGGAGTGGAGCTCCTTGGCGGGTGGGGAGGAGTCTGGCCGCTTCGCGAGCGGTCCGTGCGAATCAGTGACGGAAGTGTCTAACACCGGTCAGGACCATCGCCATGCCGTGCTCATTCGCGGCGGCGATGACCTCGGGATCTCGGACAGATCCTCCAGGCTGAATGACGGCGGTCACTCCCGCACGCGCTGCGGCATCCACGCTATCGCGGAACGGAAAGAACGCATCTGACGCCATCACCGCCCCGCGCGCGCGGTCCCCTGCGCCTTTGACCGCGATCTCGACTGAGCCCACACGGTTCGGCTGCCCTGCCCCGATGCCTACAGTGGCTCCATCGCGTGCGAGCACGATGGCGTTCGACTTCACCCACTTTACGACCGTCCACGCAAAGCGCAGGTCGGCCATCTCGGCGCTGCTCGGGGCACGTGATGTCGCCACGGTCAGGCTAGCCGTGTCGAGATCGACCCGATCGTCCTCCTGGACCAACAAATCCCCATGCAGGCTCTTGATCTCCAGGCCCACGGTGGACGCCGGGGGCACCGCTTCCAACAGCCTGAGATTCCCTTTCTTTTGCAGCAGAGCTCGGGCTTCCGCACTGAACGCCGGTGCGATAACCGCTTCGGTAAAGATGCTTCCGATGGCCGCGGCCGTCGCCTCGTCGACTGGACGGTTGACCGCGACAACGCCTCCAAACGCCGAGACGGGATCGCAGGCCAAGGCGCGTGTGTATGCGTCCACGAGGGCAGATGCGGTGGCCGCACCACACGGGGTGGCGTGTTTGATGATGGCCGCGGCGGGGGCGGTGAACTCATTGACGAGTCCCCACGCCGCATCGAGGTCGACGAGGTTATTAAAGGAAAGGTCTTTGCCTTGCAGCACGTGCGCGCTGGAGAGCGCCCCGCCCCCAGTCGAGGGACGATAGAACGCCGCGGCTTGGTGGGGGTTCTCCCCGTAGCGGGTCTGTTGCACTTTGCGCCAGGACAGAGCCAGGCGATCTGGGAAGCGCACGTTGGCAGAGGCGTTGAAGTAGCTTGCGATGACGGCATCATATGCCGCGGTTCGCGCGAATGCCTCGGCGGCCAGCTGACGGCGCGTGTCCGCAGACACACCTCGCGTACGGCGCAGTTCGTCGGCCACGCGTTCATACTGACTGGGATCGCAGACGACGGCCACGCGGGCCCAGTTCTTGGCGGCCGCGCGCAGCAGCGACACCCCTCCGATGTCGATCAGCTCCATCGCCTCACCTATGGACGCGCCGACACCGCGAGACTCGAACGGATACAAGTTGACGACCACCAGATCGACCGGCGCAATGCCCATCCCGATCAACTGGCTTTGATGCGCGGGCTCGTCGCGGGCGAGAATGGCCCCGAAGATCGCGGGGTGCAGCGTCTTAACGCGGCCGTCGAGGATGGCCGGGTAGCCCGTCAGCGATTCAAT
>DATGVF010000046.1:0-24179 GCA_035300645.1 bacterium
CGTGACCGAGGCAGGTGTTTAGGGACGCGCTCTTCGGATTGATATCAGCCAGATTGGAATAGACGTACGATGGGGCGTCGTTCCCGCAGTTGGTGAAGGGGCGGTGCTCGGAAGAGAGCCTAGTGGAGCGGTGTTGGCCGCGATTCCGCAGGGGGAGAGGGACGGATGACAACAACTGAACTGGCACGGCACATTGAGCACTCAGTCCTGACTCCGCAGGCCACGGAGAGGGATGTAGAGGAAGCCGCACGTGTGGCTGTTCGCTGGAGTGTGCGTGCGCTGGTCGTAAAACCCACCCACGTGCCCCTCGCGGCCCGACTCCTCGTGGATTCCGGAGTGAAGGTTGTGGCTGTGGTGGGGTTTCCGCACGGCGGCCAGACAACAGAGACCAAGGTGGCCGAACTCCGCCAAGCAATCGATGCGGGGGCAGAGGAAGTGGACGTGGTCATCAACATCGGCGCGTTGCGTCAGGGGAGGGTCCGGTTGGTGCTGCGTGAGCTTCGGGCAGTCGTTGATGCGGCGGGCCGCCATCTGGTGAAAGTGATCATCGAAAATGCATATTTGACGGATGCGCAAAAACAGTTGGCTAGCCGGCTCGCGGATCGCGCTGGAGCGGCCTACGTGAAGACGAGCACCGGCTTTGCGCCCACCGGCGCGACGGCGGCAGACGTGGCGCTGATGCGGCGGAGTGTTTCGTGGCTGGTCGGCATCAAGGCGGCGGGGGGCATCCAGTCCTACGCGGATGCGCTCGCGCTCTTGGAAGCGGGCGCGGATCTGCTTGGGACGAGTTCGACCGAAGCCATCCTGCGTGACGCCGCCCGCGAAGCGGCGCGCGAGGCGGCCTGAGGCACGACCCTCTGCGGGATTTCCACTAGCCCATTTCTTGTCTTGAATGTTCCCCGCGCGACCCACGCCCTGTGGCAGGGCAGATCTTTTCGACCTGGAAGACCCCCTAGACGCGATTTGCGGAGGCGCTGATGAAAAAAGGTGGCATCCTGAACGCGGAGCTTGTGCGGGTGATCGCACTGATGGGGCACACGGATCTCTTGGCCATCGCCGACAGCGGCCTCCCGATTCCTCCCACGGTCGGGCGCATCGATTTGGCGCTGGTGGCTGGCGTGCCGTCATTCATGCAGGGGCTGGTTGCGGTCCTGGCTGAGCTGCGGGTGGAGTCAGCCACGGTGGCGGAGGAGATGCGACAGCGCAGCCCCGCCCTCTATCAGGCCACGCGGCAAGCCCTGGGAACCATTCCCCTCACGCACATTTCGCACGACCAGTTCAAAGCACTGCTTCCCCGCGCGCGGGCGGTGGTGCGCACCGGGGAACAGACGCCGTACGCCAACATCCTTCTGCACAGCGGGGTAACGTTCTAAGCGAAACGGCGAGGGCAAAACAAAAAAACCTCAGCCGCTCGGGGTCATCATGGTGTCGTGCCATGGTGCGCACTGTGGGATCGGGTCATGGCCACTCGCGAAGCGGTTACCACCCGACCTTGGATGCTCACTACTGCCCGACCTTATTACTTCCCCGAGTGACTGAGGCACGGTAAGCCTATGCTAGAATCCGGCTAGCGTCAATCGAGATGGTTTGTTCGAGGTTTGTGGACAATTCGATGGAAGTTGAAATGAGCCGCACGCGATCGACTGACTCAGCGCAATGACGACACAGACAGCCTCATCTGACGCGCCCCTACTCCAAATGCAGGGCATCGACAAGTCGTTTCCCGGCGTCCAGGCACTGCACGACGTTGCCCTCCAGGTGCGCGGCGGCGAAGTCCACGCGCTCGTCGGCGAGAACGGAGCAGGCAAGTCCACCCTCATGCGGATTCTGGGTGGGGTGCACCAGCGGGATCGCGGCGAGATCCTCTGGCACGGGCGTCCCCTGGAGATCCGGTCGCCGCTGGAGGCCCGCGCCCACGGGATCAGCATTATCCACCAGGAACTGAATCAAGTGCCGGGGCTGTCGGTCGCCGAGAACATCTTCTTGGGGCGCGAGCCGCGCCGCGCGCTGGGCTGGGTGGACTGGACGCAGATGCGCGTTCGCGCCACACGCTTGTTGGCCGATCTGGGTCTGTCCATCGATCCCCGGCGTCGCCTGGGGACCCTCACCGTCGCCGAGCAGCAGCTAGTGGAGATCGCCAAGGCGCTGTCCAGTGACGCGGAACTAGTGATCATGGATGAGCCCACGGCGGCATTGACGAGCGAAGAAACGCAACGCCTGTTCGGCTTCATCCGCGACCTCCGGGCGCGCGGGGTTGCCATTATCTACATCACGCATCGTCTCGAAGAGGTGTTTAGCATTGCCGATCGCGTCACGGTGTTGCGCGACGGGCAATACGTCAGCACGAGTGCCGTCGGCGACATTAACCTCGATGAGCTCATTCGGCTGATGGTAGGCCGCCGCCTCACTGAGAAGTTCCCGAAGGAGACGTTTGCGCCCGGCGAGCCCGTCCTGGAAGTGCGGGGGTTGACCCGCGCGGGCGTGTTTGAGGATGTGAGCTTCGTCGTTCATCATGGAGAGATTCTGGGGATCGCCGGACTGATCGGTTCAGGGAAGACGGAAGTGGCGCATGCTGTGTTCGGGGCCGACCCCATTGACCGGGGCGAAATCTATCTGGACGGGCGCCAGGTGGCGATCCCGTCGCCCGCGGTAGCCATCGCCTTGGGGATTGGTCTGGTCACCGAAGACCGTAAGCGGCTGGGACTGATCTTGCAGATGAGTGTACGGGACAATATTACCCTGCCGGTGATCCGGACGCTTGCGCCCGCGGCGTTCATTCGCCGACGTCGGGAGCAGGCCCTAGTCGCGCAGGCGATACGGGACCTGCACATGGCCGTGACGTCGCCTGAACAGCTCGCCCGCAACCTTAGTGGCGGCACACAGCAGAAAGCAGTCGTCGCCAAATGGCTGCAGACCCATGCGCGTGTCTTGCTCCTGGCCGAGCCCACGCGCGGAATCGACGTAGGGGCGAAAGTGGAGATGTATCGGCTAATGGTGGACCTCGCGCGGCGCGGCGTCGGTATCGTCATGATCTCCTCTGAGATGCCCGAGATCTTGGGGATGAGCGACCGCATCTTGGTAATGCACGATGGCCGCATCACGGCGGAGTTCTCCCGGGAGCGCGCCACACAAGAAGCGATCCTGGCATCCGCCTCAGGGAGAACGCCCAGTGCAGTTTGACCGCGCCGCCGTGCACGCCGCCTTGGGGCATCTGCGCCTGACGCCTCTCCGAAACGTGTTGCGGCGCTTTGGGATTGCGATTGCCTTCCTCTTGTTGATGGGGACTCTGGCGGTGTTGTCGCCGCCATTTGCCACCGCTTCCAACCTGTTCAACATCGCGCGTCAGGTCTCGATCAACGCGATCTTGGCCGCCGGGATGACGTTTGTCATTCTCACGGCCGGCATCGACCTCAGCGTGGGATCCGTCTTAGCCTACTCGGGGGCCATTATGGCCGGGGTGCTCGTATCCAACCTGCCGTTGTTCGTCGGGATCGGCGCCGGTCTGGCCCTGGGGGCGCTATTGGGTTTGTTGAACGGGGTCATTATTACGCGGGGAAAAGTGCAGCCATTTATTGCCACGCTGGCAATGCTGACGATGGCCCGCGGGGCCACGCTGGTTTACACCGACGGTCGCCCGATCACGGGATTGCCAGACGCGTTTGTCTGGCTGGGCGAGGGCGACCTTGGCTGGATTCCGGTTCCCGTAGTGATTATGGGGGTCGTGTTTGTCGTCGGTCATCTCATCCTCACCCAGACCGTCCTCGGACGGTATGTCTACGCCATCGGGGGCAATGAGGAGGCGGCGCGGTTGTCGGGGGTCAACGTCGCCGCGTACAAGACGCTCGTCTATGGGATCAGTGGGCTGCTGGCGGCGGTGAGCGCAATCATTCTTACTGCGCGTCTCAATTCGGCTCAGCCCACAGCCGGATCGGGTTACGAGTTGGATGCCATCGCGGCCGTGGTCCTAGGGGGGACGACCCTAGCTGGAGGGGAGGGCAGCGTCGGCGGGACATTGCTCGGCGCATTCATTATCGGCGTCATCAACAATGGGTTGAACTTGCTCAATGTGAGCGCGTTCTACCAGCAGGTGGTCAAGGGTGCTGTCATCTTGCTGGCGGTCCTCCTGGATCGCCGCCTGCGTTAGGCGCGTGTCCCCGCTGCGCAGGAGGCCTCCCCAGGAAGGCGAAGGGACCTATGACCGCACCATCGGATTCAGACGGGATTGTCCCGCGAGTGGAACGCCAGCACGTGGAATTGCGATAGGTAGGTCGATGGACATCTCAGAGGAGGAAAAGCGTATGCGTAGCAGAGGTGTGCTTGCCGGAGCCGTGTTGCTCGTCTTGGCGGCTCTCCCGTTGTATGCCGCGGCCCCAGCCACGGTGGGGCTCTCGATCTCCACACTGAACAACCCCTTCTTTGTCGACTTACGGGACGGGGCGCAGGCCCAGGCGACAAAGGCGAAATTGACGCTCGCGGTCTTAGATGCGCAGAACGACGCTGCCCGGGAGGCCAGCCAGATTGAGGACCTCATCCAAAAAAAGGTTGCGGTCATTGCGATTAATCCTACCGACAGTAACGCCATCGTCCCGATCATCAAGAAGGTCAATGCCGCGAAGATTCCGGTCATCACGGTGGATCGCGGCGCGAACGGCGGCGTGGTCGCCGCCCACATCGCATCGGATAACGTCGCCGGTGGGGTCATGGCTGCCGACTATGTCGGCAAGCGCCTGAAGGGGAAGGGCAACGTGGTGATGCTAGAGGGGATCGCGGGCACCTCCGCTGCCCGCGATCGCGGTAAGGGCTTCCGCGATGGGCTGAAGAAATACCCCGGCATCAAGCTGATTGCCACCCAGACTGCCGACTTCGACCGCGCCAAGGGATTGACGGTCATGGAGAACATCCTGCAAGCGCAGAAGAAGATCGACGCCGTGTTTGCCCAAAACGACGAGATGGCGCTCGGCGCGGTCAAGGCGATTCAGGCAGCCAAGCGGCAGAACCAGATCTTCGTGGTCGGGTTTGACGCGACCGCGGATGCCCTGGCGGCAGTGAAGGACGGCACCATGGCCGCGACGATCGCCCAGCAGCCCAAGGAGATGGGTCGGCTGGCGGTGGAAGCGGCACTGAAGCTGATCAGAAAGCAGCCGGTCGCGAAGTTCACACCTGTTCCCTTGAAACTGGTCACGAAGTAGAACCGGACCGACAGCGTCCCCGCGCGGGCGGAGTGCCTGTGCGGGGACGCTGTGTCTTTGCGGGGATTGCGTGGCACGCGTCGCGGTTGTCGGCAGTCTCAACATGGACCTGGTCATCCGGGCCGCTCATCTCCCCTCCGCCGGGGAGACGGTGCTGGGAGGCACCTTTGCCACTTTTGCGGGCGGCAAAGGGGCCAATCAGGCTGTGGGTGCGGCGCGCCTGGGGGCGACGGTTGCTATGGTGGGCCGCGTGGGCGACGATGCCTTTGGCCGCCTCCTCCGCGACGGCCTGGCGCACGAACGCATCGACGCCTCGGGGGTGCGCACGGATGCAGGTGCGGCGACCGGTGTCGCGCTCATCACCGTCGACAGCGCGGGGCAAAATACCATCGTCGTGGCCTCTGGGGCCAACGCGGCACTGACGCGAGAGGATGTCGACGCCGCGCGCAACGAGATTGCACAGAGTGCGGTCGTGCTGCTGCAATTGGAAGTGCCCCTTGATGTCGTTCACTACACCGCCCAGATTGCGCACGCGGCCGGTTGCGCGGTGATTTTGGATCCCGCCCCAGCCCCAGGGGAGCCCCTCCCGGACGAACTGTACCGCTTACTCTCAGTCATACATCCCAACGAAGTCGAGGCGCGGGCCCTGACCGGCATTACGATCACCACGGAGGCGGATGCGCGCCGTGCAGCGGAGGCCTTGCTCGCGCGCGGATGCGCGGCTGCGGTGATCAAGCTTGGGGCCCGAGGCGCCTACCTGGCCGCAGGGACGCGGCGCGAGGCCGTCCCCGCTATCCGCGTGACCCCCGTGGACACGACGGCGGCTGGAGATGCTTTCGCTGCCGGTATGGCCGTCGCGTTAGCCGAGCAGGCACCTTTGGCGGCGGCCGTGCAGTTCGCCACGGCGGTGGGTGCCTTGAAGGTAACGCGAATGGGTGCGCAACCGTCCATGCCGACGCGAGAACAGCTCCGGGAATTTGTGCGTCAGCAGAGAGTGGCGCTTCCGTTCCAATAGGTTCTGCGTTAGCACGCAGGGAGCGTAATATGGAGTCGCACGCGGTTTTTGGGGATCCTGACGCCGCGACGGACGGAAGCACGAGGAGGCTGAAATACCATGGAGGTCACGGTCACGTGGAAGACGCCGATGCTGATGGTCGGTGTGGCAGATGAGACGACCGCCGTCCTGATGGATACAAAACCCGAGCACGGGGGCAGCGACGTCGGACCGTCGCCCATGGAGACGACGCTGATGGCTTTGGCGGCCTGTTCAGGCATGGATGTAGTCGGTATCCTCGGGAAGATGCGAGCACCCCTAGATGGTCTCACCATATCAGTGGCCGCCGAGCGCGCTGCGGAGCCCCCGAGAGTCTTCACCGCGATTCATCTCCGATACGCTGCGCGGGGACGGGGGCTGGGACGGGACGACGTCTCGAAAGCCGTGACCTTGTCCTTGGACAAATACTGTTCAGTGTCCGCGATGCTCAGCAAGACCGCGCGGATTACACATGAAATCGTCGTAAGCGGTGCTGCAGGTGAGAGTGCGCCCCCGCACCAAGCCGTCCCGCGCGGGTGACGACGTGCGGGATGGAGAGAGCCCGCGGGATCCACGTCCTGCCGCGTCGTTTCCTGTAGACTAGTGGGCGACGAGCACACGTCGCGATCTCATCCCCCCTGCCGAGGTGAGTGTCCGGATGGACCGTCCGCCTGCCTCCTCCGCCCGCGACCTGTCCGCCATCTTCGCCCCGCGCAGCGTCGCGGTGATCGGCGCATCGCGCGACCCCTTCAAGGTCGGCCATGCGATCTTCCGGAACATCCTGGAAGATTTCCAGGGGGTCGTCTACCCCGTTAATCCGAAGGCCCAGGCCATTCGCGCCGTCCGGACGTATCCGTCCGTGCTGGAGATCCCCGATCCAATCGAATTGGCGATTGTTATCGTGCCTGCCGCTGGGGTGCGCGCGGTGCTCGACGAGTGCGGCCGAAAAGGGGTGCGGGGCGTGGTGGTGATCTCCGCCGGATTCCGCGAGGCGGGGCCGGAGGGGCAGCGCCGAGAGGCCGACGTCAAGGACGCCATCCGCACCCACGGCTTCGCGCTGGTTGGACCCAACTGTCTTGGCGTGCTGAACACCGACCCGCAAGTGCGCTTGAACGCCACCTTTGCCCGCGCGATGCCCTCTGCGGGGAACATCGCGTTCCTCTCGCAGAGTGGGGCGCTCACGACTGCGGTTCTGGACTACGCCCGGGCTCGGGGCATCGGGTTCAGCAAGCTAGTGAGTATGGGTAACAAAGCAGACGTGGATGAGCTGGAGCTGCTGGCCACACTGCGGGACGATCCGCACACCGATGTCATCCTGCTGTATCTCGAAGACCTGACGGACGGCCGCCGCTTCATTAACTTGTGCCGGGAAATTACCGGTGAGATCCCCCAGCCAAAACCGATTTTGGCCGTGAAATCCGGACGGACCCCAGCCGGCGCCCGCGCCGTCTCCTCCCACACGGGGTCGCTCGCAGGCAGTGATGAGGTGTACGATGCGATCTTCCTGCAGAGTGGAGTGCTGCGAGTGGAGTCGGTGGAGGAGTTGTTTCAGTATGCGGTGGCGTTTGCGAATCAGCCCCTGCCGTCGGGCCGCCGCGTCGCGATCGTCACGAACGCAGGGGGGCCCGGGATCATGGCCGCGGACGCGAGCGTACGACAGGGGCTCGAGTTGGCCTCGTTCACCGAGGGCACGAAGCAGGCCATGCGCTTGACCCTGCCAGCGGAAGCGGCGGTGGAGAATCCCGTCGATGTCATCGGCGACGCCCAGCACGATCGCTACCAAGCCGCCTTGCGGGCCGTGCTCCGTGACCCCGGGTGTGATGGAGCGATTGTGGTGCTGACCCCGCAAGCGGTGACCGATATCGAGCAGATCGCCCGCGTGGTAGCGACAGAAACGCATACTGGACGCAAGCCCGTACTGGCGTCGTTCATGGGACTCTTTGACGTCTCCGGCGGGGTGCGGATTCTCGAGGAAGCTCGGATTCCGCACTACGGCTTTCCCGAAGACGCTGTGCGCGCTTTTCGAGCGATGGTGGACTACGCCGAGTGGGTGCGGCGGCCGCGGACGGACGTCCGCATGTTTCCCGTCGACCGCGCGCGGATCGCCTCGCTGATGGGGCAGGCTCCACGGGGAGTCTTTGTACGCGAGACCGTGGCGTTTGAGCTGTTGGCAGCGTACGGGTTTCCGCTCGCGCCATGGGCGGAGGCCTCCTCAGCGGAAGATGCCGTCATCCGGGCGTCGGCCATAGGGTTTCCCGTTGCGATGAAGGTCCTGTCCCCGGCGATCGTGCACAAGGTGGACGTCGGAGGAATCCGTCTTCAGCTGGCGGCCCCGAGCGAGGTCCGCACGGCATACGAGGAGATGATGGCCGAAATCTCCCGCCGACAGCCGGGTGCCGCGATCGAGGGTGTCATCGTCCAGAAGATGGTGCCCGGCGTGGAGACAATTGTAGGGTTGAACCGGGATCCCCAGTTCGGGCCAATCCTTATGTTTGGGCTCGGGGGAATCTACGTCGAAGTCCTGAAAGACGTCACGTTCCGCCTGGCGCCGATCCGCGAACTGGGGGCGCAGCGGATGGTCGAATCGATCAAAGCCATCCAGATCCTCCGGGGAGTGCGCGGCAAGCCCGCCTCCGATCTCAACGCCGTGGTCGAGTGCATCCAACGTCTCTCTCAGCTCGCAGTGGAGATTCCCGAGATTGCCGAACTCGACATCAACCCCTTGATGGTGTTCCCCGCGGGGCAGGGCGCTGCCGTGATTGATGCAAGGCTACGTCTTCTACCCGCTGTACCGTGAGTACCGCTGCACGCGTAAGGCCCGCTTGTGCACTGGCCTGCTTGCGACGGCATTCGTCCATGGGAGTTGGGAATAGTCTGTAACGCGCCTATGATGCAGACGTGTTGCGTGAGCCAGCAAGGGTGAGGCTGCTGCTGCCGTCTGACTACCATGGGGGAGGTGGATGCGATGTTTCTTGACGAACTGCAGAAGCGGTTCGCCGACATGCAGGGAAAGGCCAACTGGCAGGCCGTCTTTGGGGATGTAATCGAAGTCGACGGCCGCCGGCTGATTCCTGTCGCATCGGTGCAGTATCTGTTTGGGATGGGCGGCGGGCAGGAGCCGACGCGTTCTGGAGCCCGGAGTCGTGGGGTGCGAAAGCTGACCGTCCCGCCACCCGGCGGCGGGGGCGGCGGTGGGGGGATGCGCTTGGAGCCCATCGCACTGATCGACATCAGCAACGGCCGAACGCGCGTCGAACCTATCATCAATGTCACGAAGCTCGTCGTCGCCGCTTTGGTCGTCGTGGCGTGGTCGATCTTTTGGGTGGCCCGCGCCGCGAACGCCCGAAGACCGTAGACGCCCCCTGTCACAAACTCGACGACGGTCGACAGCCGGCCCCGGGACCGATGGTGCTGGTGACGTCCCTCGTTGTCTGCTCCCGCGCATGACTCTGACTCCGGTAGGTTGTGTGGTCCGTCCTCACGACTGCCGGCGCGCTCTCCTTTAGATGGACACGATCCGTCCGCATCTGATCACGGCCGGGCGCGTGGTCACCCCATCGTCGGATCTGGTGCCAGGGACCGTCGAGGTGGTCGACGGCCGAATTGCCAGCGTACGCACCGGGGCGAGCACGGGTGCCGATGTCAGTGCGCCGGATGGCATCCTGATCCCCGGGTTTATCGACTTGCAGATCAACGGGGTGGGCGGCGTGGATTTCTTGACCGCCAAGACCGACGCGGATTGGCTTCGGGTGGGGCGGTATCTCGCGTCCACCGGAGTCACTGCGTTCGCACCGACACTGATTACTTCGCCCCCGTCGGTGGTGCGTGAGGCACTGATCAGGTGTGCTCGACTTGCAGCGCGTCCGCCCGCTCCGCGGATCGTGGGTCTGCACCTGGAAGGACCATTCCTCAATCCCGAATTCAAAGGCGCACACCCCGTGCGC
Source organism: bacterium (assembly GCA_035300645.1). Lineage (GTDB taxonomy): Bacteria > Sysuimicrobiota > Sysuimicrobiia > Sysuimicrobiales > Kaftiobacteriaceae > 13-1-40CM-64-14. The sequence continues at coordinate 10,167 of DATGVF010000046.1, forward strand.
TACCTCCGCGCGCCCGATCCCACATATGCCGCGGCGCTGCTTGACGCGGCGGGCGGAGCGGTGCGGATGGTTACCCTTGCCCCCGAGCTTCCCGGCGCCCGCGAGGTGATTCGCCTCCTGCGCAAGCGCGGATGCATTGTGGCCGCTGGCCACACGGGCGCTACGTACGACCAAGCTCAAGCGGCGTTCAGCGAAGGGGTTACACAGGTGACGCACCTGTTTAACGCGATGCGCCCGGTACACCACCGGGATCCGGGCATCGTCGTCGCCGCCCTTCAACATCCCCAGGTGACGGTCAGCCTCATCGCCGATTTCGTCCACACCCATCCGGCGATCGTCCACCTCGCCGTACGCCTCAAGGGGTGGGAGCGGGTGGCGCTGATAACCGATGCCATCGCAGCAGCCGGGGCGCGTGGGAAGGTGACGCATCTGGGAACCCGGACGGTCCGGGTGTCGGATGCGCCACGGCTCGCCGATGGCACACTGGCGGGAAGCGTTTTGTCGATGGACCGCGCCGTGCGCAACGTCACGTCGCTGGGAATTCCGCTGCGCGAGGCCGTGCAGATGGCCTCCACAACTCCGGCGCACCTGCTGGGACGGGGTGATCTTGGACGGATCGAGGAGGGCGCGATCGCAGATCTTGTCGTCTTGAATCAGGCCCTACATGTCCGTGCGGTCTATGCAGCTGGAGAGCGCATTTACCGAGAGGGCCAATAGTTCTGGAAGGCACTGCCCACCCGCCCCAAACGGCTCATGGCCGTCGGGGTTAGTGCGTCGGGGTGGCGACTTCGGACGTCGGGACGGCAAACACCTCGTTGGTGCGGACGAAGCTCGCGAGCAGTAGGCCCAGGTAGGGTGTGGCCAATTGGCTGCGGTGTGCGCCGATGGCGTTCCGCTTCGCCTGTTCTTCTTCAGGAGAGAGTTCGAAGCGCATCCATGTCCACTGCGAGGGCAGGGTGACAGTGGGCGGGGGGAGCAACGGGTCGTGCGGGGATGACCGAAGTGGTCGGGGGAATCCTGCCGCGTGAACGACAAAGGAGTACACAGGCGTAGATCCTCGCACGAGATCGACCACCTGCGCGACGGCGAGATGGTCAGGGTGCCGATCCAGGGCACTATGCGTGATGATGAGTGTGGGCCGGACGCGGTCGACCACTGTCTGTGCCAGGTCCACGAGGGCCGTGCGCGTATACGGCGCGTTGGGAGTAACCACCCCGGGATAGTCCGCCGCCCGGAGCCGGGTGAACGGCGATGTTATGGACTCTTGCGGACTGCCCATCACCGCAGCGAGCTTGCGGTCCGGAAACCCCAAGAAGTAGACATCTGGGGAGGCTACCCCAAGTCGGCGGAGCGCTTCCAGCCCTTCTTGCTGACGCAGGCGGCCTTCGCGAAGGAACGCACTCGGGCGGGGGGGAAGGCGCGCCTCCATCAAGACGGCGGATACCTTGTTACTGTCCCCGTTGGTGACGAAGAGAACGCTCACCGAGGCGCCGCGAGACCGCGCGGAAGCGATGAACCCGCCTGCTCCGATGACCTCATCATCGGGGTGGGCGACGACGACAAGCACGCGGTCGTCTGGTTCCGGGGGAGCCAGGGACGGGAGGTTAAAGGCCGCCGCTTGCGAGGGATGGGCGAAAAACAGCGGCCTCAGGATAAGACCGAACACGATGACGGCAAGCAACAGCGCTTCCATACGAGTGCGCCTCCGCGGACTGAGCGCGTCGCGGCGTGGATAGATCGTGTGGCGGCGACGCCGCACGCGGACTTGGCGGACCAGATCCGACGAGGCGCGCAGGCTCACCCGCATGCCCCGCACCATGCCATATTTGTGGGACTTGAGGCGGTGGGAGACTCCGACCCAGGACACGTGGGCCGGGCGGATCCCGCGCGCTTTGGCCAGTCGGTCCAGCGCGATCTCAAATCCAAAGCCCGTGCGCGCCAGGTGCGGCTCGGCAAACAACAGGTGACGGCGTACCGCACGCTGGCCCGACAAGGGGCGCAAAACCCCATGCCAGATGTCGTCTTTGAAGAGGGCGACCGCCATCTCCGCCTGTCCCGCCAGCACCGGCGCCAGCAACTGGGCGAGATTCTTGGGCGTCACGCCGCACAGGTCGGCGTCGACTAGGAGGATCACGTCGCCTCGGGAGACCTGTGCCCCGGCCATCAGCGCCGCGCCTTTGCCCATGTTCCGCCGCAGCACCAACACCCGGTCCGCTCCGGCCGCTGACGCGACTTGTGGAGTCTCATCGGTGCTACCGTCGGACACGACGATGACCTCAGTGATCTGGCGGCAGGCGCGAGCAGCCTGCACGACGTTGGCTACCGTCGCGGACTCGTTGTGCGCTGGAATAATGCAGGAGACCCTCATTGGAGTAGACAAGCGCTAGAAGACCGGACCGGAAGGGTGACCGGCCGAAAACACCATGACTGTCAACTCTTCTCTAGGCAAGATTCACCACCTGCTGCACGATGTTCCCGCTGCGTTGACTGACCTCGGCTACATCTTGGCCGCCGCGTCGCCTAGCATCCGGAGGCTGGCCCGCGAATGGACGGGTCCCCGATACAGGCGTCTCGCTGGCCAGTATGACCGGTATGTCACGGCAAATGCTGGATACTTTACTCCCTTGCTCGACATCCTGCCTGAATTGCCCGAGGCTGAGGTCATCGTCGATGTCGGCGCGGGCACCGGGGCAGCGACCCGTCGCCTGCAGCACCGTTACCCGCGAGCCCAGATCATTGCGATCGACCTGTCGCCGCCGATGTTATCCCGGTTACCCGACGGGATGGCACGGGTCATCGGGGATGTCTCAGCCTTGCCGATTGCCTCGGGCAGTGTAGACCTCGTTGTGGTCCACAACGCCCCCTTCGCCCCAGACGAACTCTACCGCATCGTCCGCCCCGGTGGCGTCATCGCCGTCGTGCTGTCTGCAGCCGGACCCATTCCGGCGGCTTTGCCACGCGTGGTGTTCCGCCGCTCGGCGCCGCGCCATTCGGTGCAGGTCCACGAATACCGGGCCGGGGCGGGAGTGGCTTGGATCATTCAAGGGTGATTGGTGCACCAACCCGGGTGGGTCGGACGTCGCTTCCGCTCTACCTACACGAACGATCTAAGTGGCGAGGGGCGAGGGGAAGGTTCTCACTCAGTATACCTCGGCGGATGTCCGAGTAGACTCACCGCAAGGTCGGCGCGTCGGCCCCGGCACTCCCTCAGGGCCGTTTTCCTCGCCCGGACCGAGGCAAAGCTGAGCAGAAGACCATTTGGCGATCGTTGGTCCTTCCCCGCGGGTGCCAGCTCTACTGTGCGGCGGTCAGCGGAGGAACAGACTGCCCGTCAACACGGCTAAGACAAAGCCCGTGAACACCGTGTATTTCAGGTTTCGTTCGACGACGGCGAAGTACAGCGCGGAAGCGGCCACCCGCAGGTAGGGTGTGAGGAGCAACACTGCGAGGCCGAGATAAATCAGAGGGCGCGGCTGGAGCGTCCCGGACGCGAGCTGCTGAAAGAACGTCGCGAAGATCTGGGCGAGATCCGTGCCGGCCGCCGGGGACGTCCCCTGGACCCGTCCACTGCTGGCCCAATGCCACACGAGTCCCGTGCTCATCAAGGCGGCGCTGGTCAGGACACCCCCGAGCAAGGTGTACCCCACCAAGGATGCCATCCCACGCACTCGCTGATCAGTTGTTGTGAGCATCTCTATCCCCCGCGCAGACCACGGACGATCATCTCAATGCCAAGGATCGCGAGTACCACGAGGAAGAAGCGGCGCACCGTCTGGTTGGTCAACCGGACGAGCACGCGAGTGCCCACAAAGGCCCCGGCCAAGACTCCGAGGATCACGGGCGCAGCCAGAATCGGGTCGATCGCCCCTGCGGCCAGGTAGACGCTCGTGCCGGCCAGCGCCGTCACGCCGATGATCAAATTGCTCGTCGTCGTCGAGACTTTGGGCGGGAGCCCCATCACAAGGTCCAGGATCACCACTTTGAGTGAGCCGGCCCCAATCCCCAGAAGCCCGGCAACGAGGCCCACGCCGAACATCAGCGGCCCACCGAGGTAGGCGCGCGTCGCGTGGTACCTGACGATTTCCCCCGAGGCGCGGTCCTCATAACTGCCGTGGAGTTCCAGCCAGCGAGACACACGATCCGGCTGCGCGGCCTGCCGCCAGTGTTCACCCTGCCGGGCGAACAGGCTGGCCCATGAAATGAACAGCACCAGGCCAAACAGGATGAATAGTGGGCGCCGGGGCGCGCTCAATGTGATGGTGGCTCCGGCCAGGGCCCCCACGATCGCAAACATCTCCAAGAACATCCCGACCTTCAAGTTGGTGATCCGATCGCGGACGTAGGCGGAGGCGGCGCCGCTACTGGTGGCGATCACCGCGACCATGGTGATCGCGATCGCCTGCTTGATGTCCATCCCCAGCAAGGTCAGGGCAGGAATCAGCACGACACCGCCGCCCATCCCGCTCAGCGCGCCGACGAACCCAGCAACGACCGAGATCCCGAAGAAGACCGCTAGCGCAGAACTGGGATCGATGTCTTATCACCACGCCTCTCGGTTACGGGTGGCGAGGTCCACCCTTGGCCGCGCCTGCAGACTCTCAGACTGAGGTCTCTTAACTTGGTGGCCGAGTGAAACGCATCGATGGCGGGGCGGTCGCCGTGGAATCAGCGGTAGACGCCGTTATGGCCGAGACTGAAGCGCCCGGGCTGGGGGAAGTAGGTGAGCCCGTGCGGATTGCGTCCGACGTCCACGCGCGCAAGCAGCGTGCCGGTTGCGGTATCGATCACCGACACAGCGGAAGCAAAGCGGTTGCTGGTCCACAATTCCCGCCCGTCAGGGGAGAGCTGCATCATGTCTGGGCTCCCACCGACCGACCAGGTGCCCGTGACCTGGCGCGTCGCGAGATCGATGACCGAAATCGTTCCCGCCAGCCGATTGCTTACGTACGCGAAGCGAGTGTCTCGACTGATCTGGAGGCCATGGGCTCCTTTTCCTGTGGGGATGAACGTGATCTCTTGCATGCGTTCGGGGTCGATCACCGAGACCCCATGGCGGCCTTGGTTGGCCACGTAGAACACCGTCCCGTCGGGTGCCAATCGGACGTCCACGGGCAAGCTGCCGACTTCCACGGTCCCAGTCACCTGCCGTAGGGCGATGTCCACCTTGGCCACAATCCCACTGAACTCGGTGCTGGCGAGCAAATAGGTGCCGTCCGCCGAGAAGTCCAAGTGGTCCACGCCCGACCAGGGGATCGGAACGCTGAAAGCTTTCGCCCATGTGGACGGGTCGTAGAAGTCGAGTCGATTTAAGCGCTCAGCGACGACCACCGCGTAACGGCCGTCCGGGGTGAAGTACAAGTTGTAGGGATCTGCGATCTTAAGGGTGGCGACTGGCTCCCCGAGGCGAGGATCGATCACCGTCAGGGTGTCGGCAGCCGTATTGTCTACGTACAGATGCGTGAGGTCCCACGACGGCGCGATATGGTGCGGGATGGCGCCGACCGCAAAGTGTGCTATCACCCGACGCGTGGTAGGGTCGATGACATCAACGGTTGCATCCCCACTGTTGGGCACATACACCCGGGCGGCAATGTCCGCCACTTGGCGGGGAATCGCCAACGCCATCGCCGCAGCGTACACGTTGCGTGGACCAATCGGCGCTGACTGAGTCTGGGCAGGAGGGAGAGGGTGGGGCCACAATCCACGAGCCGGGCCGACCACGCCGACGGCCAGCCCCACGAGGGCAGCCGCGACCACCAAACCGATACTAATCGGACGTATCATCGGTGCCTGTAAGTTCCTCCCACATCACACCCAATGCCCGCAAACAGACAGGGGCACCCCAAGGACGGATGAGAGCCCGTGATAGAGACGCCAGTGGAATTTTAGCGTCACGCAGTCCCTACGCGCGTTCGCCGAAGCCCCCCTCGGCGAGGGTCATGATCTCCTTGATGGCCGCTGCGACCGGGGCGGCCAGGAAGATACCGACCGGGCCAAATAACGCGCTCCCAATGAGCAGCGCCAGGATGATGGTGGCTGCTCGCAGGTCCAGCTGGCGTCCCATGACCGCTGGCAGCAAGACCTTCGACTCGAGCAGCTGGACGACGATGAGGAATACCAGCACTTCCATTCCGAGGTCTGGTCCTTGCAACAAGGCCAATCCGACGATCGGGATCGTGCCCAAGAATGGCCCGATGACCGGGATGATGCGCGTGACGCCGGCCACGAGGGCTAGGAAGAGGGCAAAGGGCATGGCCACGGCGATTAGGCCCGCCCAGACCACCCCGGCTGCGACCACCATGAGGACGATCTGTCCGCGGACATAGGCCGCGAGGATGCGATCAAGCCGGCCCGCGGTGAGGAGGACACGAGGGCGCAGTGAGGCGGGTACGAACTGCAGCAGCTCTTGCTTGAGGGCCGGGAGGTCCACCAGGAAGTAAAAAGCCAGGAGCGGGATCAGGAGGAGCTCGGCGGCCAGTCCCAACCACTTGGCAATCGCGCCTGCGATCCGGGCGATAGCGTCGACGAGTAGTGTTCCGGCCCGCGAGAAGGCGTCCTGAACCGCCTGACGGAGGTCATCAGGGAAGTTGCTGATGAACGCCGTCGGGAGGTCGCCCAACGCTTGGACGATCTGTACTCGGTATTCCGGGACGCGCTCAGCGAGACGGTGGACGTCATTCGACACGGCACCTGCGGCCACCCGGACGATAACCACCACCACGACAATCAAGAACAGATAGACCGCAATCACCCCGGCCAAGCGCGGAACGGGGCGTCCTGACAACCGAATGCGAGAAACGAGTTCCACCAAGGGCAGGATGGCGTAGGCGAGCATCGCCGAAAAGGCGATGGTCACCAGCACAAAACGCAGGCGGTAGAACAAATACGCCGCCGCGGCGGTAATGACGAGCGCCATGCCGAACCGGATGGCGCGGTCAGTCGAGGGCATGCGAGATTCTCCCCACGGACATATCAGATGACGGAGCGCACCAGGTGAGACGGGGCAGGGTCTCGATCACGTCAGCGGCGAGCAACTCTAGTCTCTGGAGCGTCCCAACCCAGGACATGTCGCCTCGGTCACGGTCGATCGTCCCCACGTCCCCGCGGATTGCACGGCGCATCACGCTAGTCTCCATCCCCTGCCAAGGTGTCCACCTTTCTAATGTTCGCACAAGACGAGCATCACCCTCGCGTCACGGCGCGGGTTCGTCGGGTGGGGTTGCCGGAGCGTCTCGCCCAGGGAGCACGATGCGTGCCAGCAGCAGGCTGAACTCATACAACGCCGCCATGGCGACGGCAACCAGTCCCATGGTGATCGGGCTCCAGTCCGGAGTCACCATGGTCGACAGCACGACAATGACCAAATACACCGTGCGCCACTGCTGCCGGAGTTTGGTGTAGGACACTACCCGCAGACCGATGAGACTGAGGACGACCAGAGGTGTCTGAAACGTGGCCGCGATGGCGGCTAGGAACCAGACCGCATACGACACATAGGAGAGGGCGGTGATCTGCACCGACATGACGGAGCCGGCCTGATTGAGCAACCAGCGAGTGGATGTGGGGAGCACAAGCGTGTAGCCAAAGACCACTCCTGCGACGCTCAACACGACAGACAAGGCCGCGAGCGGGAGGACGAACCGCGCCTCGCGCTGGCTGAGGGCCGGGCTGACAAACAGAAGGGTTTGCAGGAGCAACCACGGGAACGCCATCACGAGTCCGAAGACGAATGCGACCTTGAATTTGACGAGCAGCGGCTCCAGGACGGTCAGCGCGACCAGGTGGGTGAGGCCGGCCGGTCGCATGAGCAGCTCCAGGAGCCGGTCCTGCTGCCATAAACCGATCAGCAGCATGATCCCGAACCCCGCCAGACCCCACAGCAGCCGGCGCCGGAGGTCCTCCAGATGTACGACGATGGATTGCGGGATGTCGCGCGAGACGGGCAGGTATCGCCACAACCATGCCATGGGGTCGCGTCACTGCTACGTCAGGTGCGAGAGAGGACAGGAGGGATTGAGTCTGAACGGCCTGCGAACAGAGGCGGGTAGAACGTCCGAATGGCCCTGGCTGAGCCGGTGCCGTCCGAGAAGGTCACCAGATGGAGAGCGACTGCGCGGAAGAAGATGAAATCGGTCCACTTATTGGTCGGCACGCTCTCCCCCTGACGCCACCATCATACATGAGCGGCCCATTTGCGATACGACTAAAACCAGTCCATCACCTCTCGGAGCCACGTCACCAGACGATCCCACAGCCGGGGCGCCGCCGTGATCCCTGTCCGCTCGGCGGCGGCCTGCAGACTAGTCCGCGTGGCGTAGCCGACCACAGTCACATTTTTGCCGGCAAGAGACCAGTGGACGAGCGTGCGCAGGCCCAGGCGTTGCACCCAGATCGGACCGGACGAGGTGGCGACGAGCTCGCTGCCTTCCGGGGGTCTGGCCACGCTGTCTCGGCGCTGGTAGACGACCAGGGTCGTCAGTCCATCGGAGTAGATCTGAACGACGGGTGGGCCTTCGCCAGTGAGGTAGTCCCCGGTCTTGTGAAACCCCTCCGGGACGGCGACCTGGACCGGAGGGCCTCCCAGCACGCGGGCGACCTCCTCCGCCGTAGCCGCGCGCACGGCGAGCTGAGGAGTCAAGCGCAATCCCGTCGGCACGGATGCCGTCTTACGCCAGCCTGCGGGCTTGACCTCAAAGCGGAGGAACGTCGTCACCTCGCCCAGCGATCCTTTGGGTCCGACACGTTCAGAGCGGAGGAGCACGCCCGTGACGTCGTCCACGACCAGGGTACGCGAGGGCCGATCAGCAATCTCGGGAACCAACACGATGCGGGTCGCCCGCCGTCCCAGCAACTCGTCGGGGACCATGGTGATGCCGTAATTCTCCAGCAACCACGGGAGGTGCGCCGACTCGAAGATGTCCTCCTCTGAATTCAACCCTGTGGTCGTGATGCCGGTGCGCCGTTGGGGATCAAATCGAATCTCTGAGCCCGGGCGACGGATAACGGTGAATCGGCGGGACGGTCCGAGCGCGAGATAATCCAGTTGTGTCCAGTCCGGGGGGTCGTGCTCCACTTGCACCAAGGAGGCGACCGTGTGTGTCGTTCCCTCCCAGGTCACAACGATCTGCTCGCCCTGGTAGGCGACCGTGGAGCGGGCCCGGACACTCTGCACGAGCGGCGCGGGTGCCGTGGCGGCGTCTAGGCGCCGCACGTCGAGCGCGAACGTGAGCCCTAGTGTCGCCGCTAAACCCAGCAGCAGGACAGACCTTATCGAGTCTTCTGGGCGGCCGGCCATTCAGGAAAGGTCTCGTAGGGCAGCGCACTGCTGAGGTACGACGTCAGCGTGACGTCAGCCATGGGGTGTACTGCCGCAAACTCCGCTTGCTGCTGGAAATACCAAAGGGCAGAGACACGGTTGCTTTGGCGCGGTGCGGTGGGCACGCGCAGCTGGAGTAACAGAGCGATGCCGGCGGCCATCGTGGCCACCGCGATCAGCCACTGCGGAACCGTCTGCCGGGTTTCTACCAGGGCGATCCGGGCAAGTGTGCGCGACAATGCGGCGGGATGCGGACGGATGGGGGGCGCCGTGTGTAAGAGACTGCGGACCGCTCGGAGGTCATCGAGCGTGGTGCGGCACTCTGTACACTCTGCCAGATGGGCGGCCACGACGGATGCTTCCTCCGCAGTAAGGGTTCCGTCCAGGTAGGCGGTGAGCTCGTGAGAGAGATGCACTATCACAGATCACCCTGCTGCAGAGCATCGACGTAGGGACGCAACCATTCGCGCAGGGCCAAGCGAGCCCGGTGGAGGCGCGAGCGCACGGTGCCGATCGGGCACCGGAGGATTTCGGCGGCCGCGTCATACGGCAGCCCCTGGAGGTCGACCAGCGCCACGACCGCTCGAGCGTCAGGGGGCAAGGCGCGTAACGCGCGCAACACAGGGCCGTCGAGCGCTCCTTCGGCCACTTCACTCGGACCGGCCGCGGGATCCATGACCGCCGCCCCGCTGACATCATCCAGCGAGAAGATCTTCCGACGGCGTTCCCGCCGCAGACGGTCCACGAAGGAGTTGTGCATAATGCGGAAGAGCCACCGATCAAACCGCGTCCCGGGTTGAAACCGGTGGAAGGCACGAAAGGCTTCTTCCGCGGCCTGCTGCAACAAGTCCTCGCTATCGTGTGCGTTGCCTGTCAGGTAGTAGGCGAACCGGTACGCGTGCTGCCAGTGGGCAGCGAGGAGCTCGGCGAAGCTCTCCTGCGAGGCCGTACGATCTGCGGCCGAACCGAAGGTCGTCCCTGGGACTGAGCCCGCAAGGGGCGTTTGAACGCGCTCCATGGCATTTTCGGCGGGAGGTGCTGCCCGGTTCCCGCCACCCGATTGAGCCGTCACTTCACGATCGTGACGCTGGCTGCTTGGTATGTCAATGCTGGCCCCCGGCCACTTGCCGTACCGGTAATTGCGACGGTCTTGCCGACCTTGAGGTCGCGGAAGGAGGCGCCCTTACCGGCTTTGTGGACCTTGGTCCTGGCCGTGTGTCTCACCCACAGCTTCCCGTGCGTCTTGAGCCCGGCCCCTCGTGTAACTTTCAGAACCTCGACTTGCGCCCAGCTTCTGCTGATCCGGAGAATTCTTGCCTCGATCTCGAAAGGCGCGCGGCGCGTCGTCGAGGTCGGCGCAGGAGAGGGAGAAGGGGAGGGTATTTGTGCCGCTACCATCGTCGAGCTCACCAGGAGCACCGCGACGACGGTGAGAGCGTGACCCACACGACCCTTCAAACGCAATTCCCCCTCTGCAGACGCTTCAATCAATAGAACGTTTCAGGCCCCGGGGAAGTTCCTCATAGAAGTTTACCACGGTCCCCCTGATCCAGCGCCGCGTGAGACGCTCATTCTCATTGGGGTTGTATACTAGGTCGAGAGATCGATGTGCGTGACAACACCTGGAGGATTGGTGTGACCCGATTGGATCCGCACGCTGCTCAGGCGACGCTCCGCGTCGACAATCGAACGGTGGCGTACTACCCCTTACATGCTCTTCGCCCGCAGCTCGCGACGCCTCTGGAGCGACTTCCTGCAACCGTGAAGGTCCTGCTGGAGAACGTCGTGCGACATGCCGCCGGCGGCCTGTTTTCCGCGGACGACGTCGCGACACTCGCCGCCTGGCAGCCAGGCCTGACGTCTCGTCGCGAATTTCCATGTCTGCCCTCACGGGTGCTGCTGCAGGACTTTACCGGCGTGCCGGTTGTGGTGGATCTGGCCACCATGCGCGATGCCGTCGCGCAGTTAGGGGGCGATCCGCGCCGCGTCAACCCCGTAATCCCCGCCGATCTGGTCATTGACCACTCGGTGCAGGTGGACATTTTCGGGGTGCCGGGGGCGTTTGGACGCAACGTGTCCTATGAGTATGAGCGTAACCGCGAGCGATACATGCTGCTGCGATGGTCGCAGCAGGCGTTCGCCAACTTGCGCGTGGTGCCTCCGGGTACCGGGATTGTCCATCAAGTCAACTTGGAGTACCTGGCTCAGGTGGTATCGGTTCAGCGCGTGGACGGAGGTGAACTCGCCTATCCCGACACGCTCATCGGTACTGACTCGCATACCACGATGGTGAACGGGATGGGTGTTTTGGGATGGGGCGTCGGGGGAATCGAGGCGGAGGCCGTGATGTTGGGTGAGCCGACCTATCTCACGACCCCCGAGGTGGTCGGGTTCCGCCTGACCGGCCGTCTGCAGGAAGGGGTGACTGCCACTGATCTGGTGCTGACCGTCACCCAGCTACTGCGCACCGTCGGGGTGGTGGGGAAGTTCGTCGAGTTTTTCGGGCCCAGTGTACAGGCTCTGGCTTTGCCGGATCGGGCGACGATTGCCAACATGGCCCCAGAGTATGGGGCGACAGCCGCCCTCTTTCCCATTGACGCCGAGACCCTGGCCTACCTGCGTCTGACTGGACGGCCTGAAGCCCACGTGCGGGTCGTGGACGCGTATGCGCGGGCCCAAGGGCTGTTCCACACGCCGACCGAGACCGAGCCCGTGTTTGATCAGGTTGTGGAGCTGGATCTGTCTGCGGTGGAGACGAGTCTGGCAGGACCGCGACGGCCGCAGGATCGCGTGCCCCTGCCTCAGACGTCCCGGAGCTTCCGGGTGGCATTTGCCGAGCAACTCGCGCCGTCGGCAGGGAAGAGTGCGACGGCTACCGCCGTGGCCGAGCGGCCTCCCGTCGTGCAGCTCCAAGTCGATGGTCACGCGGCCACGCTGACGCATGGCGCGGTCGTGATCGCGGCGATCACCAGTTGCACTAACACGAGTAACCCTGAGGTGATGGTCGCGGCGGGGCTGCTCGCCAAGAAAGCGGTGGAACGCGGACTGCAGCGCAATCCCACCGTCAAGACGAGCTTGGCCCCGGGATCTGCGGTGGTGACATCCTATCTGGATCGTGCCGGTCTCACGCCCTACCTCGACGCGCTGGGATTCCAGCTCGTCGGGTACGGGTGCACGACCTGCATTGGTAACAGCGGCCCCTTGCCGCAGCCGATCGCCGAGGCGATTCAACAGCACGACTTGGTTGTTGTCGCCGTGCTCAGCGGGAACCGCAACTTCGACGGCCGCATCCACCCATTGGTGCGAGGCAGCTATCTGGCCTCCCCGCCACTGGTGGTCGCATTCGCCCTGGCGGGCACCGTGGAGATCGACTTGCTCACCCAGCCGCTCGGACGAGACCGCCAAGGCCGCCCCGTGTACTTGAAAGATCTGTGGCCGAGCGCTGCGGAAGTGCACGCGGTCGTGCGCCAGGCAGTGTCCCCGGAGCTGTTCACGACGCGCTACCGGGATGTCTTCACAGGAGATAAGATGTGGCAGACCATGGCCGTGGGGGTTGGCGAGCGGTTCCGCTGGGAGGCCGCGTCCACCTACGTCCGCCAGGCGCCGTTCTTTGCGGGTCTGTCGCCGCAGCCTGCACCGATCCACGACATCCGTGGGGCCCGAGTGCTGGCGTGGGTGGGCGACTCGGTGACGACAGATCACATCTCGCCCGCGGGGGCGATCCCGCCCGAGAGCCCGGCGGGCCGCTACCTCATCGAACACGGCGTGAAGCCCGCCGACTTCAACACCTACGGTGCGCGCCGCGGGAACCATGAGGTGATGATGCGCGGGACATTCGCCAACATCCGGCTGCGGAACCGCCTAGGCGGCGGCCGCGAGGGTGGGTGGACAACGCACTATCCGTCTCAAGAGCTCATGACGATCTACGATGCTGCGATCCGCTACCAACGGGAGGGCACGCCGCTGGTGGTCTTCGCGGGCAAGGAGTATGGGTCGGGGAGCTCACGGGACTGGGCAGCTAAGGGACCTCTTCTGTTGGGAGTACGCGCGGTGCTGGCAGAGAGCTTCGAACGCATCCACCGCAGCAACCTGATTGGGATGGGGATCCTGCCGTTTCAGTTTGCGGCGGGGACTACGCCTGCGTCTCTTGGACTGGATGGTACCGAGGCGATTGAGATCACGGGAATTGCTGACCTGCGGCCCGGTCAGGTGCTGATCGTGTCCGCGCGCCGCGATGGGAGTACCAAGACATTCCAGGCGACCGTGCGCGTGGATACCCCCATCGAGATGGAGTACTATCGGCACGGCGGGATCCTGCCGTATGTCGCCAGGAAGCTGGCTAAGACGAAGAGATAGGGTCGCGATTCACCCCGCGTTCATCTCGTAACCCAAGCGCACGCCACAGCAATCGGAGCGTGGTACCCGCTCTCACGATCCCGATCACCGACGCCTCGGACCTGATGCGGTATGCGGCTGGTGTTACGACCGTGCTATTTGGGCTTGGAGGTGGAGCGGTAATACGTGAGGGCCGCAATCACGATTCCGAACACTACATTACTCCACTTCAAACTGCTACCGAATAAGAAGAATGGAGACAAGGCCACCCACACACCGGCGAGAAGAGTGACCCAGTAGGCAGTCATTCGACGAGCACCTCCCAGACTGTCTTGTTCACACGGCTCGATGTGTTCGACGAT
>DATGVF010000047.1:0-2702 GCA_035300645.1 bacterium
CCTACGGCGGCGGCGCCGGGATGGTCATGAAGCCCGAGCCGTTTTTCGCTGCAGTCGAAGCGATTCGTGCTGCCTCCCCGCACGCCACCCCACGCATCATCCTGACGTCCCCCCAAGGCGAGCGGCTCACGCACGCCGTTGCCCAGAAGTTGGCCGCGGTGAGCCACCTCATCATCTTGTGCGGTCACTATGAGGGGATCGACGAACGCGTGCGCCAAGGGCTGGCGACCGATGAGATCTCCATCGGCGATTACGTGCTCACCGGCGGGGAACTGCCGGCTATGGTGATTGTGGACGCGGTGGCGCGCTTCATCCCCGGGGTTGTCGGTGATGCAGCCTCCGTGGAAGTGGACTCCTTTGCGGACGGCCTGCTGGACCACCCCCACTACACGCGGCCTCCGGAGTTCCGCGCGATGAAGGTTCCCGATGTCCTGCTGTCGGGTAATCATGAAGCCGTCCGACGCTGGCGACACGCCCAGCGGTTGCGGCGCACCTTGGCGCGGCGTCCTGATCTGCTCACAGCGGACGGGCTAGGGGAAGAGGACCGCCGCGTGCTGGATGAGGTCGAGCCCGAGCGAGAGTGAGCGGTGGTTGGAACCGATCACGTGTGCTATAATTCAGCGCCGTGAGTGTGCACCACCCGAGTGCGGAGGACGGAACCGATGGACAAATTAGCGGCGGTGGAGCAGGAATATAAGAAGGCAAACCTCGTGCCGTTCACGCCCGGCGACACTGTCCGCGTACACCTCAAAGTGAGCGAAGGGGGCCGCGAGCGGATTCAGGCGTTTGAAGGGGTTGTCATCGACCGCAAAGGTGGCGGGGTGCGGGAAACGTTCACCGCCCGGCGCATCAGCCACGGGGTCGGGGTCGAACGCACGTTTCCCCTGCACTCTCCTCGCATTGAGCGCATCGAAGTCGTGCGCAAGGGAAAGGTCCGTAGGGCCAAGCTGTACTACCTCCGCCGGAAGATCGGTCGGGAAGCCAAGGTCAAGGAGAGCCGGTAGCCGCCTGACCTCTCCCCATGCGGCTGGAATTCTTGGACAGACTGCCGCTCAGCATCCCAAGCCTGATCCTCCTCCTTGCCGGGGTGCTGATCGTCGCCCGGCTTATCGTTAGGCGTACCTACGTCATCCCGCCGGCCTGGCGGTCCTCGATCGTCGAAACGCTCGACGCCAGCATTTTCGCCGCCGTCCTTAGCTTGCTGATTATCACTTTTGTCGTCCAGGCGTTCTTCATCCCGTCAGGCTCGATGGAGCCGACGCTAGCGATCGGGGATCGCATCCTGGTCAGCAAGTTTACCTACCGCTTCGGCCCAGTGCGCCGGGGGGACGTGATTGTCTTCCACTACCCGTTGAACCCGAGCAAGGACTTTGTCAAACGCGTCGTCGCTCTCGGCGGGGAAACCGTCGAGCTGCGCGATGGCGTGGTCCTCATCAACGCATCTCCGATCAGCGAACTCTACCCCACCGCGCTCGCCAGCGGCGATCGCGCATGCACGAGCAACTATGGCCCACAGAAGGTCGCGGTCGGCCAGATTTTCGTGCTCGGAGATAATCGGTGCAACAGTGACGACAGCCGATTCTTCGGGTTCGTCCCGGACGAGAACGTGATCGGGAAAGCCCTGCTGGTGTACTGGCCTCTGCCGCGCATGGGGGTCGTCCACTAGACATCTCCGTCCCCCCATGTGGGGTGGGGGTAGGGCGGCAACGGCCGTCCGCTTCGTTCCAGGACTCTGGTCAGATCGGCCCGAACTCTGGGAACCGACGTGAATCTTCGCCGTCTCTCGATTGCGCAGCTCTCCGCCCACCTTGATGCGGTGTCCGCCCTGGAGTCCTCGGTTCTGCGGGCCCTCCGCCGGGATCCACGCCGCGGCGTCCGTCAGCTCGCGTCCCGGCTTCGCGCTCGCCAAGATCGCCTCTCGCGGGAGACCGCGCGGCTTGCGGATCTATTTGCCACAGAACAGGATCAGCGGCGCCTGGGCTTCACAGCGATTGCGGGCGTGGACGAAGTGGGGGTGGCTCCTCTGGCCGGTCCGGTCGTCGCGGCGGCGGTCATTCTCTCCCCCGACGTGCACTTGCCTGAGCTCAATGACTCCAAGCAGTTGACAGTCGAGCAGCGAGAGGAGCTCTACCCGCAGATCATGGCCGCCGCGCGCGCCGTGCACGTGGGGATGGCCGGCGTTGAGGAGATTGATCGCCTGAATATCTTGCAGGCGACGCGGTTAGCACACCGTCGCGCGATCATGGGGTTGACGGTCCGGCCGCAGATGATTTTGATTGATGGGCGCTTTCCCGCGGACGTGCCCGTGCCGCAGTTAGTCGTGATCGATGGCGATGCCACCTGCGCATCGATCGCGGCGGCCTCGGTGGTAGCGAAGGTCACGCGCGATCGCCTGATGACGGCGCTGGATGAGCGCTATCCGCCCTACGGGTTCGCCCAGCATAAGGGCTATGGGACCAAGCAGCATTTGAACGCGATCCGGCGGCACGGTCTTACCCCGCTTCACCGCCGTTCGTTTCTCACGGTCCGGGCGTTTCAGGAGTCTTTGCTGGCTGTCGGGAACTAGCGGCTGACGGTCACGCGCAGCTGGCTACCCATCGGCGTAAAGCGCATGGTGTACCCGCCGAAGGCCATGGACGTTTCGGTGTGGTTACTGAGGGCTGCGTTAAAGGCAAGCATCCCCTGCTGGGAGCTGAAGATCG
>DATGVF010000048.1:0-6159 GCA_035300645.1 bacterium
GGGATCTTCGCCAGCGGCACGGTCGCCCTGGCGTTTGTCGCATCAGTCGCCGCGTCCCGCCATCCCGCCGTCAGTGCGGGGGGCCTGACTGCTCCGTTGTTCTCGTGGATCTCCGTCGGCACGCTTACCGTAACCGCGGGACTGCTGATGGATCGTCTGTCCTCACTCATGGCGCTCGTGGTGACCGGGGTCGGCTTTCTCATCCATGTCTACTCCATTGGCTACATGGCAGATGATCGCAGCTACGCTCGCTACTTCGCCTATCTGAATCTCTTTATCGCCTCGATGCTGCTGTTGGTCTTGGCCAGTAATCTCCTGGTGTTGTTCGTCGGGTGGGAGCTCGTGGGGTTGTGCTCGTACCTGCTGATCGGGTTTTGGTTCGACCGAGAGCGCGCGGCGCAGGCGGGACGCAAGGCCTTCGTCGTTAACCGAATCGGCGATGCGGGGTTCCTGCTGGGTATTTTGCTGCTCGCGACATCGACAGGGACGCTGGAGTTCGGGCGGATCGGCGCGCTCGCTTCCCAGATGGTCCCCGGGCTGCTCACGGCCATTACGTTGCTTCTGTTTGTCGGCGCGACCGGTAAGTCCGCGCAACTGCCCCTGTATGTCTGGCTGCCCGATGCCATGGAAGGACCGACCCCCGTGTCTGCTCTCATCCATGCCGCCACGATGGTGACGGCGGGTGTCTACATGATCGCCCGCCTCTACCCCCTGTTCATCACCGCCCCCCTTACGCTTCCCGTGGTCGCAGGGGTGGGCGCGGCGACGGCGTTCTTTGCGGCGACCATCGCCTTGGTGCAATGGGACCTCAAACGGGTGCTGGCGTACTCCACGATCAGCCAACTCGGCTACATGTTTGTGGCGATGGGCGTGGTCGCGATGCCGGCGGGTATGTTCCACCTCACCACGCATGCCTTCTTTAAGGCGCTCCTCTTTCTCGCCGCCGGCAGCGTCATGCACGCCATGGGCGGGGTCATTGACATGCGCCAGCTGGGCGGGCTCGCGGGGGCGATGCGCTGGACCGCGCTGGGATTTGTCATCGGCGCGCTGGCACTGGCTGGGATTCCTCCGTTTGCCGGCTTTTTCAGTAAAGACCTCATTTTGGAAGCGGCCTTCACGTCGGCGCAACACGGCGGATCGTGGCTGGTGTGGGTTGCTGGGCTGGCGACGGCGTTTGTCACTGCCGTCTATGTGACGCGCGCTGCCATTCTGACGTTTCTGCCGCCTGCAGGGCATCACGGCCATCCGCATGAGGCACCGCCAACGATGCGCTGGCCTATGGCCGTCCTCGCGGTCCTTTCCGTGGGCGGGGGAGCGCTGGGTGCCCAGGCGGTGGGAGCCCCGCTGTTGCACAGCCTCGACCGCTTCTTTGCCATCGCCCCTGCCGCTGAGTCTGCGCCTGCAGCCTTGCTCACTATGATCTCGGTCGCGATCGGCGCACTAGGCATCGTAACGGGCGCGTTCTTATACCGCGGGCGGCGCGAGGTGACACTTGGCGCAGTGGGGCGCTTCTTTGAACAGCAATGGTACGTGGACCGCGTGTACGAGGCCGTAATCCTGGCCCCAGCCCGAGCGCTGGCGCATTTCTGCGCGGACGTCATCGAGACGCGCGGGATTGACGGGGCCGTGAACGGTGTGGCCGCGCTGGTCGTCCGCGCCGGGGGAACACTGCGGCAGGCGCAAACCGGATACGTGCGCAGCTACGCGGCAGCGATCCTGGCGGGCACCATCGTCGTGTTGGGGTATTGGCTGCTGCGATGACGGGCGTGCCGCTGCTTTCGGGTTTAATTTTCCTGCCACTCGCGGCTGCGATCATCGTGTTGCTGATCGACCGCCAGCGTGTGGCCGCGATGTTCAGTGTGGGTTTGGCGGGCATGGGCGCCGCGCTGCTCGTCGCCTGCGTCCTCTTCGCCCGCTTCGATTCCGCCACCGCCGCTCTGCAGTATGTCGAGCGGATCCCGTGGACCGGCGGCATCGACTATGCCATCGGCATCGATGGCATCTCGTTGCCCCTGGTGATGCTGACGGCGGTGATCCTCCCGCTGGCGTTGCTGTCGGCGTGGGGCTCGGTCCGAGAGCGCGTGAAGGAATTTATCGTGAGTCTGCTTGCGCTGGAAACCGCGCTGCTGGGGACGTTTCTCGCGTCCGACCTCATCCTGTTCTTCGTGTTCTGGGAAGCGGTGCTCATCCCGATGTACTTCATCATCGGGCTGTGGGGCGGGCTCCGCCGCGCGTACGCGGCGATCAAGTTTATCCTGTACACGATGACCGGCAGCGCGCTGATGCTCGTGGCCATTATCGTCTTGTCTGTCCAGGGCGCCGCCCAGCTCGGCACACACACCTTCGATGTGGTGGCATTGCGCGCGGTACATGTCGCGATGCCGCTTCAGGGGTATTTGGCCGCCGCCTTTGCCCTGGCGTTTGCCATCAAGGTCCCTGTGTGGCCGCTGCACACGTGGCTGCCGGATGCGCACGTGGAAGCTCCCACCGCGGGCAGCGTTGTTCTTGCTGCTGTCTTGCTGAAGATGGGCGCGTACGGGTTCCTGCGCTTCTTGCTCCCACTGTTTCCCCAGGCCAGCCTGCAGTTTGCGCCGGTGATGTCGGTGCTCGCTATCATCGGTATCCTCTACGGGGGGATTGTCTCGTGGGCCCAGCGCGACGTGAAGCGCCTTGTGGCGATGAGCAGCGTCAGTCACCTCGGGTTGGTGACGCTCGGCACGTTTGCGTTCACCGTGGAAGCCGTCCACGGCAGCCTGTTGCAGATGGTCAATCACGGGCTGAGCACGGGGGGGTTGTTCTTGCTCGTCGGCGTGCTCTACGACCGGACGCACTCGCGGCAACTGGATGACTACGGCGGGGTCGCCGTCCTGATGCCGCGGTTTGCGCCCCTGGCGTTGATCATCGTGCTCTCATCCATGGCCCTCCCCGCCACGAACGGGTTTGTCGGAGAGTTCTTGGTGCTCTTCGGGACGTTTCGAGCGACCCCGATCTATGCCATCGCCGCCGTCGGCGGAGTCATTCTGTCCGCGGTCTACCTGCTGTGGATGTATCAGAGAGTGATGCTGGGCCCCGTGACCGTGAAAGAACCCGCCAAGATGGTGGACGTGTCCCGGCGCGAACAGTGGTTGTTCATCCCCCTCGTCGCGCTCATCTTTTGGATCGGCATTTACCCCACACCGCTGCTGTCGAGAAGTGACGCCTCCGTCCGTGCGTTGCTCGCAACCTTCCGCGCTCGTACCGCCTCGCCCCATATCGTGTGGAGCACGAGTCCGCCGCCGTGACGCTTCCCCTGGTCGATCTGCGCCAAATCCTCCCGGAGTTGATCGTGACCGGGACCGCGATCGTCGTCGTGGCGTGGGCGCTATTCCTCCCGGTGCCCCGCCAACAGCCCCTGCGGTGGCTGGCCGCGGGCGGCGTGGTCGCGGCGCTGATCGCCACGGTAGTGCTCGGTACTTACGGCGCAAACGTATTTGCCGGAATGTACGCACGCGACGCGCTCACCCAGGTCTTGCAGGCGACGGCGCTCGTGGCCGCGCTGCTGGCGTTGGGGCTTTCAGGCGACTATGTCGCCCGGACGCGCTTTGACGGCGGCGAATTCTACGCCCTGGTGCTCTTCGCCGCGCTCGGGGCAATGCTCATGGCGGCGAGCACCGACTTGCTCATGCTATTTGTGGGATTTGAGACGCTTTCCATCCCGCTGTATGTACTCGCGGCGTTTGCCCGCTCCGACCAACGCTCCCAGGAGGCCGGGCTGAAGTACTTCTTGTTGGGCGCGTTCAGCACGGCGTTCTTCTTGTACGGGATCGCTCTGCTGTTCGGCGCAACCGGCTCGACGGGACTGGGCGCCCTCGCCGCGCACGCCAGTGCCCCGACTCCGATCTTTCACGCGGGGGTCGCCCTGCTCACGGTGGGACTTGCCTTCAAGGCGGCTGTCGTCCCGTTTCACTTCTGGGTCCCGGATGTCTACGAAGGCGCGCCCCTGCCGGTGACGGCCTACATGTCCGTCATCGCCAAAATCGGGACGTTCGCCGCGATGCTGCGGGTGTTCGTGGGTGCCCTCGCCGTACAGGCCGCGCAATGGGCGCCGCTGCTGGCCGCCGCGAGCGTGTTGACGATGGTGCTGGGCAACTTGGCAGCGCTGCGGCAAACAAGCATCAAGCGCCTGCTCGCATATTCCAGCATCGCGCACGCAGGCTACATCCTTACCGGGGTGGTGGCCGGCACCCCCGCCGGCGCATCGGCCGTGGCCTTCTACTTGGTCGCGTACACATTCATGACGTTGGGCGCGTTTGGGGTCGTGCTCATGCTGCAGCGCCAGGGCCACGAAGCGGACCAGATCGCCGACCTCACCGGGCTGGCCTGGCGCTCGCCGGCACTGGGCGCTGCGATGACGCTGTTCATGGTCTCCTTGGCCGGGTTTCCTCTGACGGTGGGATTCTTGGCCAAGTTCTACGTGTTCACCGCCGTGCTGGATCGCGGCCAGGTCGGGGTTGTGGTGATCGGCCTGCTCACGAGCGTCGTGTCCGCCTACTACTACCTGCGCGTGGCCTACACGATGTTCATCGGGCAGCCCAGCG
This sequence comes from bacterium, assembly GCA_035300645.1. Taxonomy (GTDB): domain Bacteria; phylum Sysuimicrobiota; class Sysuimicrobiia; order Sysuimicrobiales; family Kaftiobacteriaceae; genus 13-1-40CM-64-14. The sequence continues at coordinate 4,578 of DATGVF010000048.1, forward strand.
CAGAGGTTCAGTATGCGGGGGGACGATGGGTGATGGCAGCCCTGATCGTGTGCGCGGTTGGAGTGTTGGGAGGGGGGATCTTCCCCGCGCGCCTGACCGCTTTTGTGCAACAGGTAGCTCAAGTGCTGCGGTAACCCGAGTGAGGGGACCGCAACCCTGCCAGAGCGTACTCTTGCGGGGGCGTCCCCTGGTTCGTTTCGGCTGCGAGAGGACTGCGCGTGCCAACTGAGGAGAAATTCGATGCGATTGTCGTCGGGGCCGGGCCCGCCGGGAGTGCGGCGGCCTACACCATGGCCCGCGCGGGCCTCAGCGTCGTCCTGATCGAGCGCGGCGAGTACCCGGGCGCCAAAAACGTGATGGGCGGGGTCATGTACGGCCGGATGCTGGCCGATGTGATTCCTACGTTTCCCGCTGACGCGCCCATCGAGCGGGTGATTGTGGAAGAGCGCTTGTGGATCACGACGGCCGACTCCGCCGTGACAGTCGGTCACAAGACGGCAGCGCCCCCCAGCGGCATCCCCAACGCGTTTACCGTCCTGCGAGCGAAGTTCGACCGCTGGTTTGCCAGCAAGGCAGAAGAAGCCGGGGCGCTGCTGGTTCCCGCCACTGTGGTCGAAGACGTGATCCTCCGCGACGGCAAGGTCGCAGGTGTCCGGACTGGCCGACAGGATGGGGATCTGTACGCGGACGTCGTGGTCCTCTGCGACGGCGTGCACTCGTTTCTGGTGAAGAAGGCCGGCCTGCAGTCCCGCGAGATTGAACCCCATGAGGTGGCTCTCGCTGTCAAAGAGATCATCGCCCTGCCGCCTGAGGTCATCCGGGAGCGGTTCAACGTCGGCGAGGGGCAGGGGGTCACTGTGGAACTATACGGTGACGTCACCCAGGGGATGGGTGGGTACGGGTTCATCTATACGAACCGAGAGAGCCTGTCAGTGGGTGTCGGAGCTCTTCTCTCCCACCTCATGCGCACCAAGATCACCCCCTACGCGTTGCTCGAGCACGTCAAGCAGCACCCCTTGGTACAGCCGTTGATCGCGGGCGGCCAGGTCGTCGAGTATCTGGCGCATGCCATCCCCGAAGGCGGCTACAAGGCGATGCCCCGGCTCTATGGCGACGGCGTACTAGTGGCCGGGGATGCGGCGCTGATGGTCAACGGGGTGCACCGCGAGGGGAGTAACCTGGCGATGACGGCCGGTCGGCTGGCCGGCGAGACAGTGATCGAAGCCAAAGCACGCGGGGATTTCTCCGCTTCCTCGCTCGCCGCGTACCGGACGCGACTACAACAGAGCTTTGTGCTCCAAGACCTGCAGAAGTACCAGCACGTGCCCCAGTTCGTCGACCAGCACCCGGAGTTGCTGGCACTCTACCCACAGCTCGTGAACCACGCGGTGCATGAGATGCTGACCGTGGATGGAGTTCCCAAACGGGAGAAACAGCGTCAGATCTGGAAGTATATCAGGACGCAGCGGTCTCTCTGGCGACTGGTGCGCGATGCCTATCACGCCTGGAAAGTGATGCGCTAAAACGCGATGAGCTCCCCACCGAAGGTGCCGACCCTCCGCCTAGAAGACAAACTCTTCCT
>DATGVF010000049.1:0-2956 GCA_035300645.1 bacterium
GCTCCAGCGCAAATATCCCACGCAACCGGCCCACCCAGGCAAACCAGCCAAACGGGAGCAGGAGTATATCCGCCATGGGGTACGCGTCTTGATTGCCTCCTTTGTGGTGCCGACCGGCCAGGTGCTGTGGCATCTGGGCCAGACCCGCACCAGTGAGGACTTGGCGGCGCCTCTCGCCGACGTCCACCGGCAACTCCCCGCCATGGCACGCTCTGATGGGGTGGTCGATACTCTCACTACGCACGGGAGCCTGGCGGTGTGCCGCCTCGTAGCCGCGTGGGGCCATCTCCCCTATGACCCCAAGACCCTGCGCCGAGGCGTGCAACGCAGCACCTTCTTGAGCGACCCAACACAGAAGCCTGTGTGCCATTTGACGCCCCAACATGGGGCGTGGCTCCATCAAGTCGCGTTGTGGTTGAGCGTCTTGGCGCGTCGCTTTGTGAAACGTGGCGACTGCTGTTCGCCTGCAGACTTTCCCACCCGTTTGCTCGATTATCTTGCTGTCTCGTGACTACTCAGGTCCAGAAATAGTTGCGAAGCAGGGGCCGTTCAAATTATGATCCATTTTATGAACTTTCGAACTCCTACCGATCAAGACATCCATACGGCCTTTGAACAAGGCGAGGTGGCGGTGAGGGCCTTGGTCCATGCTTTGGCCACCCAGATCGAAGAGCTCGCTCAGCAATTGGCCAAGCAAGGTGAAGCCTTGCAGGCCTTACAAGCCCGTCTCGCCCAGAACAGCCGCAACAGTAGTAAACCGCCCTCTAGTGACGGCTATGGCAAGGTCAAACGGACCGAAAGCTTACGGAAGTCCGGGAAGAAGCCCAATGGTGGCCAGCCCGGCCATGATGGCCACACCTTAATCGCATCGGACGATCCGGATCGTATCGAGACGCATGCGGTGGATACGTGCGCGCATTGTCAGGCGTCCTTGGCAGGCATCGAGGCGGCGGGGTATGAAGAGCGTCAGGTGTTCGATATTCCGGCTATCCGCATGGAAGTCACGGCGCATCGCGTCGCAGTCAAGATATGTCCGGGGTGTGGCGGCAAGAGCACTGGGAATTTTCCTTCTGGTGTGACGCAGGCCGTGCAAGACGGCGCGACCGTCAAGACATGGGCGACCTACTTCACCAATCAACATCACATTGCCGTCGAGCGGACGGCGCAGATTTTTGATGACTTGGTGCATCAGCCCGTGAGCGACGCAACGGTGTTGAAGGCATCGGAGGAGTTCGCGGTGTGCATTGCGCCCTCAACAGAAGCGGTGAAAGAGCAATTGCGCGCCTCTGAGGTCCTGCATGTCGATGAGTCCGGGCTGCGGGTAGAGGGGACGCTGCATTGGCTGCATGTGGCCTCGACGAGCACGTTGACGGATTATGAGGTGCATGCCAAGCGCGGCCACGAGGCGATGGATGATGCCGGGATTCTGGGGGCGTTCAGCGGGACGGCCGTGCATGACCATTGGAAGCCGTACTTCCGCTATGAAGGTTGTGGTCATGCGCTGTGCAATGCCCACCATCTGCGCGAACTGCAATTCATCGACAAGCAATACCAGCAGCCCTGGGCCAACGACATGGCAGAGATCCTGCTGCAAATCAAAGCTGCGGTGGGCGAGACCCCAGCGCCAGCGCTCAGTTTATCGCCGGCCCAGCTTGAGGCCTTTGAACAGCGCTATGATGAGGTCGTCAAGGCCGGGATAGAGGCCAACCCCCTTACAGCACCGGAGAGGAAGCAACGAGGTCGCCCCAAACAACCGCCGCCGCTGAACCTGGCGATGCGGCTTCACGACTTCAAAGGGCAGGTGTTGGCGTTCATGTACGACTTTCGTGTGCCGTTTGACAACAACCAAGGGGAACGGGATATCCGGATGGTGAAAGTCAAACAGAAGGTCTCCGGCGGCTTCCGAACGCTTGAGGGTGCGAAGCGATTCGGCCGTATTCGCGGCTATATTTCCACGGCCCGTAAGAATGCCAAAAATATCTTTGAGGCCATCCGCGAGGCTTTTGATGGCAACCCCTTTATTCCTTCCCCAGCAACCCACTAAAAGTCGACTCCTTCAGCATGAGGAAGCGGCCAGCTGAGCAGTCACCGTGGATGACGACTATCTGGAAGACTTGAAGGCCGAACTCATTCAGGGCCAACGGCTCGCTGTGGATGAAGATGGGGCAGTGCTGGTCTGGACGGGCGGTACGGACGTGTTCCCGCGCACCATCCCACCCGCTCCCCAGGCAGGGGCACCGCCCGGCACCGCTGACGCGCCACGCACGAAGACCCTCCCCGCACCGGCCACGCCGTCGTCCCCTGATGCTGAACGCCGCCAGCTCACCGTTCTGTTCTGTGACCTGGTGGACTCGACGGCGCTCTCGACTCAGCTTGATCCTGAAGACCTGCGGGAGGTGGTGCGCGCGTACCAGGCCACCTGTGCCGAGGTCATCCAGCGCTTTGACGGCCACATTGCCCAGTACCTCGGCGATGGCTTGCTCGTGTACTTCGGCTATCCCCAGGCCCATGAAGACACGGTGCAGCGGGCCGTCCGCAGCGGGCTCGAGATGGTCGATGCCATGGGAACGTTGAATACACGCCTGGAGCAGGCGCACGGGGTGCGCCTGGCCGTGCGGCTCGGCATCCACACCGGGCTGGTAGTCGTCGGCGAGATGGGCAGTGGCGGGCGGCAGGAGCAGCTCGCCCTGGGGGAGACGCCGAACATTGCGGCACGACTCCAGGGCCTGGCGGCACCGGATACGGTCGTGATCAGCGCGGCGACTGCCCACCTGATCCACGGCTATTTTGTGTGTCAGCCGCTCGGGGCGCAGGCGCTCAAAGGCCTGACCCAACCGCTCCAGGTCTATCGGGTCCTGCACGAGAGTGGAGCGCAGACCCGGCTCGACGTCGTCACGCCACGCGGCTTAAGTCCACTGGTAGGCCGGGACGAGGAAGTGGGACTCCTGCAGCGGCG
>DATGVF010000050.1:0-10339 GCA_035300645.1 bacterium
CCAGTGAGCCCCCCGCCACTAGACCGTATTTTCGTCCTTGGGCAAGGATGCCATGCCGTTCACGTCAGGGACCATAGGAATCCTCTCACTTTATGGTGTTCCGGGTGAAAGAGCTTGACGGCAAGATCGCCCTCGGGCTCACGGCCCGCACTGACGGTGGAAGTACTCGCTCCTGCACCGATCGGCCGAGGAGTCCAGGTAGAGCATGTGAGAATGCGACGAGATCCTAAGGGGAGAACCACCAGAGATGAAAGCACCACGCCGCCCTGACAACCAAGAACGCTTCCGAGCCCTGTTCATGAGAAGCCCTCTCCCGATGTGGGTCTACGATTTGGACACGCTCCGATTCCTCGAGGTCAACGACGCGGCTGTCGCGCGCTATGGCTACACACACGGGGAGTTTCTGCGCATGCGGATCGCTGATATCGACGTATCGGAAGATGGTTCGCAGATGAAGAAGGACGTGAAGAAAAGTGGATCGGATCTGCAGGAGTCGACTACGCTGCGGCATCGTCTGAAAGACGGGCGCCTCATCAATACACGGATCACCTCCCACACGTTGAACCATGGGGGACGCCGGGCCGCCCTGGTTGTGGCCGAGGAACTCGAGGAATGGCAGCGGTTCTTCACCCTGTCATTAGACCTGCTGTGCATCGCGAGGTTCGACGGGTACTTCATCCACCTCAACCCGGCGTGGGAACGTACGCTCGGTTTCACCGTCGAGGAACTCAAAGCCAAGCCGTTCGTCGAATTTGTGCACCCTGAGGATCGGGAAGGGACGATCGCCGAAGCGCAGAGGCTCATGGAGGGGGCGGAAACCGTCACCTTTCAGAATCGCTATGCATGCAAGGACGGCACGTACAAGTGGCTCTTGTGGAGTACGGCGGTGTCAGTGGACGAGCAATTGTATTACGCGGTTGCCCGAGACATTACTGAGCACAAGCGGGCCGAGGAGGCCATCGTGCAGGCCAAGGAAGAGGCTGAGCAAGCCAACCGGGCCAAGAGCGAGTTCCTCTCCCGCATGAGCCACGAGCTGCGCACCCCTCTGAACGCGATCATCGGGTTCTCGGATCTCCTCCTCGAACGCGTTGTCGGAGACCTCACAGACAAACAAAGCGAGTTTCTGGGAGATATCCGGGACAGCGGGATGCATCTGCTCACGTTGATCAATGACATCCTGGACCTCTCCAAGATTGAAGCCGGTCGAATGGAGTTGTCCATCGCCGAGACCGATCTCATGGAAGTCGTACAGGCCGCCTTGATGACCTTGCGCCCGTTGTTCGAGCAGAAACGCCTGCGGGTGTCCACTGTGCTGGATCCCCGCGTGACCGTTCTGCGGGCCGACAAGGTCAGGCTCAAACAGATTCTCTACAACCTTCTTTCGAATGCCGCCAAGTTCACCCCCGAAGAAGGACAGGTCCGGGTCGAGGGCAACCGAGTGAACGGGGAGGTCGAGCTCACGGTGGTGGACACCGGGCCGGGGATTGCCCTCCAAGATCAGCGCAAACTCTTTCGCGAGTTCACCCAGCTGCAGGCCGGGCAGCAGACCGCCACTGGCACAGGACTGGGCCTCGCCCTCGTGAGGCGATTGGTCGAGCTGCACGGCGGGCGAGTGTGGGTAGAATCGGAGGTTGGCAAAGGGAGCCGGTTCATCGTCCGACTGCCACTGACCGAGGCGCCCGCGCCGCTCCCCACAGGATCGCCACCCGTCCTGGTCGTGGACGATGATCCAGCGATGCGACGGCTGCTTTCGTTCTACTTGACCGAGGCGGGGTATCGCCCCGAAGTGACTGGTGATGGCCTGGGTATAGTCGACAAGGTCAAGGCGATGCAGCCCATGGTGATCTGTCTGGACATCCGGCTGCCAGGGGTCAAGGACTGGGAGGTCCTGCGCCGCCTGAAGGAGGATCCCGCAACCGCGCCGATTCCCATCGTCGTCACCACAGTGCTGGATGACGCGCAGCACGCCTTTGGGCTGGGTGCAGCAAACTTTCTGGTAAAGCCGATTCGTCGTGAGGACCTTCTCGACGCAGTGGCAAAAGCGATCCGGACACTGCCCGGGGTAACACCCACGGTGCTGATCGTGGACGACGATCCGCGCGTGCTTGCCATGCTCCCGCCCATGCTGCAGCAGGTTGGATACCAGACACTCACGGCCTCGGGGGGTCGGGAGGGCATCGCGCTGGCGCAAGAGCGCCTTCCCCACCTGGTAGTCCTGGATCTCATGATGCCAGAAGTCAGTGGGTTCGATGTGATCGACGCGTTGCGATCCGATGTCCGGACCCGGGGAATGGCCATTCTGGTCCTGACCGCGAAAGATCTGACGACCGAAGAACGGGCCTTCCTGGTCCAGCGGGTCCAACAAGTGACGGTGAAAGGTCCCGCGGCCTCGCAGGCTATCATTCGGGAGATTGACCGAGTCCTCAGGTCGGGACGGGGGGGCGCGTGAAGTCCAGCATCCTCGTCGTCGATGATCACGAACTCAATCTCAAACTCGCACGGGAGATCCTCACCGCGCGCGGGTACGAGGTTGTGGTGGCGGCGTGCGGAGAAGAGGCAGTCAAGGTGGCGCGCGACCGCCGCTTTGCTTTGGTCTTGCTGGATATGCAGTTGCCTGACATGGATGGGTTGGAGGTTCTCGGCCGCCTGCGTAACCTGCCCGAGACCAAGCATCTCACCATCGTCGCGCTGACCGCTCAAGCGATGGCTGGAGATCGCGAACGTTTCCTGGCCGCTGGCTGTGACGGCTACATCCAGAAGCCCATCTCGCTCCGAACCTTTTCGCAGCAGGTCGAACAATACCTGGCGCGATCAAGCGCGGGGGCGACGAGCGATGAACGGGTCTGATCTGGTGCTGGTCGTGGATGATGAGGCGGTCAATCGCAAGCTCGCGCAGGAATTGCTGAGCAGCCGAGGCTATCAGGTGGCGGTGGCCAGCGATGGGGAAGAGGCGATCAGCAAGGTACGGACCATTCGACCTGATCTGATCCTGCTCGACGTCATGATGCCGCGCCTTGATGGGCTCCAAACATGCCGGATCCTCAAGCAAGACGACGAAACGAGGTTGATCCCGGTCGTCCTCCTCACCGCGCTTTCGTCGATGGAGGATCGGGTTGCCGGCATCGAAGTCGGCGCTGACGACTTTCTCACAAAACCCTTCAACAAGGTCGAATTGCTCGCCCGGGTCCGCTCGCTGATCCGCGTGAAGCACCTCAACGATCAGCTCGAGCGAACGGAGAACATACTCTTTGCGCTAGCGGTGGCGGTTGAAGCTAAGGATCCCTATACGGAAGGCCACCTCCACCGGCTCGAGGAGTACGCTGCGCGCATTTCAAGTGCACTCGCCCTGCCGGCGCATGCGAAGCGGGTCAACGAGTACGGCGCTCTGTTACATGACATCGGGAAAATTGGCATCCCGGAAGCGATCCTCAACAAGCCCGGGAAGTTGACGCCCGAAGAGTTTGCGATCATCAAGCAACACCCCGAGATTGGTGAGCGGATCTGCCGTCCCCTCCGCTTTGGCGCCGAGATCAGCCCGATCGTCCGCGGACATCATGAACGGTGGGATGGGGGCGGCTACCCCGATGGACTAGCCGGGGATGCGATTCCGCTCGGCGCGCGCATTGTGGCGGTCGCGGACGCGTTCGATGCGATGACGACGGATCGTCCGTACCGGAAGGCCCTCGCGCTCGAAAAAGCTTGGAAGATCTTGCGGGAGGGGGCCGGGACGCAGTGGGATGCGGCTGTGGTTGACGCCTTTGCCTCGGTCCAGGCGGGGCGAGTCGGAGTCACGGATAGTGCCGCACACGCCGCGGGCGTCCTCCATCGAGGACAGGTCCACATGCCGCCGCATTGACCATCGGCCGGCAAAGACACCCACTCGAAAGCTCACCCCGTGTTTAGCCTTCTGGAGAGACCAAGGTTGCTGTTTGCCAGATTGCTGGGAGGGCACGTTCGGAGAGTTTGGCGCCAGGGTGCCCGTCACGAGCGTTAACTAATTGGCTTTTGGCGAGGAGTGCAGTGGCCTAGCACCCTGCCGTGGCTCCTACGCTTGCTCTCGCCTCATTGCGAGATGGATCGCCACAGACGATCCACCGTACCTGGAAGGATGAAGTACACGGGAACAATCGCGTAGACGACCAGTGGCATCCACGCATTCACGAAGCTGAGCGGGATGGCAAGCGCATACGCGATGGGCGCCAGTGCGACGCGCCGACGCGTGGCGGCGACGACGGCATCGGGCAAGTCAGAGGCGACGAGCCGTCGGCCCGAGGTCGCGTATATCCAATGCCAGAGGAGGATCAACCCGCACAAGCCGACGTTGATTGAATACACGATCATTGCAGTCCGTTTCGTAGGATGGTCGCCGAGCAGCGCCGTTGAGAAGGGGATCAGGGTGATGAAGAACATAAACAGCATATTGATCCAGAGAAAAGGGCGATCCGTGCGGCGGATGTAGACGTATTGATTGTGGTGGCCGATCCAACTCATGCCCAGTATAACGAAACTCAAGAAAATGCTCCCGAGCTTGGGCAGAATCTGCAAAAGTTGATGGACGAGTTCGCGCTCCGTCGCGCCTGCGTTTGCGGGTATTCGAAGCTCTAACACAAGCAAAGTCATGGCGATGGCAAAGACGCCATCGACCAGCGTCTCAAGGCGAGTCTTCGGTAGACTTCCGACTAGATTTTCGCCCGTGGCCATGCGATCATGCGCGTTATTCGTTTCAGCCGGGGACACTCCATCACGGCTTCGGCTGAACGGTCCAACGTCCTCCGTAATGTGCCGGCGAAGAACGCGAGCCACTTGGGTGGCGAGCGCACGGATCAACAGCTGTCGTCTTGTGCTGAGCTGCCGCGATACCGAGACAAGTGGAAGGCGCGGGACCAAGCGCCAATGGTAGGCCCCGCGGGGAACAAATTTGGCCCTGCCCGTCGTTGAGGAAACCATGCAGATCGGCGTTGACAGCTTCGCAGCGGCCATAGGGGACACCAGCCTGGTGGCCAGCCCCTCGGATCGGCTGCGCGACCTCCTGGAGGAGATCTCGCACGCGGACGAGGTCGGCCTCGACGTCTTCGGGGTCGGCGAGCACCATCGCAAGGAGTTCCTCGACTCGGCACCTGCGGTGATCCTGGCGGCCGCGGCGGCGCGAACGCGACGGATCCGCCTGACCAGCGCCGTGACGGTCCTCAGCGCCGCCGACCCCGTGCGCGTGTTCCAGAGCTTCGCGACGCTCGACCTGCTTTCGCAGGGCCGCGCGGAGATGATCGTCGGCCGCGGTTCGTTCATCGAGGCCTTCCCGCTCTTCGGCCACAAGCTGGAGGACTACGACTCGCTCTTCGCGGAAAAGCTCGACCTGCTGCTGAAGATCCGCGACAACGAGTTCGTGCATTGGTCGGGGGAGCATCGGCCCGCGTTGACCGGACAGGGCGTATACCCGAGGCCGCTCCAGGATCCCCTTCCGATCTGGCTCGGTGTCGGCGGGACCCCTGGGTCCTTCGTTCGTGCGGGCGTGCTCGGCCTTCCATTGATGGTCGCGATCATCGGCGGCGAAACGCGGCGCTTCCGGCCGCTCGTCGATCTCTACCGCGAGGCCGGACGCCGCGCCGGCTTCGGGCCCGACCGATTGAAGGTGGGCGTGCACGCCCTGGGCTACCTCGCGCCGACATCCAAGGAGGCCGCCAACGACTTCTTTCCGGGCTACGCCCGCGTGTTCGGCACGATCGGGAAGGAACGGGGGTGGTCCCCGCCCAGTCGTGCGCAGTTCGACGCGCAGCTGACGCCCGAGGGCGCGCTGCTGATCGGCACACCGGACGAGGTCGTCGCGAAGGTCCTCCGACACAGCGAGGCTCTGGGTGGGATCTCGCGCATCACGTTCATGATGAATGCGGCGACGCTGCCGCACGCGAAGCTGATGCGAGCCATCGACCTGCTCGGCAGCGAGGTCGCGCCCGCTCTGCGCAAGGGATCCGCCTCGCGCGTCGCCTAGCTCCGGGGTGCCAATGGCACCGGCCTTACCGCATCGATCTCCGTGAGCCGCTGCCGTCCGGCCGCCCTCGTTGCCGTCATCGCCGTGACTTCACCTCCAAAAGCTAGCATACGTACTTCCTGCGGCCCTTATCGGCGGGCACGAACAGGCCGCAGTCGGCTGGCCGACAGTCTTTAATCAGCAGGCGCAAGACTTCGCTGGCGCGCAGTACGGAATCGGCCAACACCAGGATCAGAAGCCCGATTCCTTGTGCCTACTCACACCCTCCAAAAGCCACGACGACTGGCCACCCGGGGTGCCAACTCCTCAGCCATCGGTACTCAGCGCAAGTACTGGAGAAGCGGGGCGTGCCGTCGTCGATACTCCTCGGCGATCTTGGCCGCAATCTCCGCCGACGGCACGAGGGGATGCAGAGCCAGCGCCGCGACTGCATCAGTCCATCTTCGGCCTAGCGCCGCAGCGACGGTGGTTCGCTCGTAGGCCTTGACGCGCAGTACTAACTCACGCACCGCGGCGGGGAGGGCGCCCATTCTCCGGGGACGTGGGCCAGCGGGACCGATGCGGCAGGGGACCTCGACGACGTCGTCAGGCTCAAGATCCTCGATGCCCTTGTCGGCGGCGACGTTGACAATCAGCTCTGTACCATTAGGATGACGTAACGCCTCGATCACGTCGAGCGCCGCCTGCGCATAGCCGCCCCCCACGTGTCCCCCCATCATCGCCAGGTCTCGATGCTGCCCGGTTTCCGTCGCCATGTACGAGGAGCGTCGCGCAAAGACCGCAGCCTCGTAGGCGGGAAGGGGGTCCGCTCCCCGCACGATGGCCTGCTGCACCGCGGCGCGCAGCCGCGCCGCCACCTCGGCGATGGCCTGGCCGCGGGTTTGGGGGGCCTCGCGTAAGCGCCGCACGATCTCGTCGTGATGGTAGTAGTACTGGAGGTACTCGTTCGGCAGCAGTCCCAGCCGTCGAACTTCCTCCGGGGTGAACAGCGGTCGGCCGTACACGGCGCGGATCGCGTCGTCACTGGAGAGAATCTCCGGCAGGCGGTCGACGCCACCCGCCCACGCGGCGCGCACCCAGCCGAGATGGTTGAGTCCCAAGTAATCGAGGGCGAGGTCGCCTTCCGCCACGCCCAGGTAGCCGGCGATCCGGCGGCCGAGCGTAGGTGGGCTGTCGCAGATGCCGATGACGCGTGACGTGCCGGCGGCGACCAGCGCCTGTGTGATCAATCCCGCGGGATTGGTGAAGTTGATGATCCACGCGTCGGGCGCTGCCCGCTGCACCTGCGCCGCGTACTCGACGAGCACCGGAATCGTGCGCAGCGCCATAGCCCACCCGCCCGGTCCGGTCGTCTCCTGCCCCACCACGCCGTAGCGAAGCGGGACCTGCTCGTCGACAATGCGGCCGCCCAGGCCGCCCACGCGGATACTGGTGATGACAAACGACGCCCCAGCAAACGCCTCGGGGGCCGAGGTGGTGGTCTGGACGACGAAGGGACGACCGCTGCGGACCAACATCGCCTCGGCCAGGGCGGCTACCATGGCCAGGGCGTCGGTGTCCACGTCGTACAGCACCACGCGGTCCACCGGCAAGTGTGGGCGGCACGCGATCAATCCAGAGATGAGCAGCGGCGTGCGCATCCCCCCGCCACCGACGACGGTGAGGATCACCGGGCGGCCTTCCGCAGTGCCGCCCCAAGCTCGCGCAGCGTCGGAAAGGCGGCCGTGCCGCCCGGGGCGCGGGTGGAGAGCGCACCGCAGATATTGCCGGCCAACAGACACCGCGCCAGGGGCGCCCCCTGCAAACACGCCCAGAGAAACCCGGCATTGAAGGCATCGCCGGCGCCGGTTGTATCGACCGCCTCGACCCGGGGCGGACGCACGCGCACGAGCCGTCCGCGCTCTAGGCCCACGGCCCCCTGGGCGCCCAGCTTGATGACCGGCGTGGGCACGAGTTCCGCCAGCGCCCGCACGGCCTCCCCCGGGTGGGCCCGCCCGGTGAACCACCGGGCCTCCCGCTGCGACGGCATGAAGATCGTCATCCGCTTCACGATCTGCCGGAATCCAGGGGCTGCGTAGACATCGGGGTTCCAGCCGATGTCGAGAGACGTCGTGATGCCCGCGGTGCGGAGTCTGTCCAGCAGCCGCAGATAAGGCTGAAACGGTGGCCGGACGCCCGCGAAATGCATGTGGCGGACGCGAGGGAGGGCGGATCGGCTCCAGGCCCGGACCAGCGTTCCGGTCGCCGCCGCGGATCCCCTGTAGGTGAGAAACCCGCGATCGCCGCGCGTAGAGAAGGCGACCGAGATTGCGGTGCCGAGCGTGCGATGACGCTGTACCCCCGAGACGTCCAGCCGCTCGCGGCGCATGGCATCTAGCAGCAGCTCTCCCAAGCGGTCGCGGCCGACGTACGTCCATAATGCCGCCTGGTGGCCGAGGCGTACCAGTCCGACCGCCGTGATGTAGCTGCCGCCGCCCGGGGTCATCGCGAAGCGATCCGTGCGCACTTCGACGCCGGGGCGAGGCGGGTCGTTCAGGCCGTAGAAGATCAAATCCCAGTAGACACCGCCGACCACGGCGATCTTAGCGGGCATGGCTGTCGGGATCCGGAAGTGACATACCGAGCAGCCGGGCCGCGTTCCCGGCGAAAATCAGCCGCAGATCGTGCTCGCCGAGACCCAGCTCACCGCAGGCCTGGAACTGCACCTCCAGGTACCGACGCGCGAATCCCCGCGGAAACCACGACGAATCGGTGCCAAAGACAATTCGCTGCGGTCCGACCGTATCCAGGAACTTCCCGAAGAGCGTCTTCAGGTCGAGAGGGTACGGCATCCACCGCATCCACTCGTTGCTCCCCGAGGTATCCACGTACACGTTCCCGCACACCCACATCAGATGCAGCAGTTCGCGCGGGTACCCGCACCCGAAGTGGGGGATGATGAAGGGAACCTCAGGGAACCCCCGCGCCACATCCTGCAGCACCAGGGGGCTGATGTTGGGACCAGCGACAATCCCTTCGTACCGCAGCGGGCCGAAATGAATGAGCACGGGTACCTTCAGGCGCTCGGCTGTCTCCCACAGCGGGTAGAGGCGCTCGTCGTCGAGACGGATCTTGTGGAGGGGGGCGATGACTTTGTACCCGCGCAGCCCCAGGACCTTCACGGCCCGCTCGAGTTCGGCGGGCGCATCCGGGGCGAACGGGTCGTGATGCGCCAAGCCGACGAATTTGCCCGGGTGGGCCTTCACGATGGCGGCGAGCCGGTCGTTACCCCCGCCGGTGACAAACACGACGCTGACGAGGCGGTGGCGGGCGACCTCCCCCGCCCAGCGCGCGGCCATCTCGTTATCATCGCCCGGAGGGTCTGGCGAGGGAAACCCCCAGACCCGGCGCCACGCCTCTTGATCGGCAGCCAAGTGGCGTTGAACCATCGCCCACCGGGCCTCTCCGAACCGGCGGACGTACTCGGCGCGCGGATCAACCGCCCACGAGGCAGCGCGGGTCGGGAAGTGCGCGTGGAAGTCCAGAACCGGAATGTCGGGCAGGGCGACGGGGGCGGGCATCGCGCTAGCCTCGCAGGCCCGTCATGGTAATTCCTTCGATGATCTGCCGCTGCAGGAGGGCAAAGACAGCGAGCACCGGCAGGACCGCCAGAGCCGAGGCCGCCATGATCAGATTCCACGACGACCCGGCCTCACCGGAGAACAGCGCAATCCCCACTGGCAGGGTGCGCATGCCCCCAGTCTGGATGACGATCAGCGGCCACAAGAACGCGTTCCAGTTGCCAAGGAAGGTGAAGATGCACAGCGCCGCCAGGGCCGGCTTAATCTGCGGCAGGGCGATGCGCCAATAGAGGCCGAACTCCGTCACCCCGTCGATGCGCCCCGCGTCAAACAACTCGTCGGGAACCCCCGACACGAACTGGCGGATCAGGAAGATACCGAACGCATCCATGAGCCCGGGGAACATGATCCCCCAGTACGTGTTGATCCAGTGGTACGCGCTCGACATGACGTACCAGGGGATCACGAGCATCTCGGTGGGGATCATCAGGGTGGCGAGGATCACGACGAAGATCAGGGTGCGTCCGGGGAAGCGCAACTTCGCCAGCGTGTAGCCCACGAGCGAGTCGAAGAACGCAATGGAAAGCGTCGTGAGCACGGCCACGATCAGGCTGTTGCCAAACCACCGCGGAAACTGCGTGCGGGTGAGCACCTGCGCGAAGTTGTCCAGGGTGGGATGCGCCGGAACCAGGCGCAGGTCGAACATCTCCGGGGATGGCTTCAGCGCACTGACCACCATCCAGTAGAAGGGAAAGGCAACGATCACGATGCCCGCCGTCAACAGGACGTAGGC
>DATGVF010000051.1:0-6112 GCA_035300645.1 bacterium
CACATCCGTTGACGGGCGGTAGGGAGGGAGCACCGTGAGGCGTGAGAGCTTTCGCATGACCGCAATCGTGGCATCACTCGTGCTGGTCGTGAGCACCCTTGCAGCGTATGGCCAGGGGGCCGGAGTGCGCGTCCCTGAGCCTCCCTCGCTGCCAGGCCAAAAGGCGTTCGACCTCACCCTGGAAGAGACGAGGAAGTACTCCCGGAGCAACAACTTTGAGGTCGTCGGGCACAGCTACTTTAAGGGCGAGTGGGTCGTCTCGTCGGCGCGCGCCCTCGGGATGGGATGCGGGTTCAACACGCCCCGGGTCGAGAAGGGCATCGGGTATTTTGCCGGGTACGACGCTCCCCCCACTTGTTTCGGGGTCTTAATTGCGGATATCAGCAATCCGACCGAGATGAAGTTCCTCAGCTTCATCCCTTGCAATGCCGGGACTCGATGTAACTACCTCCGCCTGAATGCACGACGTAAGATCCTAGTTGTCGGGATGGATGCCAATCAGGCGAACCCGAACCAGCCCACAGGAGGCCCGGCCCCCCAAGCTGGAGTCAGCTTCTACGATGTTTCTGACCCTCGGACTCCTCGGCTGCTCGCGTTTCTCCTCACCCTCCCCAACGGGGCCACGCATGGGTTTGAGATTGACGACCGGTATGTGTACGCGTGCGCGCGGCTGGGTCTCACCAAACCCGGGGACCAAGAACTCGCGATCATTGACTACAGCGACCCGGGGCACCCCAGTGTGGTCAGCACCGTTCACATTCAAGGGCAGCATGTCGGAGAGGAGTATGAGCCGCGGGATCAGAGAAACCTCGACGGGACCCCGCAGCGTGTGTGGTGTCATGAAGTGAACCTGCACAAGGACAGGCTCTATGTCGCCTGGAGAGATGCGGGCATGGTCATCGTGGACGTGCGCGATCGCACCGCGCCGCGCATCATTTCGCGTTTCGATTATGTGCCTCCCTTCCACGGGGGCAGCCTCGGCGCGACGCACACCGCTGCGCCTGTGATCGTGGACGCCGATAAGTACCCCACGTTAGTGGTCGTCACGGACGAGATCATTGCCTGCCCGCCGGGGTTCGGCCGCATCGTGGACATTTCCGATCTGAGTAATCCCCAGGTGATTTCCACCCTCCGGATCCCCCATGTGACCGACAACTTTGACTTCGCCACTGGCAAATTCCGGTGTCCTTCCAATGGGGGATACATTCACCACCCGTGGTTTGATTTTCGATCCTCCAGTCTTCTCTACACGGCGTGGATTGAGCAGGGGCTCCGCGTGTGGGATATCTCCAATCCCTTTCTGCCCCGCGAGGTGGGGTACTATCTGTCACCACGATACCCGGGCCGATTTCCCAATCGCCAAGTCCGCGAGGCGTACCAGGATCCCGACTCGGCGTTGATCTACATGACGGACGGGAACGGCGGCGGGGTCACCGTGCTCCGCTGGATGGGTACCATCCCGCGCACGCCACCAGTCCCGGGTATCGTTCCCGGCGCCCGCTGAGGGCCTCATCCGGCACTTCTGCTCCCGGGTGTGCGCTCCTAAGCCCGTCGTTTTGAGGGCCACGGACGCCTTCTTTTCCTCAAGCGCCAAGACACGGAAATCTCATAGCGCGTCCGAGCGGCAGAGGGATCCCGGCTGGCGGGCCTCGATGCGCTCTGGCGTCCTCTTGGTTGTCGTGTTTGTCATGGGGCAAGTCGTCCCAGCGACCGCGAAGCCCACGCAGGGTGACGCGCGGCACGGTCAGGGGATGACACCGTCCGTTCTGCGCTTCGAGCGCGCCAGCGTCTGGTCGCTGCACATCACGTCCCAGCGGTTACTCTCCGACTACGGATACGCCATCGAGTACGCGTTCAAGTTCCTTGACGAAGAGGAACTCCGCCTGTCCGCCATTACTGAACAAGAGATCATGAGCGGGCGCATCCTCACCATCCTGGACGGCGAACCGGTCGAGGCAGAGATCCATCTGCGGGGAGAGCCACTGCCGCTAGTGATGAACTCTGACGGCGTCCGGGTCGTGGCCGCGTGGCGGCGTCCAGACCGTCTCATCCCTGCGGACTTGCCGGCGGAGGAGATCGAGCGACGGTTTCATGTCCTGACCGATTTGCGTGCGCAAACCAGACGCCGGCTTGGGTTGGCCCAGTTCCGACCGTCTCAGGATGCGCGGGTCCGCGTGCGCCTCGCTGCAGTGGACAGTATCGCCCTTGTCCCCGCTGGGGATCCGCGGGAACTCTATGAGATCCACCAGCCAATGACGGAGGCGGCGACGGAGGTCCTGACGACTGAGGTCGGGGGGCGCCACTGGATGATTACTTGGGGTCAGGGGGTGTTGCAGGTGCAGCTTTCTCCGGTCCTCACCACGGTGACGACCACCGTGTTCTACCGCGAGGGGCATGCGACGGGGCGGGTCGGCAACTGGCGGCCTCTTTCGTCGACGGATGCCACCCAGATCGCGGAGACGGCATTTGCCTACCTGCGCGCCGCACGGCTGGATTTTGGCACCGGGCTGATTACCACGCCGCTGCCCCGTACGCCATAGGAGGCAGTCCCGCAGTCGTTCCCGATCTCGACTCGGCCTTCTGGTGTATGGTCCGTTGCGCTTCGGACTGATGCTTCTTTTGTGGTCATCCCCCGCAACGCTGCGCAGCCGTTTCATTTTGTCTCCGTGGTGTCTTCACAGTGTATTCACCTTTGACGTCGACAATGAGATCGACGAGAGTCAAAAGGAGGACTGACCATGGGTCCACGAGGTCTTGTAGGGATTCTACTGCTGGTGGTGCTGGTGGCGGGGGCGGCAGGTCTCGCCTACAACGCCGGTATTGCACAAGGAGTGGCGCAGAGCGGACAGACGGTCGCACCGCCGGGTAGCGGCCCGTACCCGTACGGTCCGTACTACGGTCCATACTGGCACCACCCGTTTGGGTTCGGGTTCCTGTTCCCGCTGCTGTTCATCTTCCTGTTCTTCGGTCTGTTGCGCGGCCTGTTCTGGCACTCCTGGGGCGGCTACCGCCACTGCGGGAGAGGGGCGCCTGCGGATTTTGAAGAATGGCATCGCCGGGCACACGAGGGAAAGCAGCAAACCGGGACCGTTTGAATTCGCGGGGGAGGGTGGCCGGATCGATGACATGTCGATCCACGCCGCCCTCCCCGTCTCCCAGATAGAGGCGCGCTGCGCTAGCGGACTATGCCGACCATTCTCGTTGTCGATGATGAACCGAAGATCGTCAAGATCGCGCGGGACTATCTGGAGCGGGCGGGCTTCACCGTGGTTAGTGCTGGCGATGGCGAGGCCGCGCTGACCATCGCGCGGACGGCGAAGCCGCAACTTATCGTCTTGGACCTGAAGCTGCCGAAGGTGGACGGGTTGGATGTGGCGCGGACGTTGAGGAAAACCTCCCAGGTTCCCATCATCATGCTCACCGCACGCACGGACGAAACCGACAAGTTAATCGGTCTGGAATTGGGTGCGGACGATTACATCAGCAAGCCGTTTAGCCCGAAGGAGCTTGTCGCCCGAGTGCGCGCGGTTCTGCGCCGGTCAGACCCCGCGCGTGGGAAGGTGGAGACGATCCGCGTCAAGGATCTGACACTGGACTTGCCGCGGATGCGCGCGACCATTGGGCCCAGAGTAGTCCCCTTAACCCCCACCGAGTTCCAGATCCTGGCCGCCCTCGCGGAGCAGCCCGGCCGGATTCTGACGCGAGGGCAGTTGTTGGATCGTCTGCACGGCGTCGCCTTCGAATCCTACGAGCGGGCGATCGACGCGCACATCAAGAACATCCGCCGGAAGGTCGAACCGAACCCGCACAAGCCCCAGTACATTCAGACCGTCTACGGGGTCGGGTACCGCATCGCGGACGAATGACGTGGATGAGACGCATGCACGGGTCCCATCGGCCGCCGTGGTGGCCGGAAGGCGAGCCCTGGCCACCGCCGGGTCCTCCTTATTGGCGCGCCGCCTGGGGGAGAGGCGGCATGCGCGGCCGCTTCCTCTGG
This sequence comes from bacterium, assembly GCA_035300645.1. Taxonomy (GTDB): domain Bacteria; phylum Sysuimicrobiota; class Sysuimicrobiia; order Sysuimicrobiales; family Kaftiobacteriaceae; genus 13-1-40CM-64-14. The sequence goes on from DATGVF010000051.1 coordinate 3,998, forward strand.
CGCATCGGGGCGTTTTTAGGATCTGTGATTGTTGTGATGGTACTCGTTTTTACCATCGCGTTTTGGGTCGCGTCCCGCCTCAGCGGTGGTCCTCCTCACGGGGGATTCTTCCGCGTGGGCGCGATTGTCTGGCTGATCGTCTTAATTGTCGGGATTGCCGCGGGACGGACGTTCCGGCGCGCGGTGCTGCCGATCGGCGATGTGATGGACGCCGCGCAGCGCGTCGCGGACGGGGACTACTCCGTGCGCGTGTCTTCGCGCGGTCCTGCGGAGGTGCGTGCCCTCAGCGACGCGTTCAACACAATGGCGGACCGGCTCCAGGCCACCGATGAACGACGGCGGAGTCTGCTGGCAGAGATCTCCCACGACCTGCGCACGCCGCTGGCGGTGATTCAGGGGAACATCGAAGGACTGCTGGACGGCGTCTACCCGCGCGACGATGCGCACCTCACCGTGATTTTGGATGAGACGCGCCTGCTGGTCCGTCTGGTAGAGGATTTGCGCACCTTGGCCTTGGCAGAGTCGGGGGCTCTCAAACTGCAGCGCGAACAGACCGACCTTGGCGCGCTGGCGACCGAGACGGTGACCTCCTTCCAGGGACAGGCTGCGAGCGCTGGCCTGACGCTGGTCGCGGACATCCCTGCGGACCTGCCGATCGTTGACGTGGATCCCGTCCGCATCCGTCAGGTCTTGGAGAACGTGATCGTCAACGCGCTGGGTTTCACGCCCGCCGGCGGGGAAGTGAGCGTGCGGTGTCACACGCAGACCTCCGAGGGGAAGCGGAAATTCGGGATCGACGTCCACAATACCGGGCCCGGAATTACGCCTGAGGATCTGCCGCACATCTTCGAGCGTTTCTATAAAAGCAAGGACTCGCACGGCAGCGGGTTAGGCCTCACGATTGCACGAAATCTCGTTCTCGCCCATGGCGGGGAGATTCTCGCCCAAAGCGAGGTCGGACGGGGCACGACCATTCGGATCCGCCTGCCCCTCGCCTCCTAAAGTCTGGGCTAAAGTTTGTAGCCGATCTTGCGGAGCAGTCCTTTGCGCCAGGCGATATCTTCGTCCTGTTCGGTCCCCAACGGCGTGCCGCCGTCGATCACCCCCAGGATTCCGCGGCCGCGCTCGGTATCGGCGACGACCACTTGCAGCGGATTCGCGGTCGCGCAGTAGAAGCCGACAATCTCCGGGACGGCGCGCAGCACCGGCAAGACGTTGATCGGGAAGTAGCCCGCAGCCAAAGCCAGCGCAAAACAATGCCCCGCCCCGATCGTGAGCGCATGACCTCGGGCGAGAGCGATCATGGCCGGGTCAGTACCCGTCCAGCGGACGAGCCGCTTGCCGGACGCCTCGCAGAAGGCGAAGCCGAACTTGATCCCCGGAACCGCGCTGACGAGCGCTTCGTGGACGTCTTCCACCGTTTTGATGAAGTGGCTCTGCCCTAAGACCACGTTGACGTCATCGGGTTTGATGATGTCGATGATCTTTAGTTCCATCGTTGTTCCCTCCATGTGATGCGGGCGTATTATTTGAGCGGCGCCCCCGCGTCAAGCCAGCGGCGGAGCAGCGCTCGCTCGTCGTCGTGCATGCCGGTTACGTTGCCGGGGGGCATCGTCCGTTGTTCGATCGCCCGGGCCCGGATCCGGGGACCTAGTAGCTGAATCTGGTGCGGCGTATCCATCCTCACGTTAGCCGGCGGGGCCATGAAACCCGGTTGGACCGGCTGCTCTGAATGGCAGACCCCGCAGCGTTGGACGATGATCGCGCGGACGTCGGTAAAGGCAGGCACCGCGGCGGACGCCGGAGACGAACCGACGCGAGAGGAGAGGATGGGTTGGGCCGTCAGGTAGACAAGAGCCAACAATGCGGCAGAAGCGGCCACCGTGATGGCTTTTGCGCGTTGCCACCCGACCAGCATGAGATGGCGGGCGCCGGCCCCGAGCACCCCAATGAGACCCACGGTGATCCAAGCGGGCTGTGCTGCATAGATGATCGGGATGTGCGGGCTGAGCATCAGAAAAATCACGGGGAAGGTGAAATAGGTGTTGTGTGTTGATCGGGTCTTGGCATCCATTCCCAGCGCGTAGTCGACCTCGCGGCCCTGGCGCGCGGCTT
>DATGVF010000052.1:0-2109 GCA_035300645.1 bacterium
GAACGATCGCAACCCTTTCGGGTCCATGACCACGATCTGGCGGAGGTGCGGCAACTCGGGGCGAACTTCCAACACCTTGTCGAGCTGCTCTTCGCCCTCGACGATGACGATCTGCGCCTCGGAGTGGTGCAGGAGGTAGCGGACCTGCTCGGGGCTGCTTGTCGCATAAATCCCGACGGTGATCGCTCCGATGGCCTGGATGCCAAGATCGCTGTATAACCACTCGGGACGGTTCTCGCCGAGAACGCCAACACGATCTCCAGGAGAAACTCCGAGTGCCAGCAGGGCGTGGCCCACCCAGCGCACGTGGCGGGCGTAATCCTCCCAGCTCACCCGCCGCCAGATCCCAAGCTCCTTACGACGCAAGGCGACCTTTTGCCCAAGCCGTACTGCCTGCTCAAAGCAGATGCCGGGGACCGTCTGGGCCCGGCGCTGGATGTCAGTGACGGCCATGGTGTGATAACACGTACGCGGTCCCCCGGAGGAGTCCTGGTTGCGCGCGCGGGGAGGATAGAGGTAATGTGCACGGAGGAGCCAAGGGAAACGTACATGCGACTGCACCGCATCGAGCTTCCTACCCCGTTCCCGGTGGGATCAGTGAACGCGTACGTGCTGGCGGGCGACCCGCTGACGTTGGTCGACACGGGCCCCAAGACCCCCGAGGCCCAGGCCGCCCTGACGGCGGGGATCGCCTCGGCCGGCTTCCGGATCGAGGACGTCCGGCGCGTCCTGCTGACCCATGGACACGTGGACCACAGCGGCAACGCCGCTTGGCTCGCGCAGCGCACCGGCGCGGTTGTCTATCTGCACGCTGCCGACCGAGCAAAGGTGGGGGGGCGGCGCTGGGTCGCCTCCCACGTCAAGACATTCTTCACGCAAGCGGGAGTGCCCGAGGGATTCTTTAAGTCGTTCATGGACCAGATGCAATCAGTAGACCAATATCTCGATCCGCTCTCCCGCCCCTCTCCGCTAGAAGATGGCCAGTCCTTGCCGCTAGGCGCGGAGCAAGTGCGGGCCCTCCATACCCCTGGTCACTCGGCGGGCCACGTCTGTTTCTATCACGAGGAGGGAGTGTTAATCGCGGGGGACCTGCTGTTGGAAACGGTGAGCCCGAACCCCATCGTGGAGTTTGTCTCCGATGGCAAACGCACCCCCACATTGCCGCAGTACTTGCAATCGCTGCGCCGGATTCTCCTACTTAACTGCGAGACCGCCTACCCCGGTCATGGCGACCGGATGGAAAACCCCAGTGCCCGAGCGCGGGAGCTCATCGCCCACCACGAACAACGCAAGGAAACCATCGCCTCTCTGATTCGCCGCACCCCCAAGACGCTAGCGATGATTTCTGAGGAGTTGTATCCCCAACTGGGTGAGGTCGACCGGATGCTGGCCCTGTCCGAAGTCATCGGCCACCTCGACCTGCTCGCTGATGACAAGCGGCTCACCGTGACCCGCAAGAAGGGGGTCCTGTTCTACAAGGTTAAGTGACCGGCCGTCGTATGCCTCACTGCCCGAGCGACGGAATCGTTTCGCTGGCACGGGTGTTGCTGGGTGTTAGGGCAGAGGTGATTGCGGTGACCCAGCATTCGATCCCCCGTTGGCTGACATGGGTAATTGCAGGGCTCGTGATTGGCGTGTTAGGGCACCAGCTTGTGTTCTGGGCTGACCATAACCTCTAGCGCCTGCCTCAACGTCCGCCCTTCATAAAAAAAGAGGGTGGGCTGACAGCCCACCCTGGAGGGGGTACGAGACGCCACAATCTCCCGTACCGATTCGGTGAATGCAACATGTCGTTCTATTTCGAATCGACTCTATGTAACCACGGTTCACAAAGATTTGTTATCGAGTTCACCCTAGAGGGTCGACAGGGGTATTTCACTGACGAACACTCGTTCGCTATAGTGACCGCCTGCTAGACAGCCCCCTCGGTCAATCGTGGCCTTTGAGCCCGGGATCGGCAAGTCCCAGAATCATCGGAAGAGGCTCCTGCTCGGCGAGACGGCGCAGTCGGTCGGGGGCGCTGATGGTAATTGTTCCGCGGCTGGTGCGGATGAGGCCGAGGTGCTCCAACCGCTTCAGGGCCCGGTTTACCCCACCGCGTGTGGCGCC
>DATGVF010000053.1:0-2885 GCA_035300645.1 bacterium
AATAGGTGTGTTTAGCTCACCGGGGACGATAACTCCTTCGGGAAGGAGCTCCGGGACGTCCTTTTTACTGGCAGATCTGCGTGATCTCGGTCCAGGGGTAGTCCGGCAACAGAGGGATAGGTTGGGCCGGGGTCGATGCAACGAGGCGGCTCACGGCGGCGATGCGCTCCTCAAGTGGGGGATGGGTCGACAGGTAGGCGGGGAGCTGAATCGCGGACGACTGCTTGATCTTCTCGAAGAACTGCTGCAAGCCGCGCGGATCGACGTGGGAGGTCGCCAGCAGGCCGACCGCGTCGTGATCCGCGAGCATCTCATCGGCACGGCGGTACCGCAGACCACCCAGACTGCGGGCCGCATCCAGCGTGGATCGAAGTCCTCGAAGATTACCGGCTGCCAGGCTCACCAGCGCTTGCAGAGAGAGTTCGCGGACGAGCAACTTCGTGCCGTGGCGGTGCACGATGTGTTGAATTTCGTGGGCCATGACGCCAGCGACTTCTTCGGGACGATCGCTCAGGCGGAGCAGACCCCGGGTCACCACCACGAAGCCGCCTGGCGCCGCGAACGCATTTGGGATCTCGTCCGGGGTGACAATCAGGGTGTACCGGTAGGCTGCGGACGGTCCTGACGCTGTCAACCTTCCGAGGATATCTTTCAAGGCAGCGAACTGCGCCTGATTCGAGCACCGCCGCTCCACGGGGGCAATGGCGTCTGTGACCACAGCACCCAGCTGCTCCTCCCACGCCACCGGAAGGCGCGTGGCCACGGTATCGGCCAGCGCGGGAATCCCCCAGGCATATAGGAGCCACCATACCGCGACGATCGCGACTACCGTCCCCCCCGTCGCAACCATCCACACGGTCCGTCGCGTGGGGGCGCGCACCCGCATGGTGCGCGGGGGCGCGACGTCGCGAATCGCGGCGAGAATCGCCCCATCAGGAACGATCAGGACTTCCGCGGGATCGCTGCCGTGCTCGAAGCGAATCGGCTCGCCGGGGTGATTGCCCTGAGTCTGACGGATATCGGCGAATCGCCACAAGCGTGACGTTCCCTCGCGGGGCATGAGTGTGAGGCCCTCCCGCTGCAGATGGACCACGACGGGGGTGCGTTGCGCTGTCCGGCCGTCGTAGTACCAGCCGCTCCACTCTCGGTTAGGATCCGCTGCCATGGGATCGGTCTAGAAGGGTAAATCGAAACCGGCAAAATCGATATTCAGCATTCCTGCCAAACTCTCCGCCCCCGCCCCGGCCTGCTGCGCTTCTTGCACAACGCTCGATAGATCCAACGATCCGATCAGTGTGATGTTGGCTAAGTTGAATCGAACATTTCGGGCGAGCACCCAGGGGATCGCGATTCCCAGGGTAACGACGATTAAGAGGAGGTTGCTGACCCATAGCCACAGGAGCTTGCCGGCGGTAACTGTAGACCGAAAGCGCGCTGCCTGGAACGACGTGTGACTCCAGTAGTATCGGTAGCGGTACGCCAGGTACCAGAACACCGCCACAACCGTAACGAGAATGGCAACTGCAAACCCCGGGAGGGCTGCGACTACCACCTGGCTGATCGCGTCCGGCCGCTCAGAGAGGCGGGAGAATCGGAACTGGCCCACCGTCGCCACCGCGACAACCGCCGCGACGCCGAACGCCGCCCCCGCCACCACCAAAGAAAGAAGAAGCCGCCCGAACAGGTCGCGGCCCTTTCCGTCAAACGCGAACCGCGCGTTGCCGAAGTATGTGTTTTCGGAAAAGAACTTCCGCTGCTGCGTCTGAAAGAAGGGCGCGTACAGACCGAACGTGAGACCCATGAAGAGCGCGCCGCGCAGGAAGAGCTTAAGGAAGTCGCGCACCCGCCCCCGAAAGGAAAATCGAATCCCTCGCCAGGACAACCGGCTGAAGCGATATCGACGCATTCCTACTAGGGCCAGCGGGACCAGGAAAAGGTAGACGAGGAGCCCCGCCGCCTTGGACGCGAGCTGGGACGCGATGCTTTTCCAGAGGACCGGGGCAACAGAGATGAGGAAAAAGACCGGAGCCAGCACCGCGAACACCTTCAGGGCCCCAATGAAGAGTTCTTTACCCGTTCCATGCCAGGCGAACCGGTCGCCTTGAAACTCGCATTGGCTGACCACGTAGGTGCGGAGGCGATTTTTCCCCCACAAGTAGTAAATGCCCAACGTGACGAGAGTGAGGAGGATGTTGCGGAGGTAGATGCCGAACAGCGCGCCCCCGCTGCCGTAGAACGACGCTTGGTGCGGGGTGAGTGCGACGATCCGACCGGTACTCGCTTCGAACGAGGCCAAGGACCCCCCCAGACTCCTCAGCGTAAAACGTTAGGTACAAGTTGATCAAGCTGCGGTATTTCCCCTGCCCCATGCGGCCGCCAGGGGAATGGCGAGCTGGCAGCACCCCGGTCGTGGCCTCGACGCGTTGACGTTAAGGAACCGACGAAGTGTCCGAAGCCTTCCCACGGTCTTCAGCAGGTCGTCAAATCGGAAATCCGGGATCAAGTCTGACGAGAACCCGTAGCGGGCAGGGAAATCAATGTGCACTTTAATTCGGAAACCCGCGCGGAAATGATGAGTCAATAGAGTTGTACCGCGGTCCAGTGAGCCCCCCGCCACTAGACCGTATTTTCGTCCTTGGGCAAGGATGCCATGCCGTTCACGTCAGGGACCATAGAAATCCTCTCACTTTATGGTGTTCCGGGTGAAAGAGCTTGACGGCAAGATCGCCCTCGGGCTCACGGCCCGTACTGATGGTGGAAGTACTCGCTCCTGCACCGATCGGCCGAGGAGTCCAGGCAGAGCATGTGAGAATGCGACGAGATCCTAAGGGGAGAACCACCAGAGATGAAAGCACCACGCCGCCCTGACAACCAAGAACGCTTCC
>DATGVF010000054.1:0-15156 GCA_035300645.1 bacterium
TGTGTGTCGCGGGCCTTCTTTGCGGATGGGTTGGTTCCGGCGAGACACGCGCAGATGCCGGCACCAACTCACGCGGCTTCGGCCGCATCCGGTCACACTGTGACCGGAGCAAAGGAGGCTTTTGCATGTCAGTAAGTAGTACATCAGTTGCACCACAGGAGGCGTCCGAGAAATTCGGCGACCTTCCGATACGCCCGGAGACCCGCCGGGCAATTCAGGCGCTGGGCTGGACTCAGCCCACACCGATTCAACAGAGGGTCGTTCCGCTGCTACGCGAAGGGCGCGACCTCGTCGGCCAAGCGGAAACGGGGTCAGGCAAGACGGGGGCCTTCGGCATCCCGCTTATCGAGCGCATTGATCCCACGCGGCGGATGCTCCAGGTTCTGGTCTTGGTTCCCACCCGCGAATTGGCCCTGCAGGTCGCCGACGACCTGCGCGCGTTTGGGCGCTATCGAGGCTTGTCGATCGTGGCCCTATACGGCGGCGCGTCGATCGAGCGGCAATTTGCCGAGCTCAAGCGTCGTCCGCACCTGGCCGTGGCGACGCCCGGACGGCTGCTGGACCATACGCAACGGGGGACCGTGCGGTTGGACACCATCAACACCGTCATTCTCGATGAAGCCGACCGCATGCTGGATATGGGATTTCTCCCCGATGTCTCGCGCATTCTCGCTCTCACCCCGGCCAGCCGGCAGACCGCCTTGTTCTCCGCCACAATGCCGCAAGCCGTCCGCGCGATCGCGGAAAAGCAGATGCGCAACCCGGTATGGATTCGGATCACAGCACCTCAACCCACCGTGGACAGCGTGACGCAGTATTACCTGGAAGTCGCCGAAGAAGATAAGGTCAAGGCGCTGCGCCGTGTGCTGCGTCACGAACCCGTCGAATCGGCGCTGGTCTTCCGGCGCACCCAGTACCGTGTGGACCGGCTCGCCAAAGCGCTGGGACGCGAGCACAGCGTCGGCGTGCTCCATGGAGGCATGCGCCAGGGCGCGCGATTGGCGGCGCTGCGGGCGTTTGCGGAGAAGCGCACCCCGATCCTCGTCGTCACCAACGTGGCGTCGCGCGGGCTTGATCTCCCCGATATCTCCCATGTCATCAATTTTGACATGCCGGAGGATGTGGACACGTATGTCCACCGGGTCGGTCGAACGGCCCGAGCGGGGCGACCGGGAACGGCCATCACCTTCGTCGGCCAACATGACATTGAGGTGTTTGACCAACTGCGCAAGGCCTTAGGACCCAGGCTCAAGCGTCACCCGTTGAACATCTACGCCAGCTAACACCTGGTGCAGTGACCGGGGCCTGCGGGATTCCGCAGGCCCCGTCTCATTTCTCTCTTTCGCTTCCAGCAACACCCGCAGGAACGATGGGGTCTCCCTACCGAACGAACGCACCGGGAGCCGTATGCGCATCGTCTCGCTGTTACCCAGTGCCACGGAGATTGTCTGTGCCCTTGGGCTGACCGACAGCCTGGTCGGGATCTCCCACGACTGCGACTATCCTCCTGAGATCAGCGGCAAGGCGGTCCTCAGCGAAGCCATCGTCACCACCAACCTGCCAAGCGGCGTCATCGATGCCACGATCCGCGGTCACCTCCACAAAGGGAAGAGCGTCTATCATCTCGATGAGCGGCAACTGACGTCTTTGCAGCCCGACCTGATTCTGACGCAGGAGTTGTGCGCGGTCTGCGCGCCGTCTTACACGTTGGTCAAACAGGCGGCGCGGCTCTTAGAGGCGCAGACGCGGCTCGTCTCCCTCGAACCCGAGAGTCTGGCGGGCATCCTGGACAACATCCTGTTGGTGGGGGACTTGACGGGACGAGCCGCCGAGGCGGCCGCACTCGTGGATCAACTGCGGGCGCGGATCGAGCGAGTGCGAGAAGCGGTTACTGGACGCTCCCGCCCCCGCGTCGCCTGCATTGAATGGCTCGATCCTCTCTTCGTTGCCGGGCACTGGGTGCCGGAGATGGTCGCACTCGCGGGCGGGATGGATGTGCTGGGCCGCGGGGGCGAACCGTCGTTTGTGGTCCCGTGGCAGACGATCATTGACTCCGAGCCCGACGTCATCGTGCTCATGCCCTGTGGGTTCACGGTGCCACGGACGCGGCAAGAGGTCTATCTCCTGACGGAGAGGAAAGGCTGGTCCAATGTGCGGGCGGTGCACGCCGGTCAGGTCTACCTCACCGATGCGTCGGCGTATTTCAATCGACCGGGGCCGCGCATCGTGACGGGCGTGGAGATTCTGGCGAGGATCCTGCATCCGCAGGTCGCCTCAGCCCACCTCCCCGCAGACGTATACGAACGCCTCGAGCACGCACGGGTCGAGCTTCCTCTCCCCAAGCCCCGCTAACCGACGAATCGACTCTCCACACGCTGACGCGACCGACGGAGGGAGCGCCGATGCCCGATACCCTATCGCAGTCCCTGCAGAGTTGGCAGAACTTCTTCCTGCTGATGGGAGGATCGTCGGCGACCTTGGTCGGTCTGATGTTTGTGGCGATTTGGCTGGGGTCGAACTTCTTTACGGAGCAAACTGTCGTGGGAATTCGGACGTTCGTGAGTCCGACGCTCATGCACTTCGTCTATGTCTTGATCACGTCAGCGGTCCTCGTGATTCCGACCGTGACAAGGACCTTCCTGGGCATCTTGCTCCTGTTGACGGGGTTGATCAGTCTGGGGATCTCCCTCAGCGGCGTTCCCTACATGCACCATCAGTATCGCACCCAGCAGACCGACATGACCGACTGGATGTGGTATTTCCTCATCCCCTCGGCCAGTTATCTCCTCTATGTGGTCAGCGGCGTGGCCTTACTCAAAGGCGCCGGTCAAGCGTTCAACGCTTTGGCGGGGGCCACCGTCTTGCTCCTCATCGTCGGCATCCACAATGCGTGGGACTTAGTTGTCTGGTTTGTTTTGAGAAAACGCCCCACACCCAAGAGATCAGATCCACCAAAGCGGGGGGCTTCCGGGCGCGCACGGGATGAGGATCACCCGCAGACGCACGGGACCAGATGATCCGCTCAGTACTCGTCCCACTTCTGCCGCGGTACGGTCCAGTCTGAAGGACCGACGCCCTTGACGGAAATGTGGCACATCGCCGTGGTCTTCGTAGCCCCGTGCCAGTGCCACGTCCCTCCGGGGATGACGGCGATCTCCCCTGCTCGCAGGGGGCGGCGCTCCGTGCTCGTGACCACGAGTCCCTGGCCCTCGACGCAGACCAACACTTGATCCGCGGCGTGGATGTGCGGGATCGTACGCGCCCCCGGATCAAAAAATACCGCGATGAGTTCGGCCGCGCCACCTTGCTCCGGGCGCCGCAGATACTCCGTGTGCACCCGCCCGGAGAAGTACTCGGGCCGGTCGGGGAGGCTTGCTTTCGCGCGATCGGGCTTATAGATGTCCACACGACTCCTCCTCTACGTCTTCGATCTGACGATCTCATCGACGCTGCGGCCCAACAGGAGACGCCCCAGCTTGCGATGACCAATCTTAAGGTAGTGGGCCCGCCAGACTCGAAGGACGTCTGCTTTCGTCTCGCAGGCGTCCAGCTCCGCCTTCACCTTCGTCAGGTACTCACGTTCCTCAGCAGGAGATGCGAAGGTAGGCTCACGCGTCGACATGACATCCTCCATTCCCCGCGCCCTCGCATCCCAGAGAACCATTAGCGCTAATCGGCACCTGTCCCTGGCGGTTGCGGCGAGCATACGCGAAAGGCATCGCCTCAGCCACGTGCGAAATAGTCGGCCCATGATACGACCGCACCCGGCGCGGGAGGCCTTCACCCGCGAGGAGTGGCGGATCATTCAGCGGCACCGAACTCCCGAGCAATTCCATCGCTGGCTGCGATCGCTCCCTTACAACTGGGAGCGTGGCGGAGAAACGCTGCGATCCTTCAGGGAAGTTGTCCGCCGCAAGACTGCCCACTGTTTGGAAGCCGCCCTGGCCGCGGCAGTGATCTTGGAGCAGCACGGGTACCCGCCTCTGGTCGTGAGCTTCGAATCACAAGACGGCATCGATCATGTGATCTACGTCTTCCGTCGCCGGGGGCGCTGGGGGTCCGTGGCCCGATCCCGAGATGCCGGCCTACATGGCCGCAAACCGGTGTTCCGCACTATCCGCGATTTGGTGTGGAGCTATTTCGATCCCTACGTGGACTTCACCGGTCGCATTACCGGCTATCAACGGGTGGACCTGCGTGCGCTGGGAGACTACGACTGGCGTCTGGCGCGGAGGAACATGTGGAAAGTTGAAAAGTTTCTGCTGGATATCCCCCACCGCAAATTGAGATCGTCTAACCGGCGTTACCGTCGCCTGCTGGCCCAGTTTCAGGACTACCGCCGGCGACACCCCACGGGCCCGGTCGTGGAGATCTACAGCGGCCGCCAGCATTGGATGTAGATCCCCGTGCCTGAGCTCCCGGATGTGGAAACGGTCGCGCGGATGCTCCGGCGGTCGATCATTGGGCGACGCATCACCGGTGTCCGGCTGCTGACGCCTTCCACGATTCGCACCCCGCCTCCTCAGCAATTTGCTCGTCATCTGACCGGCCGCCGCGTCGTGGAGATTGGACGCCGCGGGAAGTATCTGCTCATCCGGTTGCGTCCATCCGGGACATTAGTCACGCACCTGCGAATGACCGGCGACCTCCTGGTGGGCCCACGATTGGCTCCAGTCCACCCGCATACCCGCGTCGTCATCCAGTTTGGACGTCTCGAGTTACGGTTCGTAGACCAACGGCGTTTTGGCCACATGGATGTGGTGGAGACCGAGGAGGACTTTGGGCCACTCCAACGGCTCGGCGTCGAACCGCTCGAGCGTGCTTTCACGCTCTCCCGATGGCGTGAACTCCTGGCAGGCCGACGGGGCACGATCAAGGGGCTGTTGCTCCGTCAGGACCTCATCGCCGGAATTGGCAACATCTATGCGGATGAGATCCTCTGGCAGGCGCGGATTCATCCAGCTCGCCCCAGCCACCGAATCCGTCCGGGCGAGATCCGCCGGCTCCATGGAACGATTCGCCGCGTGTTGCAGCGGGCCGTCGCACAGCTGTCCAAATATGGACATCCCGTGGGCCGATTCCTGAATGCACGCGGCGAGGACGACGCGCGGTGTCCGCGATGTGGCCGCCCCCTGAGGACTGCTCGCATCGCCGGCCGAACGACCTATTTCTGCCCGCATTGTCAGCGGTGACATTATCGCTGAGCAGTTATGGGTGACATTATCGCTTTTCATCCACACAGTCAGATCGCTGCATTGCAGGTGTCCGGGACGCATGCTATAGTATCTGGCACACCGCGACGACGGGGACTGTAGGAACTGCGCCTGCAGAAGAGAGCATCACCCACCGAGTGGAAGGTGGTGCGCAGGAGGTTCCGATCCCATCCTCTGAGCGGGCTACGACAAGCTGTTGCGGATGAGAAGGTCAGCGACAGCGCGGAAGTAGACCGGGCGCCCCCCGTAATCGGGCCAGAGAGCTGGCCGTTCGCATCGCTCATCGTGCTGCGCGACGGCCAGAATCAAGGTGGTACCGCGGAAGCCCTTCCGCCCTTGCGGCGGAGGGGCGTTATGTTTTGTGGGAGGTGGCGTTGGTGTCACAACTCGTGATCGGCATGATCGGAGCGGGGCACATGGCAGATGCCCTGATCAAAGGGCTGTTGGACCGCCATGTGCTCCTCCCCGACGCAGTGTGGGCAACGAATCGTTCCAACCGGGAGCGGCTGGCGGCGTTGCAGGCACGGTACAGCATTCGCGGGACTCCCACGAAGCCCGCCTTGCTCGCCGCAGCCAACGTCCTGATCCTGGCCGTCAAACCCAAGGACACGCAACAGCTACTGGCCGAGCTCGACGGTGCCGTACGCGCCGACCAGCTTACTATCTCCGTGATCGCCGGGATCCCCCTGGCCGTCTTGGAAGCCAAGTTGCCTGGTGTCCCGCTGATTCGGGCCATGCCCAACACGTCGGCTGCGGTGCTGGCGTCAGCCACTGCGCTCACCGCTGGTCCTTATGCCACCGACGAACACATGCGCACGGCAACCCGCATCTTTGACGCCGTGGGCGACACGGTCCTCGTCCCCGAAGATGTTCTCGACGTCGTCACTGGATTGTCAGGCAGCGGGCCGGCCTACGTCTATCGTTTGATCGAGGCGATGATCCACGGCGGTACGGAATTGGGGTTGACGGGTGACTTGGCCCGCCGGCTGGCCGTGCAAACGTTGATCGGTGCCGCACGGATGCTGGCGGAGTCCCACGAGGATCCGGCTGAACTCCGACGGCGCGTTACCTCCCCCGGCGGGACGACAATGGCGGCCCTCGGGGTTTTGGAAGATCGGGGATTCGGTCTGGCGGTCCGCGACGCGATCCGCCGAGCAGCTGAACGTGCCCGGGAGATGGCCCGCGAGTTTGGAGGACGCGACGGTCACGACGCGAAACGATAGCACGATGGCGCGAAAGAAGTCCCCCCAGCGGAGAGGGCATCATCGGATCACTGTGGATGGCGGATCCGGTCAGAACAAATTGGTGCTCTTCGTGTGCGTCGAGAACACGTTTCGCAGCGTGTTGAGCGAAGCGATCTTCAACGCGCAGGCTCCTGACGGATGGCGCGCGGAAAGCGCAGGGGTTCAGCCCGCCGCGGCGATCAATCCGGATGTCGCGGGCCTACTGCAGGAAATCGGGATTCATCTCGGGCCGAAAGCGCCCCGAACGGTGACGCCGGAGCTAATTCGTCAGGCTCAACGCGTCATCACCTTCGGATGTTTAGATCAGTGCCCACGGGAGCGCGGGGCAAGTCCGAAGACTGGCCTCTTCCCACCGCGGCGGGAAAAACGCGTCAGGAATTACGCGCGATCAGGGACGAGCTCCGCGCACGTATCACGCAGCTAATCGGATCTCTCCGTGCGCACAAACTTAACCCGCAACCCATCAGGCCGACGGCTTCACCGCGCGCACAGTCACGCTGAAAACCTGACCCGGGGAAGATGGCGTAGAGGCCACTGTTTCCACGCGCTCGAATCCCGCCCGGCGGATCGTCGCCAAATACTCCGTGACCTCCGCCGCGCCGGCGATGCACCCAGCCCACGCGGCCGGATCGGCGCGAATCGCCTCTGGCAGGGGCCCCTGGGACACCATATCGGCGACGATGAGGCGGCCGCCCGGTCGCAAGACCCGGAAAGCCTCGCCGAAGACGGCGTCCTTGTCGGGGGCGAGGCTGACGACGCAATTGCTGATGACAACATCGGCTGATCCATCGGCAAGCGGCAGGCGCTCGATTTCCCCTAGGTAGAATTCCGTGTTGGCCGCGCTGTTTCGCCGGGCATTTTCCCGCGCCTTCCACACCATCTCCGGCGTCATGTCCACTCCGATGGCCCGCCCATGGGGCGCGACCTGTTGTGCGGCGCGCAGAACATCGCCGCCGGCACCTGAGCCAAGGTCTACGACGGTCTCACCCGGCTGGACCTCCGCGCTCGCAAGTGGGGTCCCGCACCCCAAAGACGAGCCAAAGAGATCCTCGCTGCCCTCCGCCCCACCGCAGCAATTGGTCCCTGCGCAACAACTGCCTCCTGATGCGCGTTCAGCATAGTACTCCCGCACCGTCTGCCTGATCTCATCCGCCCGCTCCATCGCCCATCCTCCTCTTTGGCTTCCCAATTAGACCTGTGTGCTACTTCACATCGCCTGCGAGCCCAGCGCCCTCACTTTCCGCTCGGCGAGAGAGCGCTAGTGCTTGGCGACAGCCGCCAGGGGAAGGACCATCGCACGAGCCGTCGCACATACGCCTTCGCCAAACTCCGCCGATTGCTTTACGCTGGGATCCACAGCCTCCCGCGGAATCGTCTCGAAGCCCAGGCGCCGAAAGTACGCTTCCGCAGCGGTTGTCAGTAGGTAGACCGCGTGCAATCTCTCCTGGCGCGCTTGGTCAATCAATCGGGTCACGAGCGACGTCGCCAACCCGCGCTCGCGATACTCCGGGCGCACGGCGACCGAGCGTAGAAAGGCGTGGAACCCGTAGGTCTCCAGACCCGCACACCCAACGATCTTCCCTGCGTCTTCGACCACCAGGAAATGTTCCAGGTGCTGACCGACGCCGGCAACGGTCAGTTCGAGCGAGGTCAAAAGGGAGCGGATAGAGGGCAGATCACCTTGTTTTGCGGCCCGCACAGCAACTGCCATAAGCGCCTCCGAGGACTACATCGATGAGAGTCGCTATTGTATGAGCGGAGGGGGAGGGATTCGAACCCCCGAGACGATGGGAAGGTAGTACGCACCACCGTCTACCTGGACCAGGGATGCGAATCGTGCGCGCCTGGTCCGCCAGCGCGTGGTCCAGGCCCTTTCGGCCTCTCAGGCACGCCCTCCACAGCTATTCTGCACCTACCGGCGTTTTGGATTCTTCCTCGGAGGCAACGGGTTTCTTCTGCAACCGTCGCCAGATCACTCCTGAGATCGAGGAAATGGAGAAAGTCATGGAGATTGGCCGACGTGCCTACCGTGATGGTGTGCCCGTTTACAAATGCCCACACTACTCCGGGCGGCTGATGGCCTACTGGCGTCTGGGATGGTTCCAAAAGTGTGATGATGGGACTCCTGCCCAGACGGAACGTGCCCCACGGGCGCCTAGAGGCCTTAGAGTGATTCCTGGAGGGAAGCGGTGACCATGCTGAGAGTGGAACACAACCCATCGTCGGCGCAGGTAGAAGAGGCTAAACGCGCCTGCTCACGCAATCGTGTGAGATTATCGATAATGAGAAGGGATACCCCATGGTTCTGGTCGCTGGCGGCGGAGAGATGGCTGACGAGATCGCGGCATTCCTTGATGCGTCTGAGTGATAGCCGTCCCGGAACCCCGGCGACTCGGTTACGATGTTGCATTCACCGTTTCAGGAGCCAGTTAAACCGGACCAAGTGAGTAACCAGCCCCCAGGCTAGTCGCCCCGACTGAATATTCTATCGCGTTGACGCCGGGTTTCGATGTACTTGCTTCTCTGCGCCAGGCGGGGTTCCTGCTTACTGGCGTGCATGAAGGTAGGTAGAACGGACCCATCGTCTAGCGGTTAGGACGCGGCCCTCTCAAGGCCGTGACGGGACGCCGGTATATCACCGAATAGTAATCATGTGCAAGCGGTTTGATAGCGGTGGGGCGATTATGAAAATAAGCGGGACGAACGTTCGGTACTGCCCGAGAGGGGATAATTGCGAAGATTGTCAATATATATGGCCCTGAACACGGCTTCCTCTCCTCGACGGTGGCGGCCAGCGTGCCCAGACAAACATTGCGGGGGGAGCCGACTGACGACTCCCCCGCAACTTGCGTTTTGTGGTCTGGCTCTTACCCGTTTCGCCCCAACCGATTCAGGAGATCATCCTGGTCGATCGTCTGCTTCATTTTGGACGCGATTTCAGCCGCATCCTCACGCATGCGACCGCCCATCGCCGCGGCGGTGGTCTTGAGCCGCTCTCCGACCACTTGCGCCTTCCCCTTCAGTTGCTCCCGGGTCTCTTGCCCGGCTCGAGGGGCAAGCAGAATCCCCAACCCTACTCCCACCAGCGTGCCCATCATCAGTCCGGCCACAAACCCTACTCGGTCCGACATTCCCATCTCCTCCTTCCCCATTGAACATGCTCACTCCCTGCTCCATATTATACGGCCCATCGGACGCAGCGC
The DNA here is from genome assembly GCA_035300645.1 of bacterium. GTDB lineage: Bacteria > Sysuimicrobiota > Sysuimicrobiia > Sysuimicrobiales > Kaftiobacteriaceae > 13-1-40CM-64-14. The sequence goes on from DATGVF010000054.1 coordinate 9,661, forward strand.
ATTCCCCTGCGTCACGGGAGCCGCCGGTGGGCATATCCGCTATAGGAGCGTCGACGGAACGCTGGACGTTGCAAGGGCGCTTGTGTTAAAACAGGGCCCATATGGCCACGGTCGCACAATAATGCTTAGACGTCCGATCCTTCCTATAATCGTGGTTCTAGCCGTGCTCCTCGCGGCCTTGCCGGGTGCTGGCGCAGAACGGCCTATCCCGACCCATGTCAACGTGCTGGTTGTCGGTGGATCCCCCGCGGGCATCGCCGCAGCCGTCGCAGCTGCGCGCGCCGGGATGACGACCCTCCTGGTCGAACCAGGGGAGGAGATCGGCGGCGACATCACCCTCGCGTGGCTGAACATGCTCGACCTCAACCGCGGGCCCGATGGGCTTCCCCTGACTCGCGGGATCTTTGCCCAAGTCCACAAAAAGATCGGCCAGACCTACGACATCAAAACCGCTCGGAAGGCATTCGCAGACCTCGTCAGCGCGCAGCGCACCCTCACCGTCGTGACGCACACCAGCGTGCCGTCGCCTCTGGTGTCTGATGGCATCCTCACCGGGATTGTCCTGACCGCTGGCGGGCGGACCCAACGCGTGACCGCGGACCAACTCATCGACGCGACAGATGATGCCTCCTTGGCCGTCGCCAGCGGCGTGCCGTATCGCGTCGGTCGCGAAGAGACCGGGCTGGACCGGCGCCAACAGGCGGCCACGCTCATCTTCCGCCTTAAGGGCGTGGACTATGAGACCATCCGCCGCTACATCGCCGCGTTCGAAAAACCGGGGCACATCGGCGGCGTGAACGGTCGGTACATCTGGGGTTTCAGCCGCATTGCCTGGCGGTACGTGCCGCGCAATCCGCGCATGGGGCTGTATGATCTGAACCTCGGCTGGCAAAGCGACGGGACGGTGCTGGTCAACGCGCTGCAGATCTACGATGTGGATGGTACGAATCCGACGTCGCTGGGCGAGGCCCACGCGCAGGCGGTGAAGGAACTGCCGTCCGTTGTCCGCTTCTTGCAGGCGAGCATCCCGGGGTTTGCGCAGGCGACCCTGGTCGACGCGGCCCCGCGCCTGTATGTGCGGGAAACACGACACATCGACGGGTTGTACCAGATGTCGGCAGAAGATATCCGCGAAAGCCGCGACTTTCCCGACCGGATCGCCGTCGCGTCTTATCCTATTGATCTCCACCCGTACGGCAAAGGGCAGATGAACCCCTATCGGGTCTCCCGGCGGGTGTATGCGATCCCGTTTCGCATTCTCGTCCCCCTGCGCGTCGACCACCTGATGGTCGTGGGCAAACCTGTAAGCGCACGCTACGCTGCCGCGGGGTCGCTGCGCATGATTCCCACGGGCATGTCGATGGGGGAGGCCGCGGGCGAGGCCGCTGTCCTCGCCATCTCCTCGGCCACTACCCCCACGCGGATCGCGACCAGTCCCGCCCTGATCGCCCAGTTGCAACGCCGCCTCATGGCAGCCGGTGCCTACCTCGCCAGCCCCCAACACGTTCTCGCCACCGCCAAGAAGCCCTAATCTTACAGACCCCGTCGAGTCTCACCCCACCCTCTCCAGCATCGAGCAGGGATGCGCGCATGCGGGCGGAATGATGGAGTGCCAATTGTCGGTTGGATGAATCGGTAGCGCTGGGGGTTTGCGATATGCCGCTGTGGCGGTCTGCATCTGCGAAAGTGAAACTGCTCCAGGGCATCCCCCTCTTCGAGGACCTCTCACCGCGCCAATTGGGGCAAATCGCGCGCCTCGCGGAGGAAGTCGAGGTCGCCGCGAACAAACGGCTGACGGTCGCAGGAGAAACCGGCAGAGAGCTTTTTGTCATTCTCGGGGGGACCGCTTTGGTGAGCACCCCGCAAGGGCGCACGGAGCAACTCGGGGCGGGTCAGTTCTTCGGAGAGATGAGCCTGATCGACGGCGGTCCGCGATCGGCGACCGTGGAAGCCTCCACGCCGATGCACTTGCTCGTCATCGGGGACCGGGAGTTCTGGGCGCTGCTGGCGGACGCGCCGTTGATCACCAAGCAGATCATGCGCACGCTGTCCCGTCGACTCCGGAAGGCCGATGCTGCGTTCTCCGCTTATAGCTAGGGACGCCACCGCACCGAGACCGCCACGACTGGATCGGCAAGTCCTTGTAGATTGAGGGTCTTGGGTTCAGAGGTCGGAACGCGCAACGATGCTCCCCGCAGGCTCGCTTGACTGACGAGGATGTCGTCAGGCCCCGCCTGTGCCACGAGACGTGCGGCCAGGTGCACACCCTTGCCTGAAAAGCCCTTCCCCCTGCGGAGCGCAGACGTCGCATGCAGACCGATGCGGACCTGCGGGGCGAATCCGTGCGTACGCCGGTGCTCGGCGAGAGTGCGCTGAATATCGACGGCGCACGCCACGGCCTCCTGAACACTGCCAAAAGCGATGAAGAACCCGTCCCCCGCGTGATCAATCTCTTCGCCCCCATGACGCGCCACCAGTGTGCGCAGCGTCTGATCGTGCCACCGCAACACGTCCTGCCAGGCGTGGTCCCCGATCGCGTCCACCAGCGACGTCGACTTGACCATGTCGGTGAACATGAAGGTCTTGCTCTCAGAATGTGTCGCAAGCCTCGGCCCCGCGGCGATACTCCCGAGGAGCTGGGTGGCTCGCTGGGCATCAGGAACTGCACCTAAGCGCTCGAACGCTGACCTCGCCGCTTCAACCTCCAAGGCAGCGTTCTCGACGTCCCCTACCGCCTGACAGGCCTCGCCGAGGAGCATTCGGGCCAGCGCTGTTTCATAGGGCGCGTCGACGTCCTGCCACAGCTGCACGCTGCGCTTCAGGTCTCGCCTGGCTGACGCCGGATCACCATCCGCCAGCGCAACAGTCGCCAGGGCATACGCCGCGCTCGCTTCCAGGGCGGGGGTCCCGTACGTCCGGGCGATCTCCGCAAGTTCGCCTGCGGCTGCTGCAGCCGCGGTGCGATCACCCGCGGCGGTCGTGATGGCCACCGTGGCCGGGAGGAACCTCGCCCGGTGGAGCCGGTCGCGCGTCTGATCAGCGAGCGCTTGGGTGATCAAGGTGAGCGCCGCTTCGGGCTTGCCCTGGGCCAAGCGCAGCATCGCCAGACCGGGCTGAGGATCTCGACCCAGCTCGTGGGCCTGCCGAAACACATCTTCGGCTGCCGCGAAGTCGCCCATGCGCAGCCGGATCTCGCCAACCTCATAGAGGGCCGCCGCCGCGTACCCCACGTTGAACTCCCGCAGTTCATCGCAGGCGCGCCGAGCCTCCTGTTCCGCCTCGGCCCAGGCCCCCTTGAGCCGGATGATCTCGGCGCGATAGACCCGGCACATCCCGGGGAAACCTGCGATCGCCTGGCGTTCACACCAGCGTTTCGCGGCCTCGGTCCACTCGCGGGCCCGACGGTAGTCAGCTACCCCCTCGCACGATTGGATCGTGTTGCAGTAGATTGCGGCTGTCGTCCAGGGGGTGAGTTCACCGGCCAGAGCCGCGACCGTGGCTTCATCCATCAACGCCACGCCCTCGTCAACCCGACCCAATGCGGCCAGAATCCGTCCTTGATCATGCAGACCGAGGGCCATTAGATCGCGGTCGGCCAGACGCGTGGCGATGTCGAGGGCCCGACGTGCGAGGACCAGCGCGCTGTCAGGATCGTGCTGTCCCTCAAACGCAATAACCGCCTGTGTTCTCGCAAACCACGCGGTTTCCACACATTCTGGCTCGGGCGCGAGCAGCCGTTCAGCCCTATTCAACCAGCCCCTTGCGACGGCCCCTTCACGCTTGCTGAAGTAATCCCGAGCCAACTCGATCGCCTGGTATCCTGCTCGGCGGTGGTTCCCAGTCTCCAGATATCCTCGGTGGGCGCGTTCTCGTGCTTCGATGCAGGCCGCTAGCCGCCCGGTCCACCAAGCGGCCTCAGCGAGACGTTCCAAATCGTCCGGCAGGAGCGGCTCCGCGCGATCGGCATCAGAGAGGAAGTCAAACCCCTCTTTCCAGGCATGCCGGCTGATCGCGCCGCGCCCAGCTTCGAGTGTTGGGCTTCGTGCCGTGCTCATCACAGCCCCCGGTTCAGCGTCCACCACCGATCATCCTTCGCGCATCACCCCCGCACTCACTGCGGTGTACGCGACGCTGTGGGGTTTACTTGCCACCCAGCGGACCAGGTGGATCCGTTTCCCGGTCGATTCCGAGGCGTCAGTGGGTGCGACGGGAGCGGTGAAACGTTAAGGAGGGTTTCCCGAGATGACCGGCACTAGTAAATGAGAATCCGACGGCCCCCCACCGTAGATCGTGACCCGGCCGGCGTAGACCTCAGGGCGCCGATCCCAGGGGTGGTTGTGGAGGAACGGTCCGGATCCCCGCAGCCCTTCCCACGGACCCAATCGCCCACTGGGCACCGCACGCTCAAGGTCCCGGCCTTGGACTGTCAACGCCAGCGTGTAGCCCACCGGAACGACGATGCAGGTGGGCCAGATCTCGACGTCGACCTCATACATGCGTCCTGATGCAAGCGGCTGAATCTCGTCGTGCGCGTGAAAGGGGCGGTAGGGCACGGACAAACTCGGGTCCAGCTTGCGGTGCGACGCGCGTAGCCAGCCTTGCGCGATCGGGGCACGCGGCTCAACGGCGCCGGGGAAGGTGACCTCACTCCCGGTCGGATCGAACAGTTGCAGCACCACGAATATGTCCGCATCGCTTGTACTCGAGGCGATGAAGAGCTTTGCGGTCAGGGGACCGGTGATCTCTGTCTCTTCCGTGAACGCCGGAGTCCGGAATGACACCTCCTCAGAAAGTGCCGCATACTCCACCGCGCTGCGGCCGGTCACGGGATACCGATCGAGACGACGGTGAGTAGGATCAAGGTACAGCTTCATCCACCGGGTGCGCGCGAGCGGCCACTCTTGTTCCGGCCGCGCGACGAACCCGTCGACGTGGCGCACATTGAGGCGCAGCGGGGGTTCCCGATCCCACCCGTTGTCCTGTCCTTTGAGGAAGTGATCGAAGAACCGTTTCTGCAGCGCCAGGCCATAGTTGGTGGAAAAATGTGTCCAGTGCTCCAGCCCGTGAATCTCCAGCCACTTCTGCGGTGATGCCGCCCGCACAAACGCTTCGACATTCCCGCGTAAGTGCAGCCCCTGACCGCCCCAGTTGCCGGCGGAGAGAAACGGCACCTTCACCTGTGTCCAGTCCGCGGACCGTTCCCGATACCACGGGCCGTCGAGTTCAGACATTAGCGCACGCTGGAAGGGATCGACGCGGCTCTGGGCGAGCGCGTAGTCGGGTAAGGTCTCCGGCCCGGCGACGAACTCTCCCGTATTCGGATTCACCGCCCCGCGCGAACCGATGCCATGTTGGATCGTCCTCACTTGCGCGTCAAACCACGACCGGGTGAAAGTACACAGAATGCCACCGTGGCGGTGCCAGTCACGGTAGTAGTCGGCGGCTCCCTCCCACGCGCACATCGCGGTGAGGTGCGGAGGCTGGAGACCCGCGACG
>DATGVF010000055.1:0-9937 GCA_035300645.1 bacterium
CAAGCAGTGAACACTCTCGTGGGCATCAATCTCCAGGAAGAGAATGCGGGCGCCATTTTGATTCACGGGAACGATTTCTACGCTTCCCCGCGGATGAGTCCCGACGGATCGCATCTGGCGTGGCTCACTTGGCGCCACCCCAACATGCCATGGGACGGGACTGAATTGTGGGTGGGCATCATGGGCCCAGACGGCGCAGTTGTCCGCCGCCAGCGGGTCGCTGGTGGACCGGAGGAGTCTATCTTTCAGGCGGAGTGGTCACCAGACGGGACGCTGCACTTTGTGTCAGATCGCACAGGGTGGTGGAACCTGTATCGGTGGAAAGACGGCGTCGTGGTGCCCCTGTGCAAAATGGACGCAGAGTTTGGTCGGCCCCAGTGGCTTCTTGGCATGTCGACCTATGCCTTCGAATCGCCTGATCAGATTATCTGCACGTACAACTGGCGCGGGCGGTGGCTGGTGGGACGGCTGCACGCGGGGACGGGCACTCTCGAACCTCTCGAGCTCCCTTACACAAATGTGTTGCCCTCGCTGCGCCTTGCAGGAACGCAGGCGGTATTAGGCGGTAGTTCGCCCTCTCAAGCGTTCGCGATCGTACGGCTCGACCTATCTACGGGTCAACCGACAGTGCTCAGGCAGTCACCCGTCAGCGTCGCGGAGCCCACGTGGATCTCCCACCCCCGGGCGATCGAATTCCCAACCAAAGGAGGCGTGACAGCCCATGGGCTCTTCTATCCCCCCAAAAACTCCGACTATGCGGCTCCCGCGAAAAAGCGCCCCCCGCTCATCGTCATGGCTCACGGAGGACCCACCGGGGCTGCCGGCACTGCGTTCGCGCCTGAGATCCAATTCTGGACCAGCCGGGGGTTTGCTGTGCTGGATGTGAACTACGGGGGTAGCTCCAACTACGGCCGTGCCTACCGCCAGCGCCTCAACGGAATGTGGGGCATCGTCGATGTGGATGACTGTGTGAACGGCGCAGAACACTTGGTCCGCCAACGCCTCGTGGATCCGGAGCGACTCGTAATCCGGGGCGGAAGCGCCGGTGGGTACACGACTCTTGCGGCAATCGCCTTCAGAGACGTATTCCGGGCGGGTGCTGCGTATTACGGGATCAGCGATCTGGAGGCGTTCGCGAAAGAGACCCACAAGTTCGAATCGCGCTACCTGGACAGACTGGTGGGCCCTTATCCGCAGCACCGCGACCGCTATGTGGCGCGGTCTCCGATTCACCAGCGGCTCTCCTGCCCCGTGATCTTCTTCCAAGGGCTGGAGGACGCGGTGGTTCCCCCCAACCAGTCCGAACGGATGTACCAAGCGCTCCGAGCCAAAGGCGTGGCGACGGCCTACTTGGCGTTCGAGGGGGAACAGCACGGATTCCGTCGGGCGGACACGATTCGGCGGTGCCTGGAAGCCGAACTCTATTTTTACAGTAAGGTCTTTGGCATCGAGCTGGCGGACCCCGTCGACCCGGTCCCGATCGACAACCTCTAGCGCAGCGCCTCGCCGTCTTCTTTGAGAAGTTCTTCCAACATTGCCTGTAGCGCTTTGATCCGCAGCTTGCGGTCGCCAATCAGTCCCTTCTTATCCTCAGTCTCTGCAAAACGCTCCAAGATGGCACGATCGTCCAGGTGCTCATCACTGGGCTCGACGTCCCCCCGCATCAAGGCCAGGTCGCGCTTGTAGCGGTCGATCTTCCGGCGAATGTGCCCGATGGACCGAAAGGGGCGGGCCGCCACTTTCCAGGGGCGCCCCTCTCGAACGCGCGCGGCCTTGCGCAGCGTCATGCGCACCAATGTTCCCATGGGACTGCTCTGGCACTCCACCATGTCCATCAGCGAGCGAATCAGGTGCAGGCCCCGGCCGCGCTCGGCGTTCGCGGTGTAGGGTTGATCGAGAATCGCGGTGTCGAACCCTTCCCCGTCATCCTCCACTTCAATGGTGAGCGCGTGGGGCTCGACCGCGTAGCGGAGGGTCACCCAGGTCGTGTTGGCGTGGACGATGACATTGGTGAAGGCCTCCGACATCGCCACACTCATCTCAAAGACCTGCGCTGTCGTGAAGCCGGCGTTCGTTGCGGAGACACGCAAGTGCTCGCGGGCCACAGCCACATAGCGCGGCTGCGCTGGCAGCAGCAGCTCCACAAACCCTGTGGCGTCGTCACCAGAGCGCCGGACCATCGGCAACCCCCAGATGATCTGGTGTCTTCAGGCCTAACTTCCGCTTGAAGCGAGGAAACCCCTCCGGAGGTCTGCCAGTTAACGGCGGACGGGAAGTGCGGTGGTATGACGGATCGCTTCCAGCGCGCGACTGACGTCGTGCGCGCTGATATGCCGGTGGGTAACCATGCGGACCGTCGTGGGGCTGCTGGGCAACACCAAGACCCCTGCATCACGCAACCGCCTGCAAAACTCCGCGGCGGTGAAGGGCCCGGTGACACCCACTTGCACCATATTCGTGCGGACTCGTTCCACGTCCACAGACAGCCCGGGAAGACCGACCATCCCCTCGGCCAGCGCGCGGGCATTGGCGTGATCCTCAGCCAGGCGGCCTACCATTGTCTTCAAGGCCACCACCCCCGCCGCGGCAATCACCCCGGCCTGCCGCATTCCCCCCCCGACCATCTTGCGGAATCGTCGGGCCCGGTCGATAAACGCGCGGCTGCCGACCACCACCGAGCCCACCGGCGCCGACAGACCCTTGCTGACGCAGAACATCGCCGAGTCCGCATGACGCACCAGCGTCGGCGCCGGGACGCTCAGGGCCACCGCAGCGTTGAAGAGGCGGGCTCCGTCCACGTGGACCGCGAGCCCGAGCTCGTGCGCGGTCACGCAGATCGCGTCCATCTCTTGGGGTGTGACCGGAATGCCCCCGGCGCGGTTGTGAGTATTCTCTATGCACACCAATCGAGGGACGGGATAGTGCACGTTGGACGGACGCATCGCCTCCCGCAATTGCTCCGGCGCGATGTAGCCCGAACGACCGGCAATGGGATGCGGCATCGCCCCCGCGACCGCAGACATCGAGCCCGCTTCATTACAGTAAATGTGCGAGTCGGCTTCGACGAAGATCTCGTCGCCTTTCTGAGTGTGGGTGAGGACGGCGACTAAGTTGGCCATCGTGCCAGTGGGCACGAACAGCCCCGCCTCCTTGCCCAACATCGAGGCCGCAAGCGCCTCCAGCTCGTTGACGGTGGGATCTTCGCCAAACACATCATCGCCCACGACCGCGCGGGCCATCGCCCCACGCATCTCGTCTGTTGGCTGCGTCACCGTGTCACTGCGTAAATCGATCGTGGTATTCGTCATGGGTGTGGTCTCCACGGCAGCGACCGGCTCCGTCCTCCGATCATGTCGCGGCATCTCCCCTACCCGACGCGGGCGTGTTCGAGCGCCGTGGCGCACGGACAGTCGCGCTTCGTGGGAATGGCGGCGATCATACGCAGAATGAGTTCGCGCAGCCGCGTCAAGTTTTCCCGAAACTGCACCATCACATCTTGCGCGGTCACGGCGGACACCCCCGGATCGCCCTCCACCCCCACATCATAGTCGGTGATCAGCGCGACGCTCCCATAACAGATCTCCAGTTCGCGGGCGAGGGCGCACTCCGGGTACTGCGTCATGTTGATGACCTCCCAGCCTTGCGCCCGGAACCACCGGCTCTCCGACCGTGTCGAGAACCGCGGCCCTTGAATCACCACGACCGTGCCGCCGTCATGCATTCGCCATTCCATCTGGTGCGCCGTTTGAGCTGCAACCGTCCGCAGGGTCGGACAGAAGGGTTCTGCCATGCTCACGTGCGTCACGACTGGGCCGTCGTAGAACGTATCCTTGCGAGCTGAGGTCCGATCCACATATTGGGAACAGATGACCAAATCCCCGGGTCGAATGTGCGGCTGCAGGCTGCCCACCGCGACCGGCCCCAGGATGCGTTTGACTCCCAGCGACTTCAGGGCATAGATGTTCGCCCGATAGTTAATGGCGTGCGGAGGGATCGTGTGGTGGCTCCCGTGGCGGGGCAAGAACGCGACCGATCGCCCGGCCACCGTCCCGACCGTGACGACGTCGCTCGGGGGACCGTAGGGAGTCTCCACTCGCAACTCCTTGGCGCCGTCCAGAAGCGCATAGAACCCCGACCCACCGATCACTCCTATTTCCGTCTCAGCCATACGCACGCTCACTTTCAGCGATCAGGAAAACGGTTAGGACAAGTTCCACGTGGCACAGGACGCTCCTTCTGAACGGCCCGCTGGCATAGGAAAGAGCAAATACCACGCCGGCGCATCAAGCGTCCCGGAGCGCCGCCACAAGAGGGGGCAGAATGGCTCCTGCTCGACCGCGCAGAACGATGTGGGCGATGTGGTCAAGCGGGGTCGGCTCGTCGTTCACGATGATCACCCTCGCGCCGTGCTGGTGAGCAACCTGCGGGAGCCACGCCGCCGGCGTCACCTGTAAGGAGGACCCGACCACCAAGAGCGCTCCTGCGCGGCGGCAGGCACCCTCCGCCTGTTGGTACGCCTCCTGAGGAAGCAGTTCTTCAAATAACACGACGTTCGGTTTCACCCGCGCCCCGCACTTTGGGCAGGCGGGCAGCGTCCCTGCCTCAAGAGCCTCGGTGATGAGGCGGATGGGTCCCGTCCACTGACACTGCGGACATGCGGCTTCGCGTAGATTGCCATGGAGTTCAATCACCTGGCGAGACCCGGCTGCTTGATGCAACCCGTCCACGTTCTGCGTGATGATCGCGCCCAGCCGGCCGGAGGCTTCCAGTTGCGCGAGGGCCTGATGACCCGCATTCGGCGCCGCCGCAGCCAGCCGGGCCAGCGCTGCCGGTAGAAATCATAAAATTTCTCCGGTGTGCGGCGAAACGCCGACAGAGTCGCCACTTCCATCGGATCGTACTCGCCCCATAGCCCCCCTGGGGAACGGAAATCCGGAAGCCCCGACTCGGTGCTCAACCCCGCGCCCGTCAGCGCGATGGAGAAAGGGGACGCAGCCAGAGCGGATGCCGCCTGGGCAATCGTGTGGTGGAGGCGGCTGTCGTCGCTACGCACGACCACCTAACGTCGGGGAGGTACTCTAGATGTCGGCGACGGCGTCAGAACGCAGTTTCAAAGAGCGCCACAATATCAGCACGCGTGGTGGCCCGTGGATTCACCAGGATGTTGCCGCTCGTCATCGCATCGTCGGCCATGCGCGGGATCCCCTCTCGCGTCACGCCTTGATCCCGCAGCCGTTCCGGGATCGCCACGTCGCGGGACAGCCGCCGCACCGCGTCGACCGCAGCCTGAGCGGCTTCGTGCGGGGCGAGTCCTGCCACCCGCTCACCGAGCGCCCCGGCGACGGCGGGATATGTGTCGTAGCAGGCCACCATGTTCCAGGCCATGACATGCGGCAAGAGGATCGCGTTCGCCACCCCATGCGGGACATTGAAGTGCCCGCCCAGCGGATGCGACATGGCGTGGACGTTTCCCAGCCGTGTCCGGGTGAACGCCATTGCGGCCATGGTCGACGCCAGGAGCATCTCGGTCCGCGCAGCCAGGTCCCGGCCATTTGCGAACGCGCGGCGTAATGCTCGGCCAATCAGACGGATCGCCTCCAGGGCCAGGGTCTTGGAGATGGGGTTGTGCACGGTGTTTACGTAACACTCGATCGCATGCGTCAGGGCATCCATTCCCGTGGCGGCGGTCAACGCCGGAGGCATCGACAGGGTGAGCTCCGGGTCGCAGATCGCCACTTGCGGAACGGTGAATGGACTGCCGACGGCTAATTTGAACTTCCGCTTGTGATCTGTGATGACAGAAAAAATCGTGACCTCGCTGCCCGTGCCGGCGGTCGTAGGGATCGCTACGACCGGCACGCCGGGACCCGGCACCTTGCCGACTCCTTCGTAGTCCAGCACGGTCCCCCCGTGCGCGGCCAGCACGGCCACGACCTTGCCCACGTCCATCGAACTCCCGCCGCCGACCGCGACGACAAATGCCCCGCGCGAACGACGGAACATGTCATGCGCCGCGTTCACCGTTTCGATGCTGGGATTGGGCTCGACCTGGGTGAACGCATCCCCGGTAACCCCCGCCCCCTGCAGCAGACTCGTCACCCGATCAAGGATCCCCGCCTTGACGATGCCGGGGTCGGAAATCACCAACGCACGGGCCCCCAAGCCGGCCACGAGCTCCGGCAACTTCGCCAGGGCGCCGACTCCGAAAGTCACCCGTGCCGGCTCTTCAAACGTAAAGAGGTCTGGTTTCATCACAACGAGCCTCCGTTAGTCTGAATCCTTCTCCTCTGTTGTCTCGTTCCCGCGTCGCCTGTGATCTCCTTTGTGGGCGGCTTTCAACCGGGCGATATACAGGCGGGCGGCCTGCTGCATCGATTCGGATGCGCTGGGATCTGGCCGCGCGAAGGTCCACTGATCGGCCTGCTCGTACTGCCGTGCGGCGTCGACCTCTGCCGCAGACGGCGGCCGCGCCATCCGTGCGCGTCCGGCGGTGAGGAGGGCGCCCACGTACTGCGTGATTGCGGGCACCCGGCGAACTGCAATCTCCGTGACGAACAGGCCTAATGCCGCCGCAGCAAGCAGAGGCCAGGTTGTCGTGCGCGCCGTCGCTCCCCGCGGAGGCGCCACCGCCGCACGGGGATCTTCGAGGATTCGGCCGCCGGTGGCTTCGGTCAGACGCGAAAGCAACGATCGATTCACGCTGAGATCCTTCAGCTCCGGGGAGTACGGGATCACAAATCCCGACGTGGCCAGGCGCCCGCGTCCGGTGCCGTCACGCGCCGACACGGTCACTGCGTAGGCGCCCATGACCAAACGGTCTAGGCGCCCCTCATAACGCCCAGGCGCGGTCTGCACCAACGGGACGCGTGCGCGGACGGGACCCGTGACGGATGCTTGCACCTCCAGGCCGTCTAGAGGAAAACCTGCGGCGGTCACTACCTCCGCGACCACGGTCGCGCCGTCTCCCTTGCGATCGACCACGACTTGCAGATCATCCGACTCCCTCCGGCTGACCCACCGCACCAGCCGGGACCAGAAGCGTCCGGCATCGGACCACCGCATCCAGTCGGCACCCCAGCGCCCCGTGGCATCCGAGGTAAACGCGACGGCGCGGCCGAGCCCGTACTGCCAACTCGCCAGGATGGGATCGTCTTGTGCGGAGACCAGATGCACCGTGGCGGAAGGTTTCGGCGATGCCGCCACGTAGCCACGCAGCTCCGGGAAGGACAAGTCGTCCACCAGACCGCTGGAATGCACGCGCGGTGTGAAATGCTCCTCGATGATCTGGGCCCGGGAGGCGATAAATGCTTCCGCGGTCACAATCTGCGGAATCGTGGCCTCATCGCGGGTCGCATAGAAACGGCCCCCACCCCAGCGGGCGACGTCCTGCATCAGCGTGAGATCCGCGTCGGCGCCAACCGCCACAGACGAAGTCGTGATCTTCTCTTGCGACATCTTCGTGAGCAGCCCCCGGAAGTCGCCCGGATCAGTCAGCCCATCGGAGAGCACGATCTCATGCCGAAGCCTGGCCTGCGAACGGTGCAGGTAGTCGTAGGCTAAGCTCAACCCCCGGTGCATGTCGGTTCCGCCTCCTGCCTGGAGGCGGGAGATTTGCTCGAGAACCTGGTCGCGGTTGCGGGCAGCAGTCGGCAGCGCCAACCACCGGGCTTCTTGGTCGAACGACACAACGCCGATGACATCATCCTCACGCAACAGGTCGATCACCGACTGCGCTGCTTCCTTGACCAAATCCAGCTTCCCAGGCCGCGGGCCATAGGCTCCCATGCTCCCGGATGAATCGATCACCAGGATGATCGCCATCGTCGGGATGGCGAGCCGGTGACGCATGTCCATCGTGACCGGCAGGGCCTCTTCGAGAGGCGTGCCCCCGTATTCCCCCACGCCGAAGCTGGAGAGTCCGCCGACGGCCACCAGCCCACCGCCCACGCCCCCGACAAAATCGCGCAGGGCGGCCATTTGCGCGGGGGACAGCCGTGCGGCAGGGAGATCATCACAAATAACAGCTGCGATGCCCCGATACCCCGCCGCGGTCGAGGGCAACGCCTGTGGGCTCAGCACATGCACCTGGAGCCCCGCCGCGGTCAGGAGGTGCATGAGGGGTCCCGGCTGCTGAGCGACGTACCAGACGACGGGGGCCCCGCGTACCATGACGACCGCTTCCCCATATTTGTTGGCGGTAATTTCGCTGGGCGTTGCGGTGAGGGAGGCTGCGTAGTGCACCAATCCGTTCGCGCGGGCCACCTGCGGGAAGGACACGATCGTGCGCCCTGGCTGGAGATCCAGATGGCGTCGACCGATGACGGTTCCCCCGGAGGTCACCGTCAACTCTGCAACCGCCGGTGCGGTGGCGACTACGGCCACCGTCACGGTGTACTGCTCTCCCACCCTGACCTCCGCCGGCGCCACCACGTCGTCGATCAGTACGTCCGATCCCGCGCCCGCCTGAAGCGGCACTACAGAAATCTCCACCCCTGTGTTCCGCGCAAGCGCAAGGGCGTCGTCCAATCCACCGCGGTTGTCGTTACCGTCGGTGAGCAGCACGATCCGCCCAGCCCCCTCGGAGGGCAGAGCGGACAGCGCCGCCTGGATCGCCCCCCCAATATCCGTGGCGTGCGGCGCCGGTTGGGTCGCAAACGCCAGCTGGGGGTTACTACTCGGCATTTCTTCCACCAATGCCTCAGCGCCAAACGTCACCAATCCCACGCGATCGCCCTGCCGTCGCTGCGCGGCCGCGGAACGCACAAACTCCTCGGCGGCCCGACGCTGGGTCGCAGCGATGCTGGCGGAGCGGTCGACGGCGAAAATAATCGTGAGATCACCCCCGCGTCCTGCCACCGTGGGCGAGGCGAGCGCCGTAATCACGAGCGCCAGCGCTGCGAGCCGGAGTCCCACCGCGAGACGGGACGGTGATCGTCGTCGTGCGACGACCGCAACCACCGGGAGGATGATCAACAACGCGAGAGCGATGGGAACCTCGAACCGCAGTCCGTTCATCGTCTAATGACTGGTCGAGATACGGCTGGCCGCAGAGGCACGAGGCGGCGCAGCCACAGCGTCCACTCCGCCAGCAACACAAGAAGAGTTGCGATCAGCAGCGCCGGCGCTAGGCCGATCCCACGTTGCGAGACCACAACGGGCGCAGCAGACAATTGGGGGGAGGACGGTCTCACCGGTGTGATATCGGCCGCCGAGGGGGCCGGGTTTACCGCGATTCGATGTGACCGGCCGCCGATCCGAAGCGTATAGATCCCCACGCGTTCCAGGGCCGGCACCACAAACTGCCCGCCCCGGGCGGCCAGAGCGTGCTGGGTTCCGTCCGGACCAAGCAACATCGCCTCAGATTGCCCTCGGGCTGGAACGATCCAGGGCTGTCCGGCTTCATAGACCGACCCGGACCCAGTCAACCACGCCAGTGTGTTACGGACCAAGATGGGAAACGCGGACTGCACCACGAGGTCAGACTCGGGCAGGGCGAATCCCCAAACCATCGCCCGCAGCCCTCCGCCTTCATACGCCCAGATCAGGGGAACCTCGCCTTCGGCGAGGGCCTCCCCGCCCCGCGGGTGCATGGCCATCGTACGCGCGATCCCGACCTCCCGCAGATCCACAAAACGCATCACCGGATGGCTACGCGACCAGCGGAGAATGTGGGGGAAAACGACGGCACCATCGATATCCAGCGGCAAGTTCGGGGCCGTGGTCGCGAGCAAGAGATAGTTTCCCGGAGGCAGATTGACGGGAGTCGTGCGGTTGAGCACGACGAGGTCCGCCTCCGCCAAAAGCGCCGCATCGGATGCGCTCGCCACGGTAACATCAGCCCCCGCCGCCTGAAAGGCCGCCTCCAACGAGCGATCGCGTGCGCCGATCATCAGGACGCGCATCGGTGCCTCGCCGATCACGGCATAGCCCGTATCAT
>DATGVF010000056.1:0-2040 GCA_035300645.1 bacterium
CAACTCCACGGCATCGGGCCTGGTGGTCTTGCCTACGTGAACGCCGCTGACGACCCGCGCAAGAAGTAGGCTGGCGGCGTGCGCGACGGGCGCCAGCGGCACGCGGAGCGCAGGTGCACTTAGAAGCTGTAAGGTTCCCGCATTGTAGGGGGTAGGACGTTTCGTAGTCAGTTAGCCCCAATCCGAAAATAACTCAGGCGGCGAGGCGATGATCGATCTCCGCATAGAGGGCCTCCGTGGCGGGATTGTGGGAGAGCCGCAGGACGTGGCGGCCGCTGATGCGAGTCAGGCGGCCGGCGCGGGTGACAAGCAGGAAGCGCAGCGTGCGCATGCTTCGGATCAGGTACGCATAGGTGCGTTTGCGGGAGCGCGGTTTGGGCGTCGCCAGGGTGTCGAGTTGGAAGCTGCGGATGAGGTTGTGGGCGAGGATGCTGAGCTGCTGCCAGGCGCTGTTGGCGCCGTAGTGGTGCGTGGGGATGACGTCGAGAGCAAACTCACCCTTGAGTTCGGCGATGGTCTTCTCCTGCGCGCCGCGGCCGCAGATGAAGGCGTAGAGCGCGGGCAGGTCCAGATCCAGGGTCGTGGCGACGGCAGCGTACTCGAAGTGGCCGTCGTCGGGGGTGAAGAGATCGAGCTGGAAGTTCTTGGGGCTCTCGTGGGCGACGTGCTTGCGATAGAGCATCACGCGGAGCCGGAGGTTCCACTGGGGGATGTGGAGGTCATGGAAGAAGCCGGTCACGTTCGGGGCCACGGGCAGCCACCGCTCGCGCTCGGCGGCGAGCTGCTTGAGGGGCAGCCAGTGCCAGTAGCCGACCTTGATGGCATAGGCGCAGCCCCGGGCGGCCAGCAGGCGCAGCACGTCGCGCTGGAAGAAGGCGGCGTCCATGCGGAACTCCACGGGGAGCCGGCGGCCGAACGCCGTCCGCAGACCGTCGATCACCTTCCGCAGGAAGGCCCCGGCCTGCTTGGAGTCGTGCACGTTACCGGGCCGATTTTTCACGCGCAGGATGTGGCCCGTTTGGGCGACGTGGGCGAGCAGCGGGTAGTAGCTGGGAGCCTTCCGGTGATGAGGATTGAAGCCACGGAAGGCCCAGCCCACGGTGGCGCCGGTGCGCACCACGGTGCCATCGACGTCGATGGTCAGGCGCGGCAGGGCGAGGCGTGTGACGGTGTCGATGACGAGGTCGTGGTTAAGCTGGACCAGGGGCGCCAGGGTCGCCTGCGTGAACTGCCGCAACCAGTTGCCGACGGTGCGGGCGGTCGGGAGGCGGGCCAAGCCGCAGAAGCGGGCGATCAGGGGATCGCCGGCGACATAGCGCAGGTGCTCGAGACGGCGGGCCCCGACGTAGAGCAAGGCCAGGACGAGCAGCGCGAGCCGCCCACCCCCGTAATCCCCGCCTGTGCTCGCACACGCGGCGTGCAGCCGGCGCGGCAGGTCGAGCTGCCGCAGGTACCGGCGGAGCAACTCCAGCCCGCTGTACGACGTCAATTCCTGGTGCACGAACTCCACAGGCAACTTCCCCTTGATCATCCGTCGCAGACTCGCTACGCTCAACCGCATCAGAGGAGCCTCCTGTGTGAGGGGAGTGACGTTGGCGCGTTCTCCCTTTCGATCGCACAGGAGGCTTTTCTGTTTCAACTCCACGACGTTACTCACCATTTATTTTCGGATTGGGGCTAGCTCTTCCCCCCGTGTCTGCCGCTTCCGAACGACCGATACGCCTCGACGCTGCCGCCGGCGGCGCCGGAGGCAGCTGGTATGCCCTGCTCGAGGGGCTCGCGCGGCTGGTGCGCGAGGTTCACCCGTGGATCGAGCTGCGCGTGGTCGAAGGTGGGGGCGTGATGAATCACGCGAATGTGGGCAGGGGTCAGCCCCCCGTGGCGATTCTCAATCCGCCGATGACCGTCGCCGCGCGGACGGGACGGCCGCCGTTCGACAACGCGTTGCCCGATCTCCGCGTCGGCATCGCGAACCTGACCATCAATCATCTGCACTTCATGGTCGACCGTGATGTTCCCATCGGGGAGCTGCGGGATTGG
>DATGVF010000057.1:0-6282 GCA_035300645.1 bacterium
CAGCCGCCGCACAGGGAGCCCGCGATCAGGCGGCCTCCCTCCGTGCGGGAACCGCGGCCTTGGCGGCGTGGAAACCCACCAGCTCAGGGTCCAACGTGGTGGCGCCGATGGTGGGGAACATTGCCTCCGGCTACTCGCTACTCCGCTTCTCGCGGCTGCCGCTGACCGTGACTCGAGGCACGACCGTGACGTGGACGATGCAAGATCCCTTCGAGATCCACACGGTGACCTTCACGAGCGGGCAAAAACCCCCCGACTTTGTGCTCGTGCAACCGCAGGCGAAAGGTCCGCCCAAGCTCATGCTTAACCCGAAAGCCGTCGCCGTCACCCCTCAGAAGACCTACGACGGGAAAGGCTACGTGAACTCTGGCCTCCTGTATTCGACGAGTACCCCGGGGAATGTCCGGCGCAGTTACAGCCTCACTTTCACCACGCCTGGCCGTTACGAGTACTGGTGCATCGTCCATGTGCCCGAGGGCATGAAGGGCGTCATTATCGTCCGGTAGGGGCTGGTGCACCGACTCAAAACTTGCGCGGGACGCCGCTCACTTGCATCCGCACAGGGACCCCCTGCCACGTGTGCGGCACTTTGGCCCGCACGGGGCTGGCGGGTTCCACCACCATGACGACAATCTCATAGCGGCCCGAGCCTCGTTTCGCGACTCCGGCGCCCACAAATCCCTCTTCGGCGGAGAGCGCTCTGACCAGGGTCTCTTTCGCCCGCTGGACCTTCTCCGGAAGACGTGCTGCCATGCGCACCGGATCCCCTATGCGGGGAGACTCACACCGAACTGGCGCAAGATGCGCGGGATGGGAATCGCAAACGTGACGGTGTCACTTCCGGCGAACAAGAGGCCGACCACCCGTCCGCCGGCGTCCACGATGGCCGATCCTGAGTCACCCGGCCGGCTGAACGCGCCCTGCACACCTTCAATAACCATGACATCGTCCATCCGGACGACCCCTTGCTCATAGCGAATGTTGAACGCGTCGAAGTGCAGCGTGCGAACGATGCCCTCCGTGACGCCGGTCGTCCGTCCGGATTTTCGCACCAGCAAGTTGAGCGTCGGATCGTCCGCCCCGGTCGGGTCTCCCAGGCCCAGAATCGTGGGAGCTCCGGTCATCGTGGTGTCGAATTGCGCGATCGCCGCGTCCATCAGATTGGGGGTATTGTTGAACACGAGGGGCTCAAAACGCGCGAGTGAAGCGACGCGATCGCCGGGGGCGCCACCATCCAGGGTCGCCGGCTGCACCACACTGGCGCCCGCGCTCGCCCGATTCTCGTCTGCGAGCACGTGGTTATTGCTCAACACGTAGCGGGCCGGGGGAGTCGCCTGGTCGGCGACGATCACGCCCAGAGTCCCGGCATAGCGCGCCTTTACCGCCTCGGGTCCCAGACTGCCCGACACGCCTCCCGGCACCGGACGATGCCGCTGTTGATTTTGAATCTGGAACTTTTTCGCGTAGCCCACTCCCTCGATGTCCGTGGGAATCCCACCAATCGTCGATGGGATCCGGTCAGACCGCGCGATCTTGCCCCTGGGGTATTTCCGGGCCACAAGCACCTTCACACACAGCTCCCCCGTCCGCCGGTTCGCCACGACTTTCTCGCCGATACCAATCCCGACCAGGTTCACCCCCGGGGCAGGTTGGTACTGACGTCTTCTACGCACCACGGCTGCGCGGAGAATTTGTCGGGTTACCGCGGGCACCAAGCGGTCGCGGAGGCTCGTCTTTGCGAGCAACAGATCGGCGGTGATCTGGCCAAAGATTGATCGACTCACGCAAAAGCTCCTAACCCTGGCGGGATGTCGCCATCTTCTTAAACAACTGGATCTGACCGAGATGGTACCCCGTGTGTTGCATGGAGTGCATCACCGCCCAGGCGCGCGTCTCTCGCCGACGGCTGCCGCGTAGCTCGACCTCGACTTCGCTCATGAGGTCTGGCCCCGTCAGCTTCTGCACCACCTCGCGCACCTCTGTATGGGCGCGGCGCAGGTCGTCCACCAGCGGCGCTTTTGAGAGTCGCTCGCGTCCAAACTCCGCGCTGCGATTACGCTGCATAGCCCGGCCCCCCGCAACCTCCCCGATCCAATAACGTTCGGATGCGGCGATGTGACGCAGGAGGATGCCGATGTTGTTGCTCAGGGATGGGTGAACCCAGTTGATCTCCTCATCCTTTAACGGGTCGACTGCTGCAAGAATATCGGTATGGAGCAGGTCTAGTACCTGAGTGAGTGACGTGCCCAACGCATCCATCGAGCCACCTCGTGTCTAGGTCGTAGTGAACACTGGCCCCGCAAGCCGGAGCGCACTAAGTAACTGTATTCGACATGCGGGGAGGGAGGAGTGGGCAGCAGCGATATCGAACACCTGTTCGTATAGGCGATTCCTGATGACTCTAGATCAGATTCTCGACCAACTCAGAGCGAATCCCCTGCGCGCGGCCCGAATCGCGGCGTGGCGACAGTTCCCCGCTCGGCCAGCCCAATTTGCGCCCTTTCCCAGTGCTGTCTCCCCTGACCTTGCTGCGGCGTTGCGCCGACGGGGGATTGCCTCCTTGTACTCTCACCAGGCTGACGCATTCACGGCCGTGCACCAGGGCCGGAACATCGTCGTCGTCACGCCGACAGCCAGCGGAAAAACGTTGTGCTACAACCTGCCCGTCCTCAACCGCATCCTCGAAGAACCCGGCGCCCGGGCCTTGTACCTGTTTCCCACCAAGGCACTCTCCGCCGATCAAGTGGATGAGTTGCACCAGTTGGTGAACACCCTCCGTGCCGACATCAAGACCTACACATACGACGGGGATACGCCCGCGTCTGCCCGCCGCGCCATCCGCTCAGCGGGCCACATCGTCGTCACCAATCCCGATATGCTGCACACGGCGATCCTGCCGCACCACACGAAATGGCTGCGTCTGTTCGAGAACCTGCGCTACGTCGTCATCGATGAGCTGCACCAGTACCGCGGGGTCTTCGGCAGCCACGTGGCCAACGTCATCCGCCGTCTCCACCGGATCTGCCGATTCTATGGCAGCGCCCCACAGTTCATCTGCACCACCGCGACCATCGGGAATCCTCAGGAGCACGCCGAGCGGATGCTTGGCCAGCCTGTCACACTCATCAATCGCAGCGGTGCACCGTCCGGAGAGAAGGTCATCGCTTTCATCAATCCCCCGGTGGTGAATCGCGAGCTGGGCATTCGCCGCGATACCTTGTTGGAAGTCCGCGATCTGGCATCAGATCTGATCCGCAACGCGATTCCGACAATTGTCTTTGGACGCAGTCGGCTGGCCGCCGAACTCCTGACCACCTACCTGACCGAACTCGCCCGCGAGCACGGCCACGACCCAGCGATGGTGCGGGGGTATCGGGCGGGATATCTGCCCTCCGAACGCCGCGCGATCGAGCGGGGGCTGCGGGAGGGAACCATCCGCGCGGTGGCCGCGACCAACGCGTTGGAACTAGGCGTGGACATCGGGCAGCTGTCGGTCGCGCTACTGGCCGGGTACCCCGGGACGATCGCCTCGACCTGGCAACAGATGGGCCGCGCGGGCCGCACGACCGACCTCTCCGCGGCATGCCTGATCGCCACCAGCAACTCCCTGGACCAGTACCTCATGAACCATCCGGAGTACTTCTTCGACCAGTCGCCTGAGCACGCCCTAATTAACCCCGACAACCTGCTGGTGTTGACGAGCCACCTCAAATGTGCAGCGTTCGAGCTCCCCCTCGAACACGCCGAGCCGTACGGAGCCGCGGTCCCCGTCGAGATCATGCGCCACCTCCAGAGTCAGCGCATTGTGCACGACGATGGGCAGCGCTGGCACTACGTAGCCGAACGCTTCCCGGCGGAGGAGATCAGCCTGCGCGCGGCGTCGACGGAAAATGTGGTCATCATCGACGACACCGATCCCACCCCTCACGTGGTCGGGGAAGTCGATCTCGCCTCCGCCCCCGCCCTGGTACACGAGCACGCCATCTACATGCATCTGGGCCGCCAGTACCACGTGGAGCGCCTGGACTGGGCGCAACGCAAAGCGTACGTGAAGCGCGTGGAGGTCGACTACTACACTGACGCGGAGATCGCCGTGGGCATCACTGTGCTCCGCGAAGACGCCTCTGCTCGCGGACAGCTGCCCCGGGCGCACGGCGATGTAGTCGTGACCTATCGCCCGACGATCTTCAAAAAACTGAAACTCTTTACGCAAGAGAACATCGGCTGGGGGCGCATTCACTTGCCGGAGACGACAATGCACACCACAAGCGCGTGGTGGTCGATCGCCCCCGAGAGTACCAGAATCGGATCGATCCCCTGGACCAACGACCGTCTCCAGGGGGCGCTAGCCGCGCTGTCTCACGCCCTGCACAACATCGCCCCCCTGTACTTGATGTGTGATCCTCACGACCTCGGCCGCGTGTACGAGATTCGCTCCCCGCACACCGGGTCTCCCACCATCTACCTCTACGAACGCGCCCCCGGCGGCGTGGGCCTCGCGGAGAGATCGTTCCGTCTGCACGATGATCTCATCGCCTCCGCGCGTGACTTGGTTGCCTCTTGCGCCTGCGAGCGGGGATGCCCGAGCTGCGTCGGCCCAGTCCTCGATGTTGGCAGCACGGGCAAAGCCGACTGTCTCGCCATCCTGCGCGATGCGTGCGCGACGGCGCTGGCCCCGGCGTAAACCTGGACAGCATGGGGTCCGCAGGGTACGACATCCACACCCGCACCTGGCCCCTCGACCGCGTTCACGGCGTGCACTCGCTCGCGGACGCGGTCGAGGTCGGACGCGCCGCGGGACCTGCCGGCACTTCCGTCGCGTGGCTCGACACGGAGACCACCGGCTTAGCCGGGGGGACAGGGACCTACGTCTTCCTCATCGGCGTAGCGACCGTGGATGACGGCGGCATCAACCTCACCCAATACTTCCTCCGCGACCTCGCCGCGGAACCTGAGATGCTCGATAATGTCCGCACACACCTCCATCGCTTCGACGCCCTGGTCACATTCAACGGCACGCGGTTTGACCTGCCATTGTTGCAGACGCGGTTTCTCCTCTGCCGTATGCGCGCTGACCTTGAAACCACTCAACACCTCGACGTGATGGGCCTGGCACGCCGATTGTGGCACCGGCGTTTGGGCGGCTACAGCATGGCCCTGCTTGAGCAGACGATCCTCAAGGTCGAGCGCGCCGCCGATGTCCCGGGGTGGATGATCCCGTCGCTGTATGTGCAGTTCTTGCACACGGGCGATGTCGATCTTCTCGAGCCCGTGTTCGCCCACAACGCGCACGACATCCTCTCCCTCGTTGCGCTCCACGGGATCGCCGGGGATGTCCTTGCCCATCCGGAGCGCGTCTCCGTCACGGTCGATTGGTTTGGCCTGGGCCGTCTGCTGGACGAACGCGGCAGGGCAGAACCCGCTTCTGAGTGCTATCGGCGGGCTCTTGAGGACGAAGGCGACCCCGGCGTCCGGCGCCGCGCGGTCACCGCGCTGGCCCGCCACTACCGCCGGATCGGGCAACTGGCTCCGTTGCTGACCTTGTGGGCGGGGGAGATCGAGCGGGGCGTGCTCCCGCGCTGGCAGGCCCTAGAGCGTCTGGCGATGATCTGGGAGTGGGAGCTCCGCGACCCCCACCGCGCCCTCGCGTACGCCGACCAGTCCTTCGCCGCCCTCGGTGGCGACCGTCCCGTGCTTCAGCAACGCCTCATGCATCGCCGGCAACGACTGCAGCGGAAACTGACCGCCGCAGAATCCCCTCCCGACCCTCGCAGCGAGGCGCCGAGCCCAAGATGGAACTCAGCTCAGACCGAAGGGCGGATATTCATCGCGAAGTAAGGCAAAGTATGCCACGACGCGGTAGGTCCAGCGGTCCACGCCCACGACGAAATCGAACAACCCGCGCGGGAACTGCTCCGTGAAGAGAATGGCGAAGAAAGCGATGAGGTACCCGACAAGGGCCGCAATCCACAACGCGAGTAGGACAATGTAATGGGGAACGAGCAGCAGCCACTTCACAAAGATCAGCCACCGTGAGAGCCGCTCCGGATAGTCCACCTCGTAGGTCACGGGGTATGCCCCGGGGGCCCAGGTAAATGGCGGGTACTCGTCCCGCATCAAACCTATGTAGGCACCCACCTGCGCGTTCCATCGCTCCGTCCCCACCCACAAATCAAACAATCCGCGCGGATAGCGTTCGGTGAAGAGGATCCAGAAGAAAGCAATGCCCGAGCAGGCAAACTGCAAAGGCCCAAAGGCATACCGAAGGAGGACGTAGTGTGG
>DATGVF010000058.1:0-4576 GCA_035300645.1 bacterium
AACGTCGGGGTCGGATATGCTCGGAGGATTCGTGCTCGCCTCGCGCGCCCTGGTGGGCGCCCCTGACGCTACCGCATTCGTGGACCCAGCGGGCGTGTTGCGCGCGCGGTAATGCGCTCAGGCCGCCTGCAGGGGTACGCCGCCGTGATGGGGGCCGCCACGCTGTGGGGCGTGGCGGGAGTTGTCGCCAAATCCCTCTTCAACCGCCACCTCGAACCCAAAATCCTGCTTGAGATTCGTCTCACGGGCGCCTTCGTAGTCTTACTGATCATCTTGGTGGTGAGCAAGTCCGCGGCGCGGGTCCCACGCGAGGCGCTGGGCCGGCTGGCGCTACTGGGATTGTCCATGACCGCGGCTCAGTTCACCTATTACACGACGATTAGCCTCACCGACGTCGCAACCGCCCTCTTCCTCCAGTACACCGCGCCTATTCTGGTGACGCTCTACGCGAGAGTCGCCGAACATGAACCCATAACGCCACTGAAAGTCGGGGCAATCGGCCTGGCGGTGGTCGGTAGTTACTTTCTGGTCAGCGGCAGTGGCGGCATCCGGATCCACCCGCTGGGACTCACCACGGGGCTGCTCTCCGCAGCGGCATTCGGCGTGTACGCCGTCTTGGGTCGGGGCGTGAGGCAGATCGCTTCGTGGACGGTGCTGCTCTACGCGCTGGGGTCGGGCGCGGTGGTCTGGAGCCTCGCGGTCGTGCCGCCCTGGCGCGCCTACCTAGCCGGGTATGGTCCGGGGGAATGGGCGGCGTTTGGCTTCATCATCGTGTTCGCGACCATTCTTCCCTTCGGTCTATTCCTCTACGGGTTGCAGACGATCAGTGCGAGCCTCGCGAGCCTCACGGCTACCCTTGAACCTGTGGTTGGCAGTGCCGCCGCGGTGCTCGTGTTGGGAGAACAACTCACGCTTCCGCAGATTCTCGGCGGACTCGCGATCGCCGGGGCGGTCGTGCTTATCCAAATCGCCGATCTCCTGCCCGCGCGCACCGGGAAACTCCTGCCCCCCGCCCCCGATTAACTCGCCTTAGACTCCCCCCATCGACCGGGCGGATCAAACGATCCGCCCAACCGCCCCGCCAACCAGCCACCGGCTCGACCGATCGCCCACGGGGGAGGTCCAACTCTAGGGATTTTCGGGAATGGTAGGGAGAAGGAGGTCTGAAATGCTGCGGCCAGCAACCCCCATCCGCGAGCAGGACTGTCCCTTCTGCGGAAACAAGCTGCCTGCCAACGCCCTCTATTGCGAGGCCTGCGGCACCGACCTCGCACGCGCGGCGGCGACCTTCTCCACCGGCATCAAGCCGATGAAGAAGCTGCCGCGGACCCATAAGTTGGCGCGGCAGGCGAAACCGTTTGCCGCGGTGGCAGTAGCGCTTGCGCTCATCGTGGGGTTAGGCAGCGTCCCCGCCATGAGCGCCCGCGTTCCGATGCTGGGCACGCTGTACACATCGACTGTCAGCTGGGGCATGGGCATATTGGGTCGAACGCCGGCAAAGTCAGTGACTGCCGCCGGAATCTTGGTCTTCGTCCGCTCGTACCCGACAACCGCCCAGGTCCAAGTGAATGATCAACCAGCCGGCACCACGCCGCTATCGATCGAGCTCCAACCGGGAAACTACACCCTCACGATCAGTCGCGACGGGTACCCGTCTGCGACGCGACACATCGTTGTCGAAGACATTCCCGTGACCCTTGAGGTCAACCTTCTGGGCGCGGAGGCACCGTCGCCGGCAGCCCAGGCGCAACAGACCCCGAGGCCGACCGCTCCTCGGCCTGTGAAACCCCGCCCGCTGCTGGCCGTCGGGACAGCAGCGCCTGCGCTGGCGCTAAAAGACCGGCTGGGAGTGCTTCACAATCCAGCACTATCGGGGCCTCGGAAGACCGCACTCCTCTTCGTGTGGACTCTCGATGAAGACACCCAGCAAACGATCCGCGAGCTGGACGCGCGGGTGCGCAGAGCACCGACGCGGTTCAACGGCATCGTGGTGATGATGACCCCTGACCGGACGCGCATCCGCAGCTTCTTGCTCGGGACACAGATGAAACTTCCATTCCTCATTGGCGGCCCCGAGGTCGTGCGCCCCTATCAGCTCACCCGGGACGTGAATGTGCTGTACATCATATCGGAGCGGGGGACGATTGAGCGCGTTCAGAACGGATCTATCTGGCCGGCCTCGTTCATCCAGTAAGCCACAGCGTTCTAGACCCGTTGGAGAACTAACTACAAAGACAAAGATCGGGCGGTCTCTCTGCCGCCTCATGGCGGCAGTCTCCTCGCTTACGGCCCTTCCTGTGGTGACATCTTGTCTGGACGCGAGGGGGCAGCCTCATCGCGTCGGGCAGGTGCATGACGGTGCGGCAGGCGCTGCTCGAGTCTATCCAGCAACTCTTGCATCTCGCTGCGCACCACCTGGCGCCAGTAAATGCCCACCTTCCCGATGTGTCGATACTTGTGGTAACGCTGCTTCACTAAGACGGATGGCGACCGATCGGACAGCTCGCGTAGAGCTGCGCGCACTGCGTTACCCAGAAGTTGGGCTGCCCGATCGGGATCCGTGTGCGCGCCGCCAGTCGGCTCCAAGATGACGCCATCGATCACGCCCAAACGCAGCAGATCATCGGCGGTGATCTTCAACGCTTCCGCAACCTGCTGCGCTTTCGCTTTGTCATGGAATAAGATGGCAGCCGCGCCTTCAGGGGAGATGACGGAGTAGATGGCGTGTTCCAGCATGAAGACGCGATCGGCCACGCCCAGAGCCAGTGCGCCACCACTGCCGCCCTCCCCGATCACCACGCTGACGACGGGTGTCGGGAGCCCGGCCATCGCCTGCAGGTTCTCCGCGAGCGCCTGCGCGATCCCCCGCCGCTCTGCCTCGTATCCGGGGTAAGCACCTGGAGTATCGATTAAGGTCACCACCGGCAATGCGAACTTCGCCGCCAAGCGGAAGACACGGAGCGCTTTGCGGTAGCCCTCGGGGTAAGGCATCCCGCGGCGGCGAAGCGTTTGCTCGGCCTCCGTGTGGCCCCGTTCCTGGGCGACGACCACCACCGTTTGGTCGTCGAGTTCGCCCACCCCACACACGATGGCGGGATCGTCTGCAAACTGGCGGTCTCCGTGGAGCTCTACGAATCGGGTGAGCAACCCTCCGATGTAGTCCAACGACGTGGGACGCTGAGGATGTCGAGCGAGCTGAACGGTCTGCCATGGTGGTGGCGGCACGGCCGCGGGTGTCAGGCGGACGGGAATGGTGACGGGGGTGGACCCCCTCCGCCGTCGGGGACGCGGCACGCGACTGAGGTG
The DNA here is from genome assembly GCA_035300645.1 of bacterium. GTDB lineage: Bacteria > Sysuimicrobiota > Sysuimicrobiia > Sysuimicrobiales > Kaftiobacteriaceae > 13-1-40CM-64-14. Next base: position 3,307 of record DATGVF010000058.1, read on the forward strand.
TCCGACGAGGTATACCAGCGTCGCCCGCAGCGCCGACCGGGGAACGATCATATCCACCAGCCCGCCTTGGAGTAGCGCCTCGGCACGGTGTGCCTCGGCGGGCTGGGCTTGTCCCAATGTTTGGTCGACAACGCGTGGACCCACAAAGCCTATCTGCGCACCAGGTTCGGCGATCAGCACATCACCGAGGGAGGCGAAACTCGCGGCCACACCCCCAAAGGTGGGATCGGTCAGCACGGCCAGGTGCGCGAGTCCGGCTCGATCGTGGGCGGCACGCGCCGCCGCGGTCTTGGCCATTTGCATCAGCGAGAGCATCCCCTCCTGCATGCGGGCCCCGCCGCTGGCCACCACGCTAACGACAGGCCACCGTCGGCGGGAGGCGTGTTCAAACGCATCCGCCACCTTTTCACCGACGACCGACCCCATCGAGCCGCCCATGAACTCGAAATCGAAGACCACAAGCACGATGGGCCGACCCTCCAACCGTGCCTCCCCGATCACGACGGCTTCGCGCAGCCCCGTCCGCTGCCGGGCGTCGGCCAAACGATCTCGGTAGGCGCGCTGGTCGGTGAACCGAAGCGGGTCGACGGAGACCAGGCCGCGGTCGAGTTCCCGAAAGGACCGCGGATCGACCAGCATGGCGATGCGCTCCCGCGCGCTCACATGGAGGTACGCCCCGCACTGCGGACATACGTAGAGGGCGCGCGCAAGGATCTCGCGCGGCTGTACGGTGCCACAGGCCGGACACGTCATCATGCTCGCATTGACCTGCCGCATCCCGCGCTCTCCCATCTGCTCGCAGCCGCCCTCTTCATGTTAGGTGTCTGGACTAGCAAAAGACAGCCGTAGATTTCTCACCGTACTCCGCAGTTTTCCTTACCCATGTTCATTAGGAACCATGCGGCGATCGGCAGGAAGACGGCGTTTCCCGGCGTAAGGTGGACGCCACATCCACCGATCGAAAAGGGCCTATTAACCTGCTTGCTTCAGACGATGAAAGGGGACCGCGGATGACGCCCGACTCACCGAAGCACACGAAGGCGGCCACAGACCTGCCCTCGCGCGGGGCGGGCAGTGGGGTCGAGGTGCGCACGCCTACAGTCGATAGAGCGTCTGAAATCCTCTCGCCGGAGGCAATCGCGTTTGTCGTCGCGCTGCACCGCAAATTCAATACCACCCGGGAGGCCCTACTTGCCAAACGCGCGGAGCGTCAAGCGACGTTCGACGCGGGGCGTCTGCCAGACTTCCTTCCCGAGACCCGCACGATCCG
>DATGVF010000059.1:0-15572 GCA_035300645.1 bacterium
AATGCTGCGTCCGCATGTTATCCTCCCATCAGCGTATTTCCTTCGCCGAAGCCTTTCACTACCTGGCCGATACCAAATCGTCACCCCCTCGCTGTCCCAGATTCAGGCCTGCGCCCTTGTTGCACGCCGCCGGAAGACCAGTTAGGCAAAAGACCGTTTAGCCTTGGGAGCGGTCACTCCGCAGTTGATCAGGACACGATTTCGTCGAGGATTCCTGGCTCCCTGCATGGCTGGAGTGGCTATTGCATCTCGCTTCGCTCGAAGGTTGTCTCTTCAGGCAGCCAGAGCGGACCAGGACGCTGACGATATATATACTTCAGAGGAATCGCCCTCCCCCAGCCAACTTCCGACCTCTCCGGTCCTTCCCTGCGACCAGTACAGATGTGGGCCCGCTTAGTCGGTCGTCCTGTGCTTTCCCACGTTGATGATACTCACGAGCATTCCACTGTTCAATTGAAGTATACTTGCTCCTTGTAGAAAGAGCCAAAAGAGGACCCGGCTCGGGATCGAAGGCCCTCTCTCTCTGGCGAAATCCGCTCCTAAACACCGAAACTTGGCCTGATCGAGATCAGAGGGCTCTCCTCTGTTGCGAGGTAGATGCAAAGTGTATTCTAAGGTGCAATACATGATGAGCACCGAGACGGCAAGACCTTCAACCAAAACCCGTCACGTGAGTCCGAACTTTATTACGGAAATTGTCGATGCGGACCTCGCGCAGGGACGGTACAACAAAGTTGTCACGCGCTTTCCTCCCGAACCCAACGGCTATCTACACATCGGGCATGCGAAGTCCATTGCGCTCAATTTTGGCTTGGCGCTCGACTACGGTGGGGAGTGCAACCTGCGTTTCGACGACACCAACCCCGAAACCGAAAACGCGGAGTACGTCGAGGCGATGAAACGCGACATCCTATGGCTGGGCTTTCAGTGGGCGCGGGAGCGCTACGCCTCAGACTACTTTGAGCAGCTGTTTGCGTGTGCGGGGCAGCTCATTCGCGAGGGGAAGGCGTACGTTGACAGCCTCCCCGACGAAGAGATCAGCACCTACCGGGGGACGATCAGCGCGCCTGGCAAACCGAGCCCCTACCGCAATAGGAGTGTAAAGGAAAACCTCGACCTCTTCGACCGGATGCGCAAGGGGGAGTTCCCGGACGGCGCGCACGTGCTGCGGGCCAAAATCGACATGAGCAATCCCAATATGAAGCTTCGGGATCCGATCTTCTATCGAATTGTGCACACGTCGCACTATCGCACCGGGGATACGTGGTGCATTTACCCCCTGTACGATTTCGCCCATCCGCTCTCAGATGCCATCGAAGGCATCTCGCACAGTCTCTGTACGCTGGAATTCGAGAACAACCGCGCGATTTACGACTGGCTGCTGGAGAACCTGCGGGGCAAATGCGGCCTCCCCTCCTCTCCCCGACCGTACCAGTACGAATTCGCCCGCTTGCACCTGGACTACACGGTCCTGTCCAAGCGCAAGCTGATCAGGTTGCTCGAGGCCAAACACGTAACGGGCTGGGACGATCCCCGGATGCCGACCATCGCCGGCATGCGGCGGCGCGGCATCACCCCGGAGGCTATCCGCGAATTCTCGAACCGGATTGGGGTGGCGAAGGCGAACAGTCGCGTCGATCTGGCGACATTTGAAGCGGCAGTACGCGATGACCTCAACCAGCGGGCGCCGCGAGTTCTGGCGGTGCTGCGTCCTCTCAAAGTCGTAGTGACCAATTTCCCGCAGGGGCGTGTTGAAACTCTTGAGGCACCCTACTGGCCGCAGGACGTGCCTAAGACCGGCTCGCGATCCGTCCCTTTCTCCCGGGAGCTTTACATCGAACGCGACGATTTTCTCGAGGATCCGCCCAAGGGGTTCTATCGGCTAATGCCTAGGGGGCGCGTCCGATTACGTCACGCCTATGTGATTCAGTGCGAGGAAGTAGTAAAAGACGCGAAGGGGAACGTCGTGGAGCTGCATTGCACTTACGATCCGGCGACGCTCAACCACCCCCCGGCGCTCGGTCCAGTGAAAGGTACGATCCACTGGATCTCGGCCCCCCACGCGGTTCCGGCTCAGATGCGTCTGTATGACCGCCTTTTCTCCACGGCCGATCCGGAAGCTGGCGATGGGGACTTTACGGCGGGTCTGAATCCAGATTCCCTGACGGTCGTAGAGGGGTTTGTCGAACCGAGTGTGCTGAAGGACTCCCCTGATATGCGCTACCAGTTCGAGCGTCTGGGCTATTTCTGGCGCGACCTTGTGGACGCCAAGCCCGCAAATCTCGTCTTCAACCGCATCGTGAGCCTACGCGACTCCTGGGCCAAACGCGAAGCACGCAAGAAGGGCTAGGAGACCGCGGACCGGCGAATCCAGCTCATGGCGCCATCTAGCCGCTTGCTGACCCGCTCCCGGCCGAGCAATGCCATCAGTTCAAAGAGACCCGGCCCCACCGTTTTGCCTGTCAACGCCACGCGCACGGGGTGGATGATTTCGCGGCTCTCCACACCCAGCTCGGTGGCCAGCTCGCGGATGACGGTTTCGACCGCAGCAGCGTCAAACTGCTGCGCCTGGACGACGCGGTCCCGGAGCCGCTCCAATACCTTCGCCGTCTGCTTTTGGCTGAAATACTTCTGCGCAGCATCAGGATCGTAAGAGACGGTTTCGTTGAAGAAAAAGTCGCCGTTGGTCAGGATGTCGCGAGCTACCTTCAAGCGCTCTCCCAGCACCTCGACGACGCGTGCCACATAGGCGCGCATCTCTGGCGTGACCTCCCGGGGAATCCGGCCGGCATCTTGCAGAATCTCCAAGCAAAGCGCGGCAATCCGGTCGGGGTTCTTGGCGAGCAGGTCCCGCATGTAAACGCCGTTCATCCACGTCAGTTTGGCGAGGTCGAAGATCGGCGAGGTCTTGCCCAGGTCGGCGATCCGAAACCTCTCCACGAGTTCTGGGACCGAGTAGATCTCGCGGTTCTCCTCCGGGTACCAGGCCATGAGCGCGAAGAAGTTCAATAGCGCCTCCGGGAGGAATCCTTCCTTCTTATAGTCACGCACCGCCGTGTCGCCCGTCCGCTTGCTGAGCTTCTTGTGATCGGCCCCCAGGATATTGGACAGGTGCGCGACCTGAGGGGGATCCCACCCCAACGCCCAATACATCACCCACTGCTTGGGCGTGTTCGATAGATGCTCGATCCCCCGAATGATGTGGGTGATCGTCATGGTGTGGTCGTCGACCACATTGGCAAAGTTATACAACGGAGAGCCGTCGGCACGCACGATGATGTGGTCGTCGAGGTATTGGGGGTCGAATTCCACCCGCCCGCGCACAAGGTCGTTGACGACGATCGTCTGACCGAAGTCGTGAATCCGCAGCCGGATGGTGGGACGCCGCCCGTCGGAAACAAACCGCGCCCGTTCCTCTGGACTCAAATGCCGACAGCGCCCCGAATAACGGTAGGGCCGTTTCTCCGCCTCGGCCTGTCGGCGTTCGGCAGCGAGCTCCTCGGCGGAGCAGTAACAATAGTACGCGGCGTCGCGAGTCAGTAACTCCTCAGCGTACTGCCGGTACAGGTGTGTGCGCTCGGTCTGGCGATAGGGACTGACCGGCCCGCCGATGTCGGGGCCTTCGTCCCAGTCCAACCCCAGCCAATGGAAATCCTCAAGAATCGCTCGTTCATACTCTTCCGTCGAGCGGCTGCGGTCGGTGTCCTCGATGCGGAGGATGAACGTCCCACGCTGGCTGCGCGCAAACAACCAGTTGAAAAACGCCATCCACGCTCCGCCGATGTGCAGATACCCGGTGGGACTGGGCGCGTATCGCGTGCGGACGGGTGGCGTGCTCATTGAGGGTGTACCGCGCGTGGGTCAGGTCGCTCCAGTGGATCTAACGGGACTGACGTCCTCCCCGCCCTCTACGTGAAGAGCATGCTCACCGATTGGTCCAAGTGGATCCGGCGGATCGCTTCGGCCAGCAACGGGGCGGCGGACAGCACGGTCAGCTTGGGAATGGGCGGACCAGGCGGAGGGGGAATCGTGTTGGTGACGACGACCTCTTGGATCTCGTCCCGCGCCAACCGCTCGCGCGCCGGGCCTGCCATCACAGCGTGCGTGGCGCAGACATAGACCTGGGGCCGCGCCCCCTGGCGGATGACGGCGTCGACGGCCCCCGAGATCGTGCGCGCCGTGGAGATGATATCCTCGATCATGACCGGCGTCCGTCCCTCGACCTCACCGACGACCTGCACCGTCTCCTTGGCATCTCGTCCGACGCGCCGCTGGAACACGATGGCTAAGGGAAGGTCCAGGCGATCCGCCAGCTGTTTGCTGCGTTTCACCGCACCGTCGTCGGCCGCCACCACCACCGGGGCGGGGAGTTTTTTCTCCCGCAGGTAGTCGGCAAAAAGTGGCATCGCGCGGAGGTGGTCGACCGGGATGTTAAAGAAGCCCTCGATCTGCCCGGCGTGCAGGTCCATCGTCAGGACGCGGTCAGCTCCCGCAGTCGTCAGCAAGTCCGCGACTAATCGCCCCGTGATCGGTTCCCGTGGCGCGTCTTTCTTGTCCTTGCGCGCATACCCGTAGTAGGGCATGACGGCGGTGATTCGTCCCGCAGACGCCCGCCGCAAAGCATCCAGCATGATGAGCAACTCCATCAGGTGCTCGTTGACTGGATGGCTGGTGGGCTGCAGAACGAAGGCGTCTACCCCGCGCGCGTTCTCCTCGAACCGCACGTGGATCTCGCCATCCGCGAACCGGGCGATGCTCACCTTGCCGAGCGGGAGGTGCAGGTAGCCCGCGATCTCCTCACCCAGGCGCGGGTTGGCAGACCCGCAGAAGAGTTTCAACTCCCCGTGGCCGTCTTCGACCATACGCGTTTCTACATTACCACGATTCCGTGCCTGGCCCGGTCGGCGCGCTGATGCGGCGCGCGACGCACGACGTGCGCCCGAATGGCCCTGCAAGGATCAAGCTGAGGACGAGCTGGAGGGACGTGCCGGAAAACGGTCAGCGGGCTGAAACGAGGAACTTAATGGCGGTCCGTTCCTCGCCGTCAATCATGACCTTGGTGAATGCCGGAATCGTCACGAGGTCGATTCCGTTCGGGGCGACAAACCCGCGCGTGATGGCGATGGCCTTGACGGCCTGGTTGACCGCGCCGGCCCCCACGGCCTGCAATTCCACCGATCCCCTCTCGCGCAGACAGGCGGCGAGGGCGCCCGCCACGGCCTTGGGCTTGGAATCTGCGCCCACCTTAAGGACGTCGGGCATGGGGCCGACTTTGGCCTTGACCACGGCTTCCGCTACGGTCCTGTCCATCATCAGCCCTCTTGTATTTCGTATGCCCAGATCAAACTCCTCCTCACCTCTTTTTGGGTGGCCGCATCCTGCCATTGCCCCGCCGTGCGGGGGCTTCGTGAGGCGAGACAAGCAATGCGCGTGTGAGCCCCGCGGCGCGCAGCGCGCCTTCGCGCAGCGCGACCGCGTGTTCGCGTAGGCGCGGACGGAGGGTCTCCCGCTCCTCCCAGGTCGCGCACACCGCATCGCACAGGTCATCCGAGCGCAGACCCGCTAGCGACAGGGGCCTACCCATACCAATCCGGCGCACAAACCCGTCGATTTTCGGATCGTAGGACAGGCCGATGGGGGGCACTCCCATGAGCACGGAAGCGATGAGCGCATGCAACCGCCCCCCGACCAGCAAGTCCATCGTCCCGACCACCGCCATGAGGTCTCGCGGCGACAGCCCCGCCAGCACACGCCCGCCGACGTCCTGAGCCACGCGGGTGCACAGTACGAGATCGCGCTCGGGGTGAAGCGCCAACACGACGATCTCGGTCTCTCCTATCCGCCTGCGCGCGGCTCGAAGTCCTTCGACCAGAGCGTCGACGAAAGCATCGTCCCGCCAGGACCGTATGGCGACGCCGATCCGTCGGGTGTGGGGGGGCCCGATCACGTCCTGGATCTGAGCGGCAGGCGTGGGGGCCAGGACGAATGCAGGATCGGCGACGAGGTGGACGGGGCGGACAATGCGCAGGCCTTTGAGAACGCTGATAGAGTCTTCATCGCGAACGGTGATCAGCGTCGTCCGTGCGAGGATGAGGCGCGCGAGAACCCGGACCCACCCTCTCCGCAATGGTCCGACACCCTGCGCATACACGACGGTCGCTTTGGCCAGGACCGTCGCCAGACCCAGCAGACCAAGGTAGTACAGCGCGCTGCGCGCGCTGGTCACGTCTTGAATCAAACTGCCTCCGCCGCTAATGAACAGATCCGCCCCGGGCAGCGTTCGTAGCGCGCCGGTGATTCGTGATGTCGCCTTCACGCCGTGGAGGCGATGCGTTTGCGTGGGGTTACCGGAGAGCACGACCACGTCGGCGTTCGGCAGATGCGAACGCAGGGCATCGAGGATACCCGCCAGTACCGCCTCGTCGCCGGCGTTGCCGAACCCGTAGTATCCACTGATCACGACGCGCGTCACCGTGCGCGGACCTGGAGGGGCAGCGGTCACCGTCGCAGAGGACCTGCACGCTGCCGCGGGGTGACTACCGCGACGACGCGCAGCAGCACAACGAGGAAGACTGCGCCCAGCAGACTGCCCAGCACCAACGCGTTGGCGGTCCTCCACATCGCGTACAGCAGAGGCGTGTGGATGTGGGAGAAGTTGTTGATAATCCCGGCCTGGCCAATCGCCCCCACAGCGGCCAGGGGGATCACACCCCAGCGCCAGCGCATCACAGCGGCCCCAAATGCCAGGACCAAGGCTGGATGTCCCAGGAGATACTCTTTGGTCCGCGGGCGGGCCACCAGCAGCGTCTCGGCGAAGGATCGCAGGCGTTCTTCGATCGACAAAACCGGCAGACCAAAATTTCCGCTGCGCGCCAGGAGGATCACCGCCGCGACGCCGACGACCAGCGCCCCGATCGCGTAGCGCACGAGCAGCGGCCGAGAAGACCACGCCCACAACTGCGCCACGCCTTCCCGCCAGTGCTGGGGCGGTCGCTCGGCTGTGGCGAGGATGACGGCGACAAACACCGCCGGCAGTACGTGCGCTACTTTCACGCCCACGAACACATCGGCGGCCATCATGAACGGCCAGCCGGTGAGCAGTGCGCCGACCACGAGGCCGCCGGCAAACGAGATCGCCGACGCCGTCCATAATGCCCGCAGCGCCCCCACGACGGGATGGTGATCACGGCGCGGCATCGCCAGCACGATGGCGAGCACCGGCACCGCGCACGCGGTGCCCAATGCCGCGAATTTGCGCCAGAGGGTAAACGCGCCGGTCCCGATCGTGGCCCCTGTGAGGACGACTCCGACACCGACCAGGATCCATGCGGTGTGCGACGACACCGGGACTCCGATCGCTCGACCGATCAGGACCAGGGCTCCGGTCATCGCCGCGAGCGCGGCGAGGATGACCACAGGCATGAGCAGCTGCGGAATATGAATCTCCGGCAACGCACGCGCCGGGCCCGGAATCAACCCGACGTGGGCGAGGTCCAAGGTGAGGCGATCGAGGAACAGCATGTTCCCATCGGTGTCGACGACGCCCGCCGTGGGAGGAATCGGCCGCAGGTAGAGGATGCGGATGTTGCGCTCCCGGGCGGCACGGACAAACTTGTCGCGCGCGGCTTCAGGGGTTTGGGCGGCGAGTTCGTCTGCGGTGAGGCTGAACAGCCGGATCACATTCGGCCGCATCAGTACGGTGAGGCGATCTTCGCCACGCTGTTTGCGCCTCTCGCTAAACACTTCGATCCGCGCGTAGGGGAATCGGGCCGCGCGCAATCCGGCGGCTGTCTCCGCGAGCAGGCCCTCGTAGCCGAGGACTTCGGTCTGTTCGAAGACCACGGGGAACCCAGTTCCCAGTCGCTGCAGACGTGCCATCTTAGCCGGCAATCCGACAGCAGTCAGCCCGGTATAGTTGCGCAGGCGCAGCACCGGCCGCAAGCCAACCCGCGTAAACCGGCTCACATCCTCCTGCAGGTAGCCAAGCGGCGCTTCTTCCAGGTCATCGATCGATCCCGCGACGGCAAGCACGCCGGACAGGCGGCGGACGCGTGAGGCTCCCGCAAGCTCGGTGAACGCCGTGTCCAAGAACCCCAACATCTCCGGTGTGGCGACGACGTAGACATCACCGGGACGAACAGCACCCGAAGCCAGCAAGTTGCGGAAGGCGGACGCGGCCAGCCCCGCCCTCGCGTCGCTGATGACCTGTCCCCCGCTGCGGTAACTCACCTCGCCAGCTGCGGCCATGCGCTTGAGAGTGCGTTCGTACACGGCGACTGCGGTGGCGCCGTGCGCGCGCGCCTGCGCGAAGACAGCGAGAGGATCCTTGCCTTCGCGGATAGCCATCGTCTCCCAGTCAGGACCATCCAGGACGATCTCGACGTCGCGGTACGCGGACTCCATCGGCCAGCGCAGAGAGAGCACGACCACGGAGGCCAGCAACCCGACTAGGCCTAGGGCGATCAGCGACCGCGACATCGCCTAGCGTGGCTCGGCGGTGACGACCGCCGAGCCCTCTTTGACGTCGACGCTTGTGAGCCGCAGGGGAATGGGAAGAGTATCCACGGTCAGCAACGGGTTGAGCGGCGTGATTAAAACGTTGGCGACACCAGACGGCACGGCCAGTCCGACGACATTCAACGTATCCACATCCAAGACAATCTGCCGCGCGTCCCGCACGACCAGATGCCCGACCACCGTAACGTCCGCGCGCGCATCCAGAATGGATACCGTACCGGTCACCCGCACAAGACCGTCGGAAAATTTGACGACCACACCGCTCACCGCGGACCGGTTTTCCAGAGAACGCTGCACGTCTTCTTGGAGGAGGCGGACTGTCACCTGTCCGCCACCGATGCGTCGGACCACGAGCTGTCCGAATGCGGCAGCGCGCACGGGGTCGAGCTGAACGTCTTGGAGGCGGGCGGCCAGTTCATCGAGCACCACCCCATCCGCCGAGGCCCGGTGCGCCACGATGGACACCTGGGCATAGGTACCCGACACCACAGCCGCTGGCCAGCCGATAAGGCGCACGCTCACAAATGGAGTAGCCAGCGCCTGGCGCAACGCCCCCTGCAACCGCCACGCCAGGACGGGGTTGGCCGACGCCACCACCACGACTACCAGGACGACCGGCCACAACACTCGCCGGATTAACATACGAACGCTGGCAGCGGGATGATGACGTGCTCTGTCAGGTGGGACTCCGTCCCGCACAGGGGCTCGGGCTGACCATGCGCACCGTCGCGCTCAATCGCTCGGCCTGCGTCTCGCAGATCGGGGCGCGTGTCCGGGTGAGGACGTGCCCCGGTCCGCCGTCGTGGACGCACGGGGGTGTCTAATTCGCAAGGCGGAATGGGGGCCCCTTTATACACGCCGAGCAGGTTGCCGGCGCAGGTAGGCATCAATGAAGGGATCCAGGTCGCCGTTGATCACCGACTGGGCATCGCCCGTTTCCACATTTGTTCGGTGGTCCTTCACCAACGTGTACGGGTGGAGTACGTACGAGCGGATCTGATTGCCCCAGGCAGCCTCCTTGAACTCGCCGCGGAGTTCCGCCAGCCGCTGCTGGTGTTGTTCCGCCTGTAACTCCGCGAGTTTCGCACGCAGCAGCCGCATGGCGGTGAGACGATTCGCATGCTGGGAGCGTTCGTTCTGGCACTGCACGACAATCCCGGTGGGCAAGTGAGTAATCCGTACCGCGGTCTCGACTTTGTTTACGTTCTGCCCCCCTGCCCCGCCCGCCCGGAAGGTTTCAATCTTCAACTCATCCTCGCGGATCGCCACTTCGACTTCTTCCACATCGGGAATGACGTCGACTAACGCAAAAGACGTGTGGCGACGGTGGGCGGCATCGAACGGCGACAAGCGGACCAACCGGTGCACGCCCCGCTCTCCTCTAAGATGCCCGTAGGCGTACGGACCGCCGATAATCACGGTGGCACTTTTCACTCCGGCTTCCTCTCCCGCAGAGAGATCGACGACCTCGGTGCTGAAGCCCCGGCGTTCCGCCCAGCGCGTGTACATCCGCAGCAGCATCTGGGCCCAGTCCTGGGAATCGGTGCCCCCCGCCCCGGCATGCACCGAGAGGATCGCGTTGTTGGGATCGTGCTGCTCGCCGAGCAATGTCATGAGCTCCAGCTGATGGAGACGGCGGTGCGCCGCTTCGGCCTCTTGAGCCAACTCGGCGGCGTTCAAGCCGGCGGGATCCTCGAGCGCGAGACTGGCGAGCACCCCGAGGTCTTCAATCTGCCGGTGCAGAGTGTTGAAACTTTCAACTTGGGACCGCAGGGTCCTCAGCTCTTGCCCGACCTTCTTGGCCTGGTCGGGGTTACTCCACAACTCGGGGTTCTGCATCTGCTCTTCGAGGACAGCGATGCGGGCTTGTTTGGTAGCGAGGTCAAAGATGCCTCCCGATATCGGCGAGGCGCTGTCGATCAGTATCCACCGTAGACTTGATCTCTTCGAGTGTCATCGTCCCCCATCATAGCGCAATCCTCAGCGCACTTCAGCGATGGAGGCGAATAGCATCGCACCCAACGCGTGCGGGACAATCAGACCGGCGGCACTCTGGGTGCGCGATCGGATGAAACCAAACAGGGCACCCGTGACCAAGGTCCACGCATAGGCCTCCGGAGGCAATCCCGCCTGGAAGGACATCCCCAACACGGTCGTCACCGCGATGGCCACCGCGCTCCCCTGCCACTCGGCCAGCGGCGCGAACGCCGCCCCCCGCAACCAGAGCTCCATCGCCGCAGCCATGATCAGTCGGCGGACAAGATATCCTGCCCAGGCATCCTGAGGAATTAGCCGCACCCCCGCGAGGCGGTACGTCGCCATCATGGCCGCCCACAATCCCACGACGACCACCACCCCGGCCACGAGGGTCGTGATGAACCGCCCCATCGACGTAGACCGCTTGAAGGCGGCGTTCCATCCAGCACGCGTGGGCCAACGGAGCGCTGCGAACAGTGCGCAAAATGCCAGGAAGACGCCGGGAAGAACCCCCCATGGGGCGCCAACTCGCAGGAGCGCACTGCCTGCCGCCCATGGAAGCACGACCGCGACCGCGGCCTGCTGAAATGCCGGCCGCGTCCAATGATCCAGCAGAGCAGATCGGAGCTGCGGGGCCACGGCGGTGAGCAGCAGCATCATCGTGGCCCACGCAAACATATCCCCCCACACGACGTACGGGGTCATCACCGTGGACATCGCCGCCGACGTGGCAAGGACGCCCTCCTCCTGCCGCGGGAGAATTGCCCGCACTCGGCCGAGGGGATCGATGATCATCGAGATCCCCGTGTTCGCAGCGCGCACAACCCATCGCCCCGACTCCACCGCACGCAGGACCGCGTGCGCTGCGTGCTGCGCGGGCGCGGCCGTCCCATCCAGCCAGGCATCGTTGGTGATCACCGCGAGGATCTGCGCACCGTTTTTCACCAGCGCGCGCGACACATCGGGGAAGATCGACTCAAAACAGACAACTACACCCACCTGCCCTAGAGGCGTCCACAGAGGCGCGAGGCGATGGCCGGGGACGATCCCGGTCTCCGCAAACGCCACGAGGCGCACTTTGTCGTAGCGGCTGACGGCCAAGCCCGAGGGTGTGACTGCAACAGCGATGTTAGACACACCGTTTTCAAGAGCACTGGCGATGACCGTAGCATGCGCGAGCTGTGCCCACCGACCGACCTCCCCGAGTGCTCCCTCGGATCCGAACAGGTTCTGAGGCACCGCGGTCTCAGGGAAGACAATCAGTTCGGACCCCTGGTTGTGGGCGGCAACTACAAGTCGTTGAAGGACACGCATGTGCTCGGAAGCCAGCGCGGGATCAAATTTTTGGAATTGGGAGACATTCGGTTGCACGGCGGCCACGGTGATCGTGCCTGTCGGGACAGCGCGGGCGTGTGGGCCCCCCCAGGCCACTGCAACGACAAGTAAGCCTGCGGGCAGAAGAATGGGAGCCGGACGCCGCACCAAAACGACGGCAGCGAAGGCGCAGCCGACTAGTGCCGCCAGGAACGAGACCCCGTACACCCCGGTGTACCGGGCGATCTGAATGACGGATGCGAACCGGTATTGGCTCACCCCGAGGGAAGCCCAGGGAAAGCCGGTGACGCCGACCGAGCGCAGATACTCTAGCGCAGTCCACGCGGCCGCCGCCACCCACACCCACTGCCACGCCCGACGTCCGGGGATTACCCACCGACTCACAGCGGCAAATGCCGCGGGGAAGAGCGCCATGTACGCCGTCAAGAACACCCAGGGGAGCAGACCGAAGATTCGAACCCACGCCAGAATGATGCCAAACGCAACGGCCCCTGCGACAAACCCCAAACCGAAGGCCTGCGGGAGCGGACGGGCGTGGATCGCCAGCACGAGGGGAGCAAGAGCGACCCAGGCCAGCCAGCCTACATCAAAGGGAGGAAACGCCGCAGCAATGAGAAAACCGCTGAGGATCGCGAGGGCTAACCCGATAAGTCTCCCCGGAGTTGTATTGGGGGTGTGGACGAAGGCGGCTATTCGTCCTTGCCGTGACACTTCTTGTACTTCTTCCCGCTGCCGCACCAGCACGGGTCGTTCCGGCCCGGTTTTCGCTTTGCGTCTTCTGCCACGGCAACCGGCGCGCGCGCTGGCTCGTTGCGGGGCCCACCGGTCACCGCTGGCCGCTGGCCCCCAAGGCCACGGGCGATGGGGCGCGGGGCGAGTTGTGCCCCGGGGTCGACCTGTAACCGAAAGAGCACCTGGACGGCCTCTTCTTGAATCTCCGCCAACATCTGCGAGAACATCTCGTAGCCCTCGCGCTGGTACTCGATGAGTGGGCTAACCTGCGCATACGCCCGCAGGCCGATCCCCTCTCGCAAGGACTCCATCGCGTAAAGGTGATCAATCCACTTTCGGTCGATCGTCTGCAGCAAAACGAGGCGCTCGACCTCGCGCAGTTGATCGGCGCCGATCTCGCGCTCCTTCGCCTCGTACGCCTCTAGCGCGGCAGCCACGAGCGCCTCCTTCAACGCATCGGGCCGGTCCGCATCAGGTAGCTCGGTCGCCCCCAATGCGGGAATCAACCGCGCCACCGCCTCCTGTAAGCCGGCGAGGTCCCAATCCTCCGGCCGCGCGTCGGGGGCGCAGTGGGCATCCACCAACGTGCCGAGCAGCCGTTCAATCATGTCAGCGATGTTCTCGCGCAGCTGCTCCCCAAAAAGCACCTTGCGCCGCTCGCCGTAGATGACCTTCCGTTGGGCGTTGGAGACGTCATCGTATTCTAAGACGTGCTTGCGGACATCGAAGTGGTACTGTTCGACCTTCTTTTGGGCGTTCTCAATCTGGCGGGTCACCAGCGAGTGCTCAATCGGCGTATCCTCATCGATGCCCAGTTTGTCCATGATCGCGGCCACGCGTTGGCCCGCGAACAGACGCATGAGCTCATCATCCAGCCCGACGTAAAAGCGCGATGACCCGGGGTCCCCCTGCCGACCGGACCGGCCGCGCAACTGATTGTCGATCCGCCGCGCCTCGTGGCGCTCGGTACCGATGATGTGCAGTCCCCCCAGGCCGCGCACTTTTGCGGCCTCGGCGGAATCGGGAGGGTTGCCGCCCAGGATGATATCCACTCCGCGGCCGGCCATGTTCGTCGCGATCGTCACCGCGCGCAGCCGCCCGGCCTGGGCGATGATCTCCGCCTCGCGCTCGTGCTGCTTGGCATTGAGGACCTCATGCGGGACGCCTCGACGGCGGAGCATCTCGCCGAGTTGCTCATTTTTCTCGATGCTGCGCGTCCCCACGAGCATCGGGCGACCCTTCTTGTGCCACTCTTCGATCTCCGCCACCACAGCACGCAGTTTCGCCCGCTCGGTCTTATACACCAGATCGGCCAGGTCCTCACGCACCATGGGCTTGTGCGTCGGGATCACGGCGACGGGCAGATTGTAGATTTTCTGAAGTTCTTCTTCTTCGGTCTTGGCCGTTCCGGTCATCCCCGCGAGCTTGGTGTACATGCGGAAGTAGTTTTGGATCGTGATCGACGCGAGCGTCTGGCTCTCATGCTCGATGCGCACGTTCTCCTTGGCCTCGATGGCCTGGTGCAACCCGTCGGAGTAGCGTCGCCCGAGCATGAGACGACCGGTGAACTCGTCTACGATGATCACCTGGCCGTCCTTTACGACGTAGTCGACATCCTTCCTGAAACAGGCGTGGGCACGCAAGGCCTGCTGCACGTGGTGCATGAGGTTCACGTGCTCGATGTCGGCTAGATTGGCGACACCCACGAGATGCTCAACCCGACTCATCCCATCCTCGGTCAGCACCGCGGTCTTCAGCTTTTCGTCCACGGTGTAGTCGCGGGTGGCCACGAGGCGTTCGATCACGCGAGCGAAGTCATGATAGGCGCGGGTGGAAGAATCCACCATCCCAGAGATGATCAGCGGGGTACGGGCCTCATCAATAAGGATGAAGTCCACCTCGTCGACGATCGCGAAACTCAGGTCGCGCTGGACTAGGTCCTCCGGACGCACCGCCATGTTGTCGCGCAAGTAGTCAAAGCCAAATTCGCTCACGGTCCCATAGGTGATGTCCGCCTGGTAGGCTTCCTTGCGCGCGACCGGCCGGAAGTGGTTGAGGCGGTCATCGGCGTGCGCCTGGGGGTCGTGGAACGCGGGATCGTAGAGTCCGCTGAACTCGTGCGCGATCATGGCCACCGACAAGCCCAAGAACTGGTAGACCGGGCCCATCCAGCCCGCATCCCGCCGGGCCAGGTAGTCGTTCACGGTGACCAGGTGCACGCCATGGCCAGCGAGGGCGTTGAGGTAGATGGGCAATGTGGCGACGAGCGTTTTGCCCTCGCCCGTGCGCATCTCGGTAATCTTGCCCTGGTGCAGAACCGCCCCCCCGAGCAGTTGCACGTCAAAGTGACGGAGGCCAATCGTGCGGCGCGCTGCCTCTCGGACGACTGCAAATGCCTCAGGCAAGAGATCGTCCAGGGTTTCGCCACCCGCGAGACGTTCCTTGAACTCCTCCGTCTTGCCGGCTAGGGCCTGGTCTGACAGGGGGGTAAGATCCGGCTCAAGGGCGGTCGCCGCTTCAACCAGAGGCTGTAGTCGCTGCAGGTCGCGGCTCGTGGTATCGCCCCACAGCCGCGCCAGGATGTTCGCCATAACAAGAACATTATACCGGGGTCAGGCAAGTGGCACTACCGAAGCTAGAGGGCGAGCCTACGGGCTCCAGAACAGAAGTCGCGTGGGTCGGGGCGGTGCGGTGATCGTGCGAACTCTTCTAGCGACCGAGGAGCCACGACACCGGGCGATTCGTCGCGTTGAGGACGGCACGGACGACAGCTTCTCGCGGGTCTTCACGCACGAGCGACGATCCCGAAAGTGTCTCTTCGTCCCGTCCTGCCAAGGAAACGACGACGACCGCGACCTCCCGCGTGCCCACCGTTTGTGTGGTGACGCCATCCAACACGAACAGGCCCTGGGCGCGCAGGTACTGCTCGATCGCCCGGAGGGTGGCTTCGGCCACCAGGTCCAGCCGGTTGCGGGTCGCGTTCGGCCCGGTGGCGATTCCCTCGTACATCA